>NZ_JTKF01000061.1:0-64428 GCF_000828175.1 Pseudomonas sp. W15Feb9B | reverse complement strand
GTAGGCGATGCCCCCGGATGGACACCGTAGCGAGGGAACACTGAGCCTCAGCGAAGTGCCGTACGCCGGGGCAAAGCCTTTTGGGTTACCTTTTCGGCGTTTGGAAAAGGTGACTCGCTGTAAGAGCGAAACCGCCAGCGGCAGCACTCGCAGCAACGGATATGCCCACAAATGCCCAAAAGCCAGTCGGCCCACAGGCCGCTGCGACCAAACAAACAAAAACGGCCTCTATATAAGAGGCCGTTCCCGATACAACTTCAAGACGTTATCGCAAGACAAGCCTTATTTGCGGTCTTCCAGCTTGGTGATATCACGCGACTCGTAGCCCGTGTACAACTGGCGCGGACGGCCAATCTTGTACGGGCTGGAGAGCATTTCTTTCCAGTGCGAAATCCAGCCCACAGTACGCGCCAGAGCGAAGATCACGGTGAACATGCTGGTTGGAATGCCGATCGCCTTGAGGATGATCCCCGAGTAGAAGTCGACGTTCGGGTACAGCGAGCGCTCGATGAAGTACGGGTCGGTCAGGGCGATCTCTTCCAGGCGCATGGCCAGTTCGAGTTGCGGATCGTTGTTGATGCCCAGTTCCTTCAGTACTTCGTCGCAGGTCTGCTTCATCACAGTCGCGCGCGGATCGCGGTTCTTGTAAACGCGGTGACCGAAGCCCATCAGCTTGAACGGATCGTTCTTGTCCTTGGCCTTGGCGATGAACTTGTCGATGTTGGACACATCGCCAATCTCGTCAAGCATGGTCAGAACGGCTTCGTTCGCACCGCCGTGGGCAGGGCCCCACAGTGCGGCGATGCCGGCGGCGATGCAGGCGAACGGGTTGGCACCCGAAGAGCCAGCCAGGCGCACGGTGGAGGTCGATGCGTTCTGCTCGTGGTCGGCGTGGAGGATGAAGATCCGGTCCATGGCCTTGGCGAGTACCGGGCTGATCGGTTTGATCTCGCACGGGGTGTTGAACATCATGTGCAGGAAGTTTTCCGCGTACGTCAGGTCGTTGCGCGGGTACATCATGGGTTGGCCCATGGAGTACTTGTAAACCATCGCTGCCAGGGTCGGCATCTTGGCAACCAGACGGATCGCGGAGATTTCGCGATGCTGCGGGTTATTGATGTCCAGGGAGTCGTGGTAGAAGGCCGAAAGGGCGCCGACTACGCCGCACATGACGGCCATCGGGTGGGCGTCGCGACGGAAGCCGTTGAAGAAGGTTTTCAGCTGCTCGTGAACCATGGTGTGGTTTTTCACGGTGCTGACGAACTGGGCCTTCTGTTCTGCAGTCGGCAGTTCGCCGTTGAGCAGCAGGTAGCAGGTTTCCAGGTAGTCCGACTTTTCAGCCAGCTGTTCGATCGGGTAGCCGCGGTGCAACAGAATGCCGTTGTCGCCGTCGATATAGGTGATCTTCGATTCGCACGAGGCGGTCGACATGAAACCCGGGTCGAAAGTGAAGCGGCCCGTGGCCGTCAGGCCCCGAACATCGATTACATCGGGACCAACGGTGCCGGTTAAAATGGGCAGCTCGACGGGGGCTGCGCCCTCGATGATCAACTGCGCTTTTTTGTCAGCCATGTGGCCTCCTATTTATGCTTGAACCATCAGACAGACCCCCCACGCAGGGCCCGCACCACTATAGTGAGATAAATTCGAATGTCAATTTGCCTAAAGTCTTGCTCCAGAAGGCTTTAAGCGCACTTTTTCCTCGAAATTGACTGCCATTTACGCCTTTTATACGACTTGTGCAATCAGCTATTTGGGGTAGGTGATTGCGTTGTCATTAGTAGCCTAACTGTCTATACTCGGCCACCGACCGCCAAGGGCTTTTGGGCTTGCTTTCATTGGGGGTCGCATCCCTGGGTGGTGGTTACCTGACCAGTGCACTCCCCAACAACTTTGCCCTGATTGTTAGGGGCTCTTCAGTGTGAAAAAAAAGCCGTGAAAAGCCAACGACCTGTAAACCTAGACCTAAGGACCATCAAACTCCCAGTCACTGCTTACACGTCCATTCTTCACCGTATCTCCGGTGTCATCCTCTTCGTGTGCCTTGCCATCATGCTTTACGCATTGGACAAGTCGCTGAGCTCCGAGGAAGGCTTCGGTCAGGTGAAAGCGTGTCTGACCAGTCCGCTAGCCAAGCTAGTGATTTGGGGCATCCTGTCCGCTCTGCTGTATCACTTGGTAGCCGGTGTGCGCCATTTGATCATGGACATGGGCATCGGTGAGACGCTGGAAGGCGGCAAACTGGGCTCGAAAATCGTTATCGCCGTTTCCGTGGTGGTAATCGTTCTGGCAGGAGTCTGGATATGGTAACTAACGTCACGAACCTCTCGCGTTCGGGCCTCTATGACTGGATGGCGCAACGTGTGTCGGCGGTCGTTCTCGCGGCTTACTTCATCTTTCTGATCGGATACGTCGTGGCCCACCCAGGCCTCGAGTACGCCCAGTGGCATGAACTGTTCGCCCACAACGGGATGCGTATTTTCAGCCTCCTGGCCCTTGTTGCTCTCGGCGCTCACGCCTGGGTCGGCATGTGGACCATCGCGACTGACTACCTGACGCCAATGGCGTTCGGCAAGTCCGCGACGGCTATACGTTTCCTTTTCCAGGCAGTATGCGGCGTCGCGATGTTCGCTTACTTCGTCTGGGGTGTGCAGATTCTCTGGGGTATCTGAGTCATGGCTAACATTCCAACGATTTCTTTCGACGCCATCATTATTGGTGGTGGCGGTGCCGGCATGCGCGCTGCGCTGCAGCTGGCACAGGGCGGTCACAAGACTGCGGTGATCACCAAGGTTTTCCCGACCCGTTCGCACACTGTATCCGCCCAGGGCGGCATCACCTGCGCGATCGCGTCCGCTGACCCGAACGATGACTGGCGCTGGCACATGTACGATACCGTCAAGGGTTCCGACTACATCGGTGACCAGGACGCTATCGAATACATGTGTCAGGAAGGCCCGGCTGCCGTTTTCGAACTGGACCACATGGGTCTGCCGTTCTCGCGTACCGAGCAAGGCCGTATCTACCAGCGTCCATTCGGTGGTCAGTCCAAGGACTACGGTAAAGGCGGCCAGGCTGCCCGTACCTGCGCAGCGTCCGACCGTACCGGTCACGCACTGCTGCACACCCTTTATCAGGGCAACCTGAAAGCCGGTACCACGTTCCTGAACGAGTACTACGCTGTCGACCTGGTGAAAAACCAGGAAGGCGAGTTCGTCGGTGTGATCGCGATCTGCATCGAAACCGGCGAAACTTCGTACATCCGTGCCAAGGCCACCGTACTGGCCACTGGTGGTGCTGGCCGTATCTACGCCTCCACCACCAACGCCCTGATCAACACCGGTGACGGCGTTGGCATGGCGCTGCGTGCTGGCGTGCCGGTACAAGACATCGAAATGTGGCAGTTCCACCCGACCGGCATCGCCGGCGCCGGTGTACTGGTTACAGAAGGCTGCCGTGGTGAAGGTGGTTACCTGATCAACAAGCACGGCGAGCGTTTCATGGAGCGTTATGCTCCGAACGCGAAAGACCTGGCTGGTCGTGACGTGGTTGCCCGTTCGATGGTTAAAGAAATCATCGCCGGCAACGGTTGCGGTCCGAACGGCGATCACGTAATGCTCAAACTCGACCACTTGGGCGAGGAAGTGCTGCACAGCCGTCTGCCAGGCATCTGCGAACTGTCGAAGACTTTCGCACACGTTGACCCGGTGGTTGCGCCGGTTCCGGTTGTTCCGACCTGCCACTACATGATGGGCGGCGTTGCCACCAACATTCATGGTCAGGCGATCACCCAGAACGCCGAAGGCGTGGACCAGATCATTCCTGGCCTGTTCGCCGTAGGTGAAGTGGCTTGCGTATCGGTACACGGTGCCAACCGTCTGGGCGGCAACTCGCTGCTCGACCTGGTGGTATTCGGCCGCGCTGCCGGCCTGCACCTGGAGAAGGCGCTGACCGACGGCATCGAATACGACGACGCTACCGAAGCCGACATCGAAGCAGCCCTGTCGCGTCTGAACGCGCTGAACGGCCGTACCGATGGCGAAGACGTGGCAACCCTGCGTCGCGAGCTGCAAAGCTGCATGCAGAACTACTTCGGCGTATTCCGTACTGGCGAATACATGCAGAAGGGTATCGCTCAGTTGGCCGATCTGCGCAAGCGCATCGCCAACGTGAAGATCAACGATAAGTCGCAAGCGTTCAACACTGCGCGTATCGAAGCTCTGGAACTGCAAAACCTGCTGGAAGTGGCTGAAGCTACCGCCATCGCGGCCGAAGTACGTAAAGAGTCCCGCGGCGCTCACGCCCGTGAAGACTTCGAAGACCGTGACGACGAAAACTGGCTGTGCCACACCCTGTACTTCCCGGGTGAGAAACGCGTCGCCAAGCGTGCCGTAAACTTCTCGCCGAAGACTGTTCCGACTTTCGAACCTAAAGTCCGGACTTATTAAGGGTGATCGCCATGTTGCAAGTCAGTGTTTATCGCTACAACCCTGATCAGGACGCTGCGCCGTTCATGCAGGAATTCCAGGTTGATACCGGTGGTAAAGACCTGATGGTGCTGGACGTGCTGGCCCTGATCAAAGAGCAGGACGAGGGTTTCTCCTATCGTCGCTCTTGCCGTGAAGGTGTCTGCGGCTCCGACGGCATGAACATCAACGGCAAGAACGGTCTGGCGTGCATCACGCCGCTGTCCGCTGTCGTAAAAGGCAACAAGTTGATCGTTCGTCCGCTGCCAGGTTTGCCGGTTATCCGTGACCTGGTTGTCGATATGAGCATCTTCTACAAGCAATACGAGAAGGTTAAGCCTTACCTGCAGAACGACACGCCGGCTCCGGCCATCGAGCGTCTGCAGTCCCCTGAAGAGCGTGAAAAGCTCGACGGTCTGTACGAGTGCATCCTGTGCGCCTGCTGCTCGACCTCGTGCCCGTCCTTCTGGTGGAACCCGGACAAATTTCTGGGTCCAGCTGCCCTGCTGCAAGCGTACCGCTTCCTGGCAGACAGCCGTGACACCAAGACGTCCGAGCGTCTGGCTTCGCTCGATGACCCGTTCAGCGTTTTCCGCTGCCGGGGCATCATGAACTGCGTCAACGTATGTCCGAAAGGCCTGAACCCGACTAAGGCCATCGGTCACATCCGTAACATGCTGCTTTCGAGCGGCGTGTGATTCAGCTGCTGTAACCGTAGAACCGCTGTAACGAAGAGGCTGTGGCGCGGGCTTCAACCCGCGTCATGGCTATAACCAGAGCAGTAGCCACAAGCTGCCGCTCTTATTTTGAAGAAATGAGACAAGCAGGGGCATCCGGGCTGGTACCCGGACTATCAGCGTGATCCTAAGTGGCTTGTTTTGGTCGCTGCATTCGGACTTCTGCAAGTTTGCTCGGTATTGACGCCGATGGTGTTCCCCTAACCGAGGGTGACCAAGCATGCAAGAAAGCGTGATGCAGCGCATGTGGAACAGCGCCTACCTTTCAGGTGGAAACGCTGCCTATGTGGAAGAGCTTTATGAGCTCTACCTGCACGACCCTAACGCTGTGCCAGAAGAGTGGCGCACCTACTTTCAGAAGCTGCCTGCCGACGGCAGCTCTGCCACTGATGTTTCGCACTCCACAATTCGCGATCATTTCGTGCTGCTGGCAAAGAACCAGCGCCGCGCTCAACCGGTTTCCGCCGGGAGCGTGAGCAGTGAGCACGAGAAGAAGCAAGTTGAAGTGCTGCGATTGATCCAGGCCTACCGTATGCGTGGCCACCAGGCAGCCCAGCTTGACCCGCTGGGGCTGTGGCAGCGTCCTGCACCTGCAGACCTGTCGATCAATCATTACGGCTTGACCAATGCCGATCTTGATACGACCTTCCGTGCCGGCGACCTGTTCATCGGCAAAGAGGAAGCGAGCCTACGCGAAATTCACGAAGCGTTGCAGCAGACATATTGCCGCACCATCGGCGCTGAATTTACGCACATCACCGATTCCGAGCAGCGCCAGTGGTTCCAGCAGCGTCTGGAAAGCGTGCGCGGTCGTCCGACGTACTCCGCCGACATCAAGAGCCACCTGCTTGAGCGCGTGACTGCCGGTGAAGGCCTGGAAAAATACCTGGGCACCAAATACCCGGGCACCAAGCGTTTCGGTCTGGAAGGCGGCGAAAGCCTGATTCCGATGCTCGACGAACTGATCCAGCGTTCCGGTTCCTACGGCACCAAGGAAGTCGTCATCGGCATGGCCCACCGTGGCCGTCTGAACGTGCTGGTCAACACCTTCGGCAAGAACCCGCGCGAGCTGTTCGACGAGTTCGAAGGCAAGAAGAAGGTCGAGCTGGGTTCCGGTGACGTTAAATACCACCAGGGCTTCTCGTCCAACGTGATGACCGCCGGCGGTGAAGTTCACCTGGCCATGGCGTTCAACCCGTCCCACCTGGAAATCGTTTCCCCGGTGGTAGAAGGTTCGGTTCGCGCCCGTCAGGATCGTCGTAACGACCCGACCGGTGAGAAGGTGCTGCCGATCTCCATCCACGGTGACGCTGCATTCGCAGGTCAGGGCGTGGTCATGGAAACCTTCCAGATGTCGCAGACCCGCGGTTTCAAGACCGGCGGTACCGTGCACATCGTGATCAACAACCAGGTCGGTTTCACCATCAGCAACCCGCTGGACTCGCGTTCCACCGAGTACGCCACCGACGTTGCGAAGATGATCCAGGCGCCGATCCTCCATGTGAATGGGGATGATCCGGAAGCCGTGCTGTTCGTCACTCAGCTGGCCATCGACTATCGCATGCAGTTCAAGCGTGACGTGGTGATCGACCTGGTCTGCTACCGTCGTCGCGGCCACAACGAGGCCGATGAACCAAGCGGCACCCAGCCGCTGATGTATCAGCAGATCACCAAGCAGCGCACCACCCGTGAGCTGTACGCTGATCGTCTGACTCAGGCCGGTGTGCTCGACGCAGAGCGTGTACAGGCGAAAGTCGACGAGTATCGCAACGCGCTGGACAACGGTCTGCACGTGGTGAAATCGCTGGTCAAAGAGCCGAACAAAGAGCTGTTCGTGGACTGGCGTCCGTACCTGGGCCACGCCTGGACTGCGCGTCACGACACGCGTTTCGACCTGAAGACCCTGCAGGAACTGTCCGCCAAGCTGCTGGAAATTCCGGAAGGCTTCGTGGTTCAGCGTCAGGTTGCGAAGATCTACGAAGACCGTCAGAAGATGCAGGCCGGCGGCCTGCCGATCAACTGGGGTTACGCCGAAACCATGGCGTACGCGACCCTGGCGTTCGAAGGTCACCCGATCCGCATGACCGGTCAGGACATCGGCCGCGGTACGTTCTCGCACCGTCACGCTGTGCTGCACAACCAGAAAGATGCCGGCACCTACATTCCGCTGAAGCACCTGTACGAAGGTCAGCCACGCTTTGACCTGTACGACTCGTTCCTGTCGGAAGAAGCGGTACTGGCCTTCGAATACGGCTACTCGACCACCACGCCAAACGCGCTGGTGATCTGGGAAGCCCAGTTCGGCGACTTCGCCAACGGTGCACAGGTTGTTATCGACCAGTTCATCACCAGCGGCGAACACAAGTGGGGTCGTCTCTGCGGTCTGACCATGCTGTTGCCGCACGGCTACGAAGGTCAGGGTCCTGAGCACAGCTCGGCACGTCTTGAGCGTTACCTGCAACTGTGCGCCGAGCACAACATTCAGGTGTGCATGCCGACCACTCCGGCGCAGATCTACCACTTGCTGCGCCGTCAGGTGATTCGCCCGCTGCGCAAGCCATTGGTCGTTCTGACTCCAAAGTCGTTGCTGCGCCACAAACTGGCCATCTCGACCCTGGAAGATCTGGCCGAAGGTTCGTTCCAGACCGTGATCCCGGAAATCGACGCCCTGGACCCGAAAATGGTCGAGCGTGTTGTTCTGTGTAGCGGCAAGGTCTACTACGACCTGCTGGAAAAACGTCGTGCCGAAGGCCGTGACGATATCGCCATCGTGCGTATCGAGCAGCTGTATCCATTCCCTGAGGACGACTTGAAAGAAGTCCTGGCGCCTTACACCAACGCCAAAGCGGCCGTCTGGTGTCAGGAAGAGCCAATGAACCAGGGCGCCTGGTACTGCAGCCAGCACCACCTGCGTCGCAGCATCGGTAACCTCAACAAATCTCTCGTACTCGAGTACGCGGGTCGTGAGGCTTCTGCTGCACCTGCATGTGGTTACGCATCGATGCACGCCGAGCAGCAGGAAAAACTGCTGCAAGACGCGTTTACCGTTTAACGCCTTCGCGCACCTGAAACCGAATTTAAGGAACCACAGATAATGGCTATCGAGATCAAAGCCCCCACTTTCCCGGAATCGGTTGCCGATGGCACCGTTGCCACCTGGCACAAACAACCGGGCGATGCCGTCAAACGTGA
Source organism: Pseudomonas sp. W15Feb9B (assembly GCF_000828175.1). NCBI lineage: Bacteria > Pseudomonadati > Pseudomonadota > Gammaproteobacteria > Pseudomonadales > Pseudomonadaceae > Pseudomonas > Pseudomonas sp. W15Feb9B. The sequence goes on along the minus strand of NZ_JTKF01000061.1, from coordinate 56,033 downwards.
CGAACTGATCGTCGACATCGAAACCGACAAAGTCGTACTGGAAGTGCTGGCTACCGCCGACGGCGTGCTGGGCGCAATCGTCAAGAACGAAGGCGACACCGTTCTGTCCGACGAAGTCCTGGGCTCCATCGTTGAAGGCGGCGCTGCTGCCGCTGCCCCAGCCGCCGCTGCTGCTCCGGCCGCTGCTGCCGCTGCCCCGGCTGCTGCCGAAGGCGAAGACGATCCTGTTGCTGCTCCGGCTGCGCGCAAGCTGGCTGAAGAGAACGGCATCAACATCGCCTCCGTTGCCGGCACCGGCAAAGGCGGTCGTGTGACCAAGGAAGACGTGGTGGCTGCTGTTGCCGCGAAGAAAGCCGCTCCGGCTGCCGCGCCTGCAAAAGCTGCTGCTCCAGCCGCTGCTGCTCCTGTGTTCGCCGCTGGCGACCGCGTTGAAAAACGTGTGCCGATGACCCGTCTGCGTGCCAAGGTTGCCGAGCGTCTGGTTGAAGCCCAGTCGAACATGGCCATGCTGACCACGTTCAACGAAGTCGACATGACCGAAGTCATGGCCCTGCGTTCGAAGTACAAGGACCTGTTCGAGAAGTCCCACAACGGCGTACGCCTGGGCTTCATGTCGTTCTTCGTCAAGGCGGCCACCGAAGCGCTGAAACGCTTCCCGGCGGTCAACGCTTCGATCGACGGCGCGGACATCGTCTACCACGGCTACGCCGACATCGGTGTTGCCGTTTCCAGCGACCGTGGTCTGGTTGTTCCGGTTCTGCGTAACGCCGAGCTGATGAGCCTGGCTGAAATCGAAGGCGGCATCGCCACGTTCGGCAAAAAAGCCCGTGACGGCAAACTGTCGATGGAAGAGATGACCGGTGGTACCTTCACCATCACCAACGGTGGTACCTTCGGCTCGATGATGTCGACTCCGATCGTCAACCCGCCGCAGGCAGCGATTCTGGGCATGCACAACATCATCCAGCGTCCTATGGCCATCAACGGTCAGGTCGTGATCCGTCCGATGATGTACCTGGCACTGTCCTACGATCACCGTCTGATCGATGGCAAAGAAGCTGTAACCTTCCTGGTGACCATCAAGAACCTGCTGGAAGATCCGGCTCGTCTGTTGCTGGATATCTGATAGAAGCAGCCATGCGCTGCGGGTGGCGTACCGTCGGCAACGGCGGTACGGCCCGCAGCGCGCGGCTTGAAGCTTTTCGCTAAAGAGGATTTTTTGAATGTCGCAGAAATTTGACGTAGTAGTGATCGGTGCCGGCCCTGGCGGCTATGTTGCTGCCATCAAGGCCGCGCAGCTGGGTCTCACCACTGCCTGCATCGAGAAGTACACCGACGCTGAAGGCAAACAGGCCCTCGGCGGTACTTGCCTGAACGTCGGCTGCATTCCGTCCAAGGCGCTGCTGGACAGCTCCTGGAAGTACAAGGAAGCAAAAGAGAGCTTCAACGTTCACGGTATCTCGACCGGCGAAGTCAAAATGGACGTCGCTGCGATGGTTGGCCGCAAGGCTGGCATCGTCAAGAACCTGACTGGCGGCGTTGCCACCCTGTTCAAGGCCAACGGCGTGACTTCGATCCAGGGCCACGGCAAGCTGCTGGCTGGCAAGAAGGTCGAAGTCACCAAGCCGGACGGTTCGGTTGAAGTCATCGAAGCCGAAAACGTCATCCTGGCTCCAGGTTCGCGTCCGATCGACATTCCACCGGCTCCGGTCGATCAGAAAGTCATCGTCGATTCGACTGGCGCTCTGGAATTCCAGGCCGTCCCTAAACGTCTGGGCGTGATCGGCGCTGGCGTGATCGGTCTGGAACTGGGTTCGGTGTGGTCGCGTCTGGGTGCAGAAGTGACTGTCCTGGAAGCCCTGGACACTTTCCTGATGGCAGCCGACACCGCTGTTTCCAAGGAAGCACTGAAAACCCTGACCAAACAGGGTCTGGACATCAAGCTGGGCGCTCGCGTGACCGGTTCGAAAGTGAACGGCGACGAAGTCGTTGTTAACTACACCGATGCCAACGGCGAACAGACCATCACTTTCGACAAGCTGATCGTAGCCGTTGGTCGCCGTCCGGTGACCACTGATCTGCTGGCTGCCGACAGCGGCGTGACCCTGGACGAGCGCGGTTTCGTGCACGTTGACGATCACTGCGCCACCACCGTACCGGGCGTTTACGCCATCGGTGACGTGGTGCGCGGCATGATGCTGGCGCACAAGGCCTCGGAAGAGGGCATCATGGTTGTCGAGCGCATCAAGGGCCACAAGGCTCAGATGAACTATGACCTGATCCCTTCGGTTATTTATACTCACCCGGAAATCGCGTGGGTTGGCAAAACCGAGCAGGCCTTGAAAGCCGAAGGCGTTGAAGTTAACGTCGGCACCTTCCCGTTCGCCGCTTCCGGCCGTGCCATGGCCGCCAACGATACCGGTGGTTTCGTCAAGGTCATCGCTGATGCCAAGACTGACCGCGTATTGGGCGTGCACGTGATTGGCCCGAGCGCTGCAGAACTGGTTCAGCAGGGCGCGATCGGTATGGAATTCGGCACCAGCGCTGAAGACCTGGGCATGATGGTTTTCTCCCATCCGACCCTGTCTGAAGCCTTGCACGAAGCTGCTCTGGCTGTGAATGGCGGCGCCATCCACATTGCCAACCGCAAGAAGCGTTAAGACACAATAAGAAACCACGGCGGTAACGGCCCGTCGTGAGCCTTGCGAGCAAGTCTCACCGCGGAATGTCCGCTGGACGCAGTCTTGCGTAGCTGAACCGGGTAACCGGAAGGCTACGCAAGCAGCAGTCACAGGTGGCGCGGCACTCATCAAGAGCGCAGCGCCGAATGCGCAGTACCTAACGAAGACGGTAAAAAGCATGAATCTTCACGAGTATCAGGGTAAGCAGCTGTTCGCTGAATACGGCCTGCCAGTTTCCACTGGTTACGCAGTAGACACCCCGGAAGCAGCAGCAGAAGCTTGCGACAAAATCGGCGGCAGCGAGTGGGTTGTCAAAGCCCAGGTCCACGCCGGTGGTCGCGGTAAAGCGGGCGGCGTCAAGCTGGTTCGCAACAAAGAAGACGCCAAGGCCTTCGCACAGCAGTGGCTGGGCAAGCGTCTGGTGACTTACCAGACTGACGCCAATGGTCAGCCAGTCACCAAGATCCTGGTTGAATCGTGCACTGATATCGCTAAAGAGCTGTACCTGGGCGCTGTCGTTGACCGTTCGAGCCGTCGCATCGTGTTCATGGCTTCCACCGAAGGTGGCGTGGACATCGAGAAAATCGCTCACGACACTCCAGAAAAAATTCTGAAAGCCACTATCGATCCACTGGTTGGCGCTCAGCCATTCCAGGGTCGCGAGCTGGCGTTCCAACTGGGTCTGGAAGGCAAGCAAGTTGCCCAGTTCGCCAAGATCTTCGTCGGTCTGGCCAAACTGTTCCAGGATCACGATCTGGCCCTGCTGGAAGTGAACCCGCTGGTGATCAAGGCTGACGGCGATCTGCACTGTCTGGACGCCAAGATCAACATCGACGCCAACGCCATGTACCGTCAGCCTAAGCTGAAGACTTTCCACGATCCGTCGCAAGACGATCCGCGCGAAGCGCACGCTGCCAAGTTCGAACTGAACTACGTAGCCCTGGAAGGCAACATCGGCTGCATGGTCAACGGTGCCGGCCTGGCCATGGGTACCATGGACATCGTCAACCTGCACGGCGGCAAGCCAGCCAACTTCCTCGACGTAGGTGGTGGTGCTACCAAAGAGCGCGTGACCGAAGCCTTCAAGATCATCCTGTCCGACACCAACGTCGCTGCAGTACTGGTCAACATCTTCGGTGGCATCGTTCGCTGCGACATGATTGCCGAAGGCATCATCGGCGCCGTGAAAGAAGTCGGCGTGAAAATCCCGGTTGTTGTTCGCCTTGAAGGCAACAACGCTGAGCTGGGCGCTAAAGTACTGGCAGAAAGCGGTTTGAACATCATCGCTGCTACCAGCCTGACCGACGCTGCTCAACAAGTTGTCAAAGCTGCGGAGGGCAAATAATGAGCGTCCTGATCAATAAAGACACCAAAGTTATCTGCCAGGGTATTACCGGTTCGCAAGGTAGTTTCCACACCCAGCAAGCCATCGAATACGGCACCAAGATGGTTGGTGGTGTAACTCCGGGCAAAGGCGGCACCGAGCACCTGGGTCTGCCAGTGTTCAACACCGTTAAAGACGCAGTCGCTGCCACTGGCGCTACCGCCAGCGTGATCTACGTTCCGGCTCCTTTCTGCAAGGACTCGATCCTGGAAGCAGCGTTCGGCGGCATCAAGCTGATCGTCTGCATCACCGAAGGCATTCCTACCCTGGACATGCTGGACGCTAAAGTTAAGTGCGACGAGCTGGGTGTTACCCTGATCGGCCCTAACTGCCCAGGCGTGATCACTCCAGGCGAATGCAAGATCGGCATCATGCCAGGTCACATTCACTTGCCAGGCAAGGTCGGTATCGTTTCGCGTTCCGGCACCCTGACCTACGAAGCTGTGAAGCAGACCACTGACGCCGGTTTCGGTCAGTCGACTTGCGTCGGCATCGGTGGTGACCCGATCCCGGGTTCGAACTTCATCGACATCCTGAAGCTGTTCCAGGAAGACCCGAAGACCGAAGCGATCGTGATGATCGGCGAGATCGGCGGTTCGGCTGAAGAAGAAGCGGCTGCCTACATCAAGGCACACGTGACCAAGCCGGTTGTTTCCTACATCGCGGGTGTGACTGCTCCTCCGGGCAAGCGCATGGGCCATGCTGGCGCAATCATCTCTGGCGGCAAAGGCACTGCAGACGAGAAATTCGCTGCGCTGCAAGACGCAGGCGTGAAAACCGTGCGTTCGCTAGCAGACATCGGCAAGGCCTTGGCCGAGCTGACCGGTTGGGCTGTCAAGTAAGCCTCGTGCTTGACTGACGCTTCACCAGACAAAGGCCACCTTCGGGTGGCCTTTGTTGTTTCTGGCATATGGGATTTGAGTGGATTTTTGTGGCGAGGGAGCTTGCTCCCGCTCGACTGCGCAGCAGGCGTAAAACCATCTAACAGCGAGAACCCAATGGTCTGCATTGGGGCAGCTCCGCAACCCAGCGGGAGCAAGCTCCCTCGCCACAGGGTTGTGGTTAGGAAAAATAGATGCGTAAACGCGACACGTACACGTCGTGTATCGGATAGTTCGCCCTCAAACAGTGCGTTTGTCAGACAAATTCGTTAGGCTAGCAGCCATTTTTGCGTCTGCCGCCCACAAGGCATGCAACGCGCTAAACGGGTCAGCCCCATACGGACTGACAGCATTTCCCTGACCCAAAAGGGAAATCCCCCTCTAAATTCCGATTCAGTAGTGTGGTATTTCCTTAATGAAAGTTTTGAAAGGTCAGGACATCCTGGCACTGGGCTTTATGACATTTGCCCTGTTCGTCGGGGCCGGCAACATCATTTTCCCGCCTATCGTCGGCCTGCAGTCCGGACCTAACGTCTGGATGGCGGCGCTGGGCTTTTTGATCACGGCAGTCGGCCTGCCGGTGGTCACCGTCGTCGCCCTGGCCAAGGTCGGTGGTGCGATGGATGCGCTGAGCAGCCCGATCGGCAAGATCGCCGGCGGTGTGCTCGCCGCGGCATGCTACCTGGCGGTCGGCCCGCTGTTCGCCACCCCGCGGACCGCGACCGTGTCATTCGAGGTGGGTCTGGCGCCGCTGACCGGCGAAAGCCCTCTGGCGCTGTTCCTCTACAGCTCGGTGTACTTCCTGCTGGTGTTCTTCATCTCGCTGTATCCGGGCCGTCTGCTCGATACCGTGGGGCGTTTCCTCGCGCCGCTGAAAATCATCGCCCTGGCGGTACTCGGCATCGCCGCGTTCGCCTTGCCGGCCGGTGATATTGGCCAGGCTACGCCTGAATACGTCGCGGCACCGTTCTCCCAGGGCTTCATCAATGGTTACCTGACCATGGATACCCTCGGCGCGCTGGTCTTCGGCATCGTCATCGTCAACGCGATCCGCTCCCGTGGCGTCGAGTCGCCTGCGCTGATCACCCGTTACGCGATCATTGCCGGCCTGATCGCCGGTGTCGGTCTGGCGCTGGTGTACATCAGCCTGTTCCGCCTCGGCTCCGGCAGCCATGAAGTCGCGGTCGGTGCCACTAACGGCGCGGCAGTGCTGCATGCTTACGTGCAACACACCTTCGGTTCGCTGGGCAGCGGTTTCCTCGCGGTGCTGATCTCCCTGGCCTGTCTGGTCACAGCGGTCGGTCTGACCTGCGCCTGCGCCGAATACTTCAGTCGCGTACTGCCACTGTCCTACAAGACCCTGGTGATCATCCTGGCCGCGTTCTCGCTGCTGGTGTCGAACCTGGGCCTGACCAAGCTGATCGCGTTCTCGATCCCGGTACTGACCGCAATCTACCCGCCGTGCATCGTTCTGGTGGCCCTGAGCTTCTGCAAGGACTTCTGGCACGAACACGGGCGGATCCTCGGCCCGGTCATGCTGGTGTCGTTCCTGTTCGGCACCATCGACGCGCTCAAGGGCGCCGGTCTGGCTGACTGGATGCCGTCGCAGCTGGCGCACCTGCCGCTGAGCGAGCAGGGTTTGGCGTGGCTGGTGCCATGCGTGATGACCCTGATGGTCGCCGTGGTCTGCGATCGCCTGCTGGGCAAGCGCAGCGAAGCCGTTGCCTGACGTTGTCTGACCCGCCACAAGCGGGTCTTCAGCGCTTAAACTGAAATGCCCCGTATCAATCGATACGGGGCATTTTTTATGGGCGTCTGGCAGTGTCTTTTTTCGCGAGCTAACGTCGAAAGGTTGCCGAAGTCTTAATGTGGGAGCGAGCCTGCTCGCGAAAGCGTTGTGTCAGCCGCCATCAATGTTGTGTGATACGCCGCTTTCGCGAGCAGGCTCGCTCCCACAGGTAGCATCCATACTCCACAGGGAATTGCATGTCGTTTATCCAAGCCAACCTGATCCACCTGCTGGCCGCGCTCTGGTTTGTCATCTGCTGGGGCGGCTACACCCGTTATGCGTCGTGGAAGGCCCGCGACACTGCGTGCCTGGCCAGTGTGTTGCACCTGTACCGCGAAGACTGGATGCGCCGCATGCTCCTGCGTGACAACCGCATCGCCGATGCCAGCGTCATCGGCAATCTGGAACGCAACGCCTCGTTCTTCGCCTCCAGCACTTTGATCATCCTCGCTGGCATTCTTACCGTGCTCGGTGCGTCCGAACGCGCCGTGTCGTTGCTGGCGGATATCCCGATGGTGCAACAGGCATCGCAGGGCATGTCGGAGATTAAATTACTGTGCCTGGCGCTGGTGTTCGTCTATGCGTTTTTCACGTTCAGTTGGTGCATGCGTCAGTACAACTTTGCCGCGGTACTGGTCGGCTCAGCGCCAATGATCGGCGAGCGCCAAGTGTCCGAGCAGGAGCGCAAGGCGTTCGCACTGCGGGCGGCACGGGTGATTTCGATGGCGGCCAACCAGTTCAACTTCGGTCTGCGTTCCTACTACTTCGGCATGAGCATGCTGGCGTGGTTTGTCAGCCCGTGGTTGTTCATGTTGATGAGTGCCGGTGTGGTTCTAGTGTTGTACCGCCGCGAGTTTCATTCCGACGTGCTCGATGTGATGGTCTATACCCCTACAGAGGCGCCATTGCCCGAAACCAATAAAGAGGCCGCTTGATGAGTATTCCGTTCTGGTGTGTGTTTATCAGTGCATTGTTGATCTACATCGCGCGTATGCCGGTGGGTAAAGCCATGAAAGAGCAGGGCGGTTACAACAACCACCTGCCGCGCCAACAACAGGCGCAACTCACTGGTTATGGCGCGCGGGCGCTGGCGGCGCATCAGAACTGCATCGAAGCGTTCATCCTGTTCGCCGTGGGTGTGCTGATGGCGCACACCACGCAAACCCAAGGCTGGTTGATTGATGCTCTGGCAATCATCTTTGTGATCGCGCGGATCCTTTACGTGTGGTTGTACCTGGCGGATAAACCAGCCCTGCGCAGTCTGGTGTGGCTGGTCGGCCTGCTCTGCAGTTTGTTGCTGATGATTAGTCCGACTTTTAGAACCGTATTGCTCTAAGAAAGCCTCTAAGCCAAGACTGACCAAAAATCACAGGCAAAAGAAAACCCGCACTTGGCGGGTTTTCTTTTTCTGCATCAAGTCGCAATTATTGCTTCTTGGCAGCTTCTTCCTGAGCAGCTTGATTCGATTCAGCCTGAGCTTTGGCAGCTTCGGCGTTTTCTTTTGCTGCGTCGTTCACTTTATCCTGAGCTTTGTTCATGTCTTGCTGAGCTTGCTCAGCATGTTGGTTGGCATCTTGAGCTTTGTCCTCGGATTTTTTATCGCAGGCAGCGAGACCGAGGGAAGCGGTCAACATCAAGGCAATAGCTAAAGTCTTACGCATGGGGTGTTTCTCCTTATGGAAAATAACTACTGGCCTTAAGAGCGCAGCGCCAAAGGTTAAGTTCCTCATTTTGTTCAGATATATAAGTTTGTTTTTCAGTGGAACTTTTGCCGTATTGCTTACTACTGGCAAAAGGCTCTAACGAGAGTAATTATCAAATGGCTGAAAACCCCGTTTTTGAGCGCGCGACACGCTTTCTCTCCGCCCTGCGCCATTGTCAGGTGCTCGGTTTGACGGTGCACAGCGCCAGCAGCGAAGGGCTGACGGTGAAGCTGCCGTACAGCGCGCAAATCGTTGGCAATCCGCAAACCGGGGTCATCCACGGCGGCGCGATTACTTCGCTGATGGACACCGCATGCGGTATGTCCACATTGTGCGTGCTCCCGGAATTCGAAGTCTGCCCGACCCTGGACCTGCGCATCGACTACATGCACGCCGCCGAGCCGAACAAGGACGTCTACGGTTTCGCCGAGTGTTATCGGGTCACCACCGATGTGATCTTCGCTCGCGGTTTTGCCTATCAGGATGATCCGCAGCGACCCATAGCCCATGTTGTTGGCACATTCATGCGCATGGGCAAGGGGCTGAAAGGCACCCAGGGATTTGGTGGCAGGATCAAAGGAGAACTTCGATGAGCGATGACTGGAAGCAACAACTGCTGCTGGCTCACGCCCAGGGCGATTACGCGCCTTTGCTGCAGATGATTCCCTACGCCGGGCTGATCGGCGTCGAATGCTCGCGAGTCGGTGATGACCTGCTGTTCAAGCTGCCGGCGAACAAGGACAACATTGGTAACCCTTTATTGCCCGCGATCCATGGCGGGGTGATCGCCGGATTCATGGAGCTGGCAGCCGCGTTGCATTTGTTGATCTTCACCGGAGCGCCCGGGGTACCGAAGATCATCGATTTTTCCCTGGATTACCTGCGCGCCGGGCAGTTTCGCGACACTTGGGCCAAATGTCAGGTCTGCCGTCAGGGCCGGCGCGTGGCCAACGTCGCCATCACGGCCTGGCAAAGTACCGAGAGCGAGCCGATCGCCACCGCCCGTGCACACTTCAAAATCGATGAGCCCTTGAAATCCTGAACGGTGCCCCCAACTCAGTGAACAACCCGCCGCCGACCCTCCGGGTCGCGGCCACTGCCATCTGATTGGAGTTTGATGACCATGAGTGTGGAAACTCAAAAGGAAACCCTGGGCTTCCAGACCGAGGTAAAGCAGCTGCTGCACCTCATGATCCATTCGCTGTATTCCAACAAGGAAATCTTCCTTCGCGAATTGATCTCGAACGCCTCTGACGCTGTCGACAAGCTGCGCTTCGAAGCTCTGGCCAAGCCGGAATTGCTCGAAGGTGGCGCTGAACTGAAAATCCGTGTGAGCTTCGACAAGGACGCCAAGACCGTCACCCTCGAAGACAACGGTATCGGCATGAACCGTGACGATGTGATCACCCACTTGGGGACCATCGCCAAATCCGGTACCGCCGATTTCATGAAGAATCTCTCGGGCGATCAGAAGAAAGATTCGCACCTGATCGGCCAGTTTGGTGTGGGCTTCTACTCCGCCTTCATCGTTGCCGACAAAGTCGATGTGTACAGCCGTCGCGCCGGCACTCCTGCCAGCGAAGGCGTGCACTGGTCGTCGAAAGGCGAGGGCGAGTTCGAAGTTGCCACCCTCGACAAACCAGAGCGCGGTACCCGCATCGTCCTGCACCTGAAGTCCGGTGAAGACGAGTTCGCCGATGGCTGGCGTCTGCGCAACATCATCAAGAAATACTCCGACCACATCGCGCTGCCGATCGAGCTGCCGAAAGAGGTGGCTGCTGCCGAGGGCGAAGAGAAACCAGCCGTTGAATGGGAAACCGTCAACCGCGCCAGCGCCTTGTGGACCCGTCCGCGCACTGAAGTGAAGGACGAGGAATACCAGGAGTTCTACAAGCACATCGCCCACGACTTCGAAAACCCGCTGGCCTGGAGCCACAACAAAGTCGAAGGCAAACTCGAGTACAGCTCGCTGCTGTACGTGCCGGCCCGCGCGCCGTTCGACCTGTACCAGCGTGAAGCGCCGAAAGGCCTGAAGCTCTATGTGCAGCGCGTGTTCGTGATGGATCAGGCCGAGTCGTTCCTGCCCCTGTACCTGCGCTTCATCAAAGGTGTGGTCGATTCCAACGACCTGTCGCTGAACGTGTCGCGGGAAATCCTGCAGAAAGATCCGATCATCGACTCGATGAAGTCGGCGCTGACCAAGCGCGTGCTGGACATGCTGGAAAAACTGGCGAAGAACGAGCCTGAGCAATACAAGGGCTTCTGGAAAAACTTCGGTCAGGTCATGAAAGAAGGCCCGGCAGAAGATTTCGCCAACAAGGAAAAAATTGCCGGTCTGCTGCGTTTCGCATCGACCCAAGGCGACGACGGCGAGCAAGTTGTCGGTCTGGCTGACTACCTGGCGCGCGCCAAGGAAGGTCAGGACAAGATCTACTACCTCACCGGCGAAACCTACGCGCAGGTCAAGAACAGCCCGCACCTGGAAGTCTTCCGCAAGAAAGGCATCGAAGTGCTGCTGCTGACCGACCGTATCGACGAGTGGCTGATGAGCTACCTCAGCGAATTCGACGGCAAGACCTTTGTCGACGTGGCACGCGGTGACCTTGATCTGGGCAACCTGGACTCGGAAGAGGACAAGAAAGCTGCAGAAGAAGTCGCCAAGTCCAAAGAAGGTCTGGTCGAGCGCCTGAAAACCGCGCTGGGCGACACCGTTGCCGAGGTTCGCGTCTCTCACCGTCTGACCGATTCGCCAGCCATTCTGGCCATCGGCGAACAGGACCTGGGCCTTCAAATGCGCCAGATCCTCGAAGCCAGCGGACAGAAAGTGCCGGAGTCGAAGCCGATCTTCGAATTCAACCCGAGCCACCCGCTGATCGAGAAACTCGATGGCGAGCAGAACGAAGCGCGTTTTGGCGACCTGTCGCACATCCTCTTCGATCAGGCCGCTCTGGCGGCTGGCGAAAGCTTGAAAGACCCGGCCGCTTATGTGACCCGTCTGAACAAGCTGCTGGTTGAGCTGTCAGCCTAATCACGATGTAGAAAAACCCGCTTCGGCGGGTTTTTTCATTCTGGTGTTTAACTAATCAGGAGTCAGAAATGAGCCAAGTTACTGTTCGTTCCGTGGTCTATCAGCTGGATGGCCAGCCCTATGAAGGTCGTCTGGCGTTCGACGCCGAGCACAAGGGCGCGCGCCCGGGCCTGTTGATGGCGCCGAACTGGATGGGCGTCAGCGCCGGGGCGGAAGAAATCGCCAAATCGGTCGCGGCCAAGGGCTACGTGGTGTTGATTGCTGACGTGTATGGCCAGGCAGTACGTCCGCAGAACGCTGACGAGGCCGGCGCGGCGATGATGCCGCTGAAGAACGATCGTGCACTGCTGCGCAAGCGTATGCAGGCGGCGTTCGAACAACTGCAGAAGCAGGGCGAGGCGGCGGTCGATACCTCGAAGCTGGCAGTGTTCGGTTTCTGCTTCGGCGGTTGCTGTGCGCTGGATCTGGCGCGTACCGGTGCACCGGTGAAGGCGGCGGTGTCGTTCCACGGCACGCTTGACTCGCCGAACCCGGCCGATGCGCAGAACATCAAGGGCTCGGTGCTGGTGCTGCACGGTGCTTCCGACCCGTTGGTGCCGAAAGAGCAATTGCCGGCGTTCGAAGATGAAATGAACGCGGCGAAGGTCGATTGGCAGTTGCTCAGCTATGGCGGTGCGGTGCACTCATTCACCGATCCGCATGCCAATGTGCCAGGCAAGATGATGTACGACGCGAAGACCGCCAAGCGTGCGTTCAAGTCGATGCATGATTTGCTGGAAGAAGTGTTCAAAGGCTGATTGTGCAGTCAGGCATTGACTCGGTCGGTGCCTGATCTGGCCTCATCGCTGGCAAGCCAGCTCCCACAGTGTTCGATTCGTTTACTGGATATTTGTCCGGCGCTAAACCTGTGGGCGCTGGCTTGCCAGCGATGGCTGACTAACAGGCGACACAGAGCTAAGGCAATTCAATCCGCTCAACTTCCCCCGGTACCGTCGGCCAATCCCCGGCCGCCCACTTGCGCCGCGCCTCATCGATCGCCGCCGGATCGCTCGCGACGAAATTCCAGTTGATCCGCCGTGGCCCGTCCAGTGCTGCGCCGCCAAACACCACCGCGTGCACATCGCTCTCGGCAAACAGACTCATCGCTTCCCCGCCCGGCAACACCGCCAGCGCGTGGGGTTCGAGGGGCTCGCCATTCAATTGCGCATCGCCACTCAGCACATACACCGCGCGTTCTGCGTGCTCGGTCGGGATCAGCAGTGTGGTCGCGGTCTGCATCTTCACTTCGGCATACAGCGTAGGAGAAAGCACTGGCACCGGCGATTCCAGGCAAAAGCCTGACCCGGCAATCATTCGAATCTGCACGCCAAGGTTATTGCTGACCGGCAAGGTTGCGGCCGGGTGATGGCTGTAATGCCCAGGGCCTTGCTCATGATCCTTGGGCGAAGCCAGCCAGATCTGCAAGCCGTGCATGGTGAAGCTTTGCGCCCACAACGGCTCGGGCGTGCGCTCGACATGGGCAATCGCACTGCCGGCGGTCATCCAGCTGACATCGCCGGCGCTGACCACTTGATCGGAGCCAAGGCTGTCCTTGTGCTGGATCTGCCCTTCGAAGAGGTAGGTCAGGGTCGACAGACCAATGTGCGGATGCTGTCGGATGTTCATGCCTTTGCCCGTCGGATAAACCGTCTCGAGCATGTGGTCGAAAAATACAAATGGCCCGACGCTGCGGCATTTGGCTGACGGCAGCGGGCGCAGGATCGGCTGGCCTTCGACGTCTTCGGCGCGCGGGCGGATGATCAGTGGTTGCGTATCCATGGTGCATTCCAGGCTGAGCGGGTGATGCCAGAAGCATAACCCGCCGCTGGCAAGAGGGTGATTACTGGCTGTCGAAGCCTTGTGGAGCGTGGGTTTCGATGCTGACGTCGGTGGTGGTCATCAGTTTGTGGATCGGGCAGCGATCGGCGACGCGCAGCAGTTCTTCACGCTGGGCATCGGTGAGGACGCCCTTGAGGGTAAGCGTCACATGCAGGACATATTTGCCTTTCTGCTCTTCGCTGTTGTCGCGTTTGACCTCGACACCCACGCCGGTCAGCGGGATGTCTTTCTTCTTCGCGTACATTTTCAGGGTCAGGGCTTTGCAGGCACCGAGCGCGGCGTCGAAGTAGTCGTGTGGCTCGGGTGCCGAGCCTTCGCCGCCGGCAGACTTCGGCACGTCGGCAAACAATTCGTGGTCATCGATCTGTACGGTGTGACGAAAACCTTCGGCGGAGACGGTATTGACGGTAACAGTCATGGCAACCTCACTGGCAGTAGGAAAAAGTCGTGCGATCAAAAAAGACCTTGCAGTTATAGAGCATTCCTAAGGAGGCGCGTTCCACTTTCCTGCAGGATGAACCCTTGTTGTCGGCTCAAGGTCTAGGCTATGCCTACCTGTCGGAGATTACTTGTGTCCCTGTTTCGTTTGAGTCTTGCCTGCCTGCTGGCATATGCCGGTACCGCCAGCGCCCGCGATTACACTTACAGCGATGCGCACCTGCACTATGTGGATTTTTTCCAGGAAACCGCCGGCATGGCGAAATTGCTCACGGCCATGCAGGACAATTCCATCGACCATGTGATGATTTCCGGCATTCCCGTGGCGAAGAAATGGCATGAAGACGAACCCAAACGTCCCCGCTATTACGCCGGTGATGACGCCGACGCCTACTGGTACAGCGCCACCGATATGATCGTTGCCGATGCCGTGCAGAAACTGACGCCGGAGCAGCGTCTGCACTTTCATCCATTCCTCTCGGGCTTCAACCCTAACGACAAGAACTCTGCCGCACACATTCAGCGCCTGCTCGATCTGTATCCGGGTCTGTGGCAGGGCATCGGCGAAGTGTTCACCCGCCATGATGACCTGACGGCACTGACCGCTGGCGATACCCCTCGGGCCAATAACGAAGCGATGAAGCGGATATATCACCTGGCCGCCGAAAACGATCTGCCGGTGATGCTGCATTCCAACATCACCTCCAAGCGTGAGAAAAATCCGCTGTACCTGAAGGAAGTTGAAGAACCGCTGCGAAATCACCCGCACACCCGGTTCATCTGGGCGCACGCCGGCACCAGTGCGGAGATCCATCGGCACCAGACGCAGCTGGAATTCCTTCTGCCCACCGTCAGCCGGATGTTGGAGGCTTACCCGAATCTGTTCATCGATCTGTCGTGGAGCATGCTCACGCCGTATCTGCTGGATGAGCAGGGCAAGCCGCGTGCGCAATGGCTGGCATTGGTGGAGAAATACCCTGAGCGCTTTATGCTGGGTTCGGATGTTGTAGGCCGATTCAACAAGCTCGGTGAGGAAATGCGCAGTTTCACGCCGTTCCTTGATGCCTTGCCCGAAGACGTGGCGCGTAAAGTCGCCCGGGATAATTTCCTGGCGATATTGCCGCGAACAGCAGCAAAGTCCGCGAAATCCGCGCTGAATCGTTAATGCCGAAGGTTCGAAGTATCAAGGCCTTTTGATATCACCTTTTCGTCTTACGCAAATTTGCGCGGGGCCGATACCTTCTAGAGCAACCAGCTGCAGGGTTGATGCAGCGCTTTTGGAAGGAACCAGAGTAATGAGCATCCGTAGTCTCAATATTGCGCCGCGTGCCGGCCTGGGTTTTGGTGTGTTGGCCTTGATGGTGTTTGCCTTGGGGGCGTTCGCCCTGCTGCAAATGTCGAACATGCGCGCCCAGTCGGATGAGGTCGACAACAACTGGCTGCCGAGCGTGATGGCGGTTGGCGAGATGAGTCAGGACATGCTGCGCCTGCGTGCGCTGACCATGCGTCTTTTGCTCAATCGGGATCCGCAGGCGCTGGCGCAGAATGTCGCCAAGCTCAATGACCTGCGCGGTGTGTTGAGCGAAGCCCAGCAACGCTATGACGTGTTGATCGTGCTGCCCGAAGAGCGCAAGTTGTTCGACCGCTTCAAGGTCGCCGAGCACCAGTATCTGGAGTTTCAGGCGCAGGTCATGCAGTTGTCCGCGCAGAATCGGGTGGAGGAGGCGGCGGCCATTCTCAACGGTGAGATGAGCCCCTTGGCCGACGACATGGCGGTCACCCTCAAAGAGTTGGTCGAGCTGAACAAGCACAACGCCAACCTTGCCACCGAAGCGGCGCGCCTGGTCTTCATCAATTCGCGGGTCTGGGTCGGGGTGATGATCGGCATCACTGCACTGATCACCATCGGTCTGGCGCTGTTGCTGACCCGCAGCATCGTCTTGCCTCTGACGCAGTCGCTGGGCGTGGCGGAAGTGGTGGCCGGTGGCGATCTGACGGGCGATATCAATATCTCCGGCAAGGACGAACCGGCGCGGCTGCTGCAGGCGCTGAAAAGCATGCAGCACAACCTGCGCGACACCATCCGGCAGATTTCCGAGTCGTCCAGTCAGTTGGCTTCGGCTTCGGAGGAGCTGAGTTGTGTCACCGAAGACGCCACACGTGGGCTGCACCAGCAGAGCCTGGAGATTGAACAGGCCGCCACGGCGGTCAATCAGATGACGGCTGCCGTTGAGGAAGTGGCGAGCAATGCGGTGGCGACGTCCGAGGCGTCACGCGAATCTGATCGCATCGCCCAGCGTGGTCGCGAGCAGGTCCGACAGACCGTGACATCAATCGAATCCCTGGCAGATGACGTCACGTCGAATGCCACGCAGGTGGAGGATCTGGCACGGAAGGTTCACGGCATCAGCAAGGTGCTGGATGTGATCCGCTCGATTGCCGAGCAGACCAACCTGCTCGCGCTAAACGCTGCGATCGAGGCCGCGCGGGCCGGCGATGCCGGTCGCGGCTTCGCGGTGGTGGCCGATGAAGTGCGGGCGTTGGCGCATCGCACGCAGCAATCGACCCAGGAAATCGAACAGATGATCGGCGGTATCCAGCAGGGCACCGATTCGGCGGTCAATTCGATGCAGCAGAGCAGCCTTCGCGCCAATTCAACGCTGGAACTGGCGAAGGCGGCGGGTGAGGCGCTGGAAGAAATCGCCTCGGCGTTCACCTTGATCAACGAGCGCAACCTGGTGATCGCCAGCGCCTCGGAGGAGCAGGCGGCAGTGGCGCGGGAGGTGGACCGCAATCTGATGAATATCCGCGATCTGGCGACGCAGACTTCTGCCGGGGCTAATCAGACTAGTGCGGCGAGCCAGGAGTTGTCGCGGCTGGCGGTGGATTTGAACAATATGGTGGCCAAATTTTCGGTCTGATCTGACCGCTGAAGATCGAGCTGAACCCTGTGGGAGCGAGCCTGCTCGCGAAAGCGGTGTATCAACCACAAACATGTCGGCTGAACTGACGCTTTCGCGAGCAGGCTCGCTCCCACAGGGGGATATGTGTCGTCGCGAAAACTGCAGGCACAAAAAAGCCCCGCATCTGCGGGGCTTTTTGTTGTAGCGGCGGATCAGCTGCCTTTAACGGTTTTGCCGTTGACCGTGCCGTCCTGGAGCATGATGTTGTACTCCTTGCCGTCGGTTTCAACCTGTTGCAGGCGGACCAGCAGGTAATCCCAATCCTTGGCGAACCACAGCACGGTAGTGCGCTTGCTTTGTGTCGGATCGCGCACGCGCTCGACCTTGATTGCATCGATCTTGCCGGCCTTGGTGTCGACTTTCTCGGCACCCAGTACACGGAAGTCATAGGTATCGACTTCACCGTCATCGACCACCTGGTAGCTCATGGTCTTCTTGCCGGAGGCGACGTCGTGCTGCAGCGCCAGTTGATAGGTCGATTTGTCGACCATGCCACGGTTCAGCGGGATCTTCACCGCGTCGCCACGGTCGGTGCCGGTGACCATCTTGCTGTTCCAGTCGAAGTCCAGATCAGCCTTTTTCGCTTTGCCCAGACCGCCACGTTCGAAGTGGTAGGACTGCGGCAGCAGGGTGTCCTTGTCCAGGGTCAGGGTGCTTTCTTCAGTCAGGCTGGCGATCATCATCGACGCCTTGAAGCTGAGTTTCCAGACGCCGTTGGCTTCCTTGGTCAGGCTGCGTTCGGCGGTGCCACTCATGGGCAACTGTTTCCAGTCGGCAGTGTAGCTGGCGGAGAACGGTTGAAGGTCTGCCGCCTGCGCGAAGGGCAGGGCGAGCAGAGCGCAAGCGAAGAGCAGGGCGCGACGCATAAAATCTCCTAGTGTCGAATCAAGTGGCCGCTGGCCGCGAGTAACTGGCCATCCAGTAAAGCACCTTGCTCACCGAGTGCCAGTCGGCCTTCGGCAAACCAGCGTACAGCCATCGGGTAGATCAGGTGTTCCTGGACATGCACTCGCTGCGCAAGTGTCTGCGGCGTGTCGTGCAACTCTACCGGTATTACTGCCTGTACGACCAGTGGCCCACCATCGAGTTCCTCGGTGACGAAGTGCACGGAGCAGCCGTGTTCCGCGTCGCCGGCCTCGAGCGCCCGCTGATGAGTGTGTAACCCTTTGTATTTGGGCAGCAGCGACGGGTGGATATTGAGCAGGCGACCCTGGTAGTGACGCACGAAATCAGCGCTAAGAATGCGCATGAAGCCGGCCAGCACCACGAGTTTCGGTTTGAATTCGTCGATCAGTTCGATCAGGGCCGCATCGAAGGCCTCGCGACCTTCGAAGGCCTTGTGATCCAGCGAGCGGGTGGCGATACCCGCATCACTGGCGCGTTGCAGGCCGTAGGCGTCGGCGCGGTTGGAAATCACCGCGGCGATGCGGACCGGGCTGTCGCCGGTCCGCGTGCTGTCGATCAGAGCCTGCAAGTTACTGCCGGTGCCGGACAACAGCACCACGACATCACAGGTCTGGGACATCAGTGAGCCTTGAGGTTTTTCAGCTCGACTTGAGCAGCGCCTTCGGCAGCGGCAGCGATCTGGCCGATGACCCAAGGCTGCTCGCCGGCATCACGCAGGGTGTTGAGGGTCACTTCAACGTGCTCCTGAGCCACGCAGATGACCATGCCAACGCCGCAGTTCAGTACGCGGTGCATCTCGGTCTCGTCAACGTTGCCTTTCTCTTGCAGCCAGTCGAAGACCGCCGGGCGAGTCCAGCTGGCCACGTCAACCACGGCCTGAGCGCCTTTCGGCAGAACGCGCGGGATGTTGTCCAGCAGGCCGCCACCGGTGATGTGGGCCATGGCCTTGACTGCACCGGTGTCCTTGATCAGCTTGAGCAGCGGCTTCACGTAGATGCGGGTCGGGGCCATCAGCAGGTCGGTCAGCGGTTTGCCGTCGAGCTGAACGGTTTCGATGTCGGCGCCGGACACTTCGATGATCTTGCGGATCAGCGAGTAGCCGTTGGAGTGCGGGCCGGACGATGGCAGGGCGATCAGCGCGTCACCGGTGGCGACTTTCGAGCCGTCGATGATGTCGGCTTTTTCCACGACGCCGACGCAGAAGCCGGCCAGGTCGTAGTCTTCGCCTTCGTACATGCCAGGCATTTCAGCGGTTTCGCCGCCAACCAGAGAGCAGCCAGCCAGTTCGCAGCCTGCACCGATACCGGTGACCACGGTGGCAGCTACGTCGACGTTCAGCTTGCCGGTGGCGTAGTAGTCGAGGAAGAACAGCGGTTCTGCGCCGCACACCACCAGATCGTTGACGCACATGGCGACCAGGTCCTGGCCGATGCTGTCGTGCTTGTTCAGGTTCAGCGCCAGGCGCAGCTTGGTGCCGACGCCATCAGTACCGGATACCAGCACCGGCTGTTTGTAACCGGCCGGGATCTCGCAGAGGGCGCCGAAACCGCCCAGGCCGCCCATGACTTCCGGGCGCGCAGTGCGCTTGGCGACGCTCTTGATGCGTTCGACCAATGCTTCACCGGCGTCGATGTCTACACCGGCGTCCTTGTAGCTCAGGGAGGGTTGCTTGCTCATGATCCAGGCCTTTAGGGGAGGGGATTCAGGGGTAACGACCGAGTTCAGCGGGAACATCGAAATCGAGAGGGCGATGGCCTTGCGCGAATTTCGGGGTGCCCGGCTGTTGCCGGTCTGCGAAGGCGCGCGATTTTATCAGGCTTGAGGGGCAGCGGCCATCCTCGCGCCGACGGGCAGGGGCATAATCAGCGGAAATTTTTTGCAATTGTGCCGGGTGGCTGCCTGTATAAGGTGTACCGATTAACCGTCTATCGTTATCCCTGTGCAAAAACTTACCGCCGCCGTGTGAATGTTTTGCGATGGCAGATTGTCACAGCCTTGCTTAACCGGTTCACGCGGCCTGTTCCAGCCGCTCCTGTCGACGGGAATTTTCCATGCGTTTTTGTAAATTGTTGGTTGTGGGTTGTTTGTCCGTGGTCAGCCTGGCGAGTCATGCCGAAAACCTCAAAGGTCTCTATCAAGTGCGTCAGCCGGTCAGCAGCCAGGCGCCGGAAGAGCGCGATCGCGCCACGCAGGCGGCGCTGGATACGCTGGTATTGCGCCTGACCGGCGACCCGAAGGCTGTGCAAAATCCAGGGTTGGCGACGATTCGCAAAGACCCGCAGCAGATCATCAGCCAGTTCGGTTTTGATGCCGGGCCACCGGAAGTGCTGAAAGTCGATTTCGACCCGGCCACCACTGAGCAGGCGCTGCGTCGTGCGGGATTGTCGTTGTGGGGCGCGAGCCGGCCGTCGATCCTGAGTTGGTGGCTGAACGATTCGACTGAAGGTTCGAGCCTGGTCGGTGACGGTCAGGCAGCGGCGGCACCACTGCGTGCGGCGGCTCAGCATCGTGGTTTGCCCTTGCGTTTGCCGCTGGCTGATTTGAGTGAGCAACTGGTGGCCACCGCGCCAGTGCTGGATGGCACCGATCCCGCACCATTGCGCGGCGCTTCGGAGCGTTACGGTGCGGATGCCTTGTTGGCGGTGCATGCGCACGAAGAGGGTGGGCAGTGGCAGGCCAAGTGGCATCTGTGGCTGGGCGATCAGAAAGAGGCCGGCAGCGTGCAGGGTGCCGATCAGGCTGGTGTGGCCGATGCCGTGATGCTGGCGGTGGCCGAGCGTCTGGCGCCGCGCTTTGTCGCCAAGCCTGGTGCTTCGGGCCAACAGACCCTGGAAGTGCAGGGCATGAATCTTGAGCATTACGCCACACTGCTGCGGTTACTCGAACCGTTTGGTGTGCGTCTGCAAAGTGTCGAGGGTGATCGCATCGTGTATCGGGTCAACGGCAGTGCCGATCAGTTGCGCGCGCAGTTGTCGTTGGCGAAGTTGCAGGAATTGCCGGCCGAAGCGCCTACGCCAGTGGCAGCGCCGCAGCCAGCCGTCGCAGGTGCGACGCCTGTTGCGGCACCGACGCCTGCACCGGTAGCACCTTCGTTGCGGTTTCGCTGGTAAGTCTTTCTTTATATAGAAGCAGGAGTGATACATGGCCGATACGCGGCGTTGGTTCTGGCTCGGTGGGGTAGTCCTGCTTTGCGCGTTTGTCTGGTTGCTGCACCCGATCCTCACGCCGTTTCTGGTGGCGTTGCTGCTGGCGTACCTTTTCGATCCGCTGGTGGATCGTCTGGAGCGGCTCGGTCTGTCCCGCACCTGGGGCGTGATCGCGGTGTTTGCCTTGTTCACCCTGATCGTCACCACGTTGTTGCTGGTGTTGGTACCGATGCTCGCCAAGCAGTTGCTGCGCTTGTACGAACTGGCACCGCAGATGCTCGATTGGCTGCAGCACACGGCGCTGCCGTGGGCGCAGTCGAAACTGGGCCTGTCGGACGGTTTCTGGAAGTTCGACAAGGTCAAGGCCGCGATCAGCGAGCACATGGGGCAGACCACTGACATCGTCGGTGTGGTGCTGAGTCAGGCCACGGCTTCAAGCCTGGCGCTGATCGGCTGGCTGGCGAATCTGGTGTTGATTCCGGTGGTGAGTTTCTACCTGCTGCGCGACTGGGACGTGATGATGGCCAAGATCCGCAGCCTGCTGCCGCGTGATCGTGAAGAAACCATCGTCTCGCTCGCGGGTGAGTGCCATGAGGTGCTCGGCGCGTTTGTGCGCGGGCAACTGCTGGTGATGCTGGCGCTGGGCGTGATCTACGCAGCGGGCCTGATGATCGTTGGACTGGAACTGGGGCTGTTGATCGGCCTGATCGCCGGTCTGGCGGCCATCGTGCCGTACATGGGCTTCGTGATCGGGATTGGCGCGGCGCTGATTGCCGGTTTGTTCCAGTTCGGTGGTGATCTGTATCCGATGATCGGAATCGTTGCGGTGTTCATGGTCGGGCAGGCGCTCGAAGGCATGGTGCTGACGCCTTTGCTGGTGGGTGACCGGATCGGTCTGCATCCGGTGGCGGTGATTTTCGCGATTCTGGCCGGCGGCGAGCTGTTCGGCTTTACCGGTGTGCTGCTGGCATTGCCGGTGGCGGCGGTGATCATGGTGCTGGTGCGTCACGTGCACGATTTGTACAAGGACTCGGATATTTACAGCGGGACCGATGAGCCCGAGCTGTGATCCGATCACGGGCGGTCCGGCATTGTGCCGGGTTGGCCCGTGTTTTGCGGTGGATTGTTTCGCTAACGCGTCAGAGAAACTGTCATAAAACCAGCGTGTTAACGCAAACCTTTGATTTTGCTTGGGGTCTGTCGCATTGTGCGCTCAGCTTCACGGGTATAAACTTCGCAAACTTTACACAGAGGCCACTAACGGTTCCTTGAGAACTGTTCAGTCAGCATGAAACCGATTCAGCTGCCCCTAGGTGTGCGTCTGCGTGACGACGCCACCTTCATCAACTACTACCCAGGCGCCAATGCCGCTGCACTCGGCTATGTCGAGCGCCTATGCGAAGCCGACGCCGGTTGGACCGAAAGCCTGATCTACCTGTGGGGCAAGCACGGGGTAGGGCGTACGCATCTGTTGCAGGCGGCTTGCCTGCGCTTTGAGCAGATGGGTGAGCCGGCGGTGTACCTGCCGCTGGCCGAATTGATGGATCGCGGTATCGAAATCCTCGACAACCTTGAGCAGTACGAACTGGTCTGCCTGGATGACTTGCAGGTGATTGCCGGCAAGCCGGACTGGGAAGAGGCGATGTTTCATCTGTTCAACCGCTTGCGTGACAGCGGTCGGCGTTTGCTGATTGCCGCTTCAACCTCGCCACGCGAGCTGCCGGTGAAACTGGCTGACCTCAAATCGCGCCTGACGCTGGCGCTGATCTTCCAGATGCGCCCGCTTTCCGATGAAGACAAATTGCGTGCCCTGCAATTGCGTGCTTCGCGTCGCGGCCTGCACCTGACCGATGAAGTCGGACACTTTATTCTGACCCGTGGCACCCGCAGCATGAGTGCATTGTTCGACCTGCTCGAACAGCTGGATCAGGCCTCGTTGCAGGCGCAACGCAAGCTGACAATTCCGTTCCTGAAAGAGACCCTCGGTTGGTAGCCAGCCCTTGAAATACGAGGCTTTCAGCACGTTTCGACATATTTCAGGCGCCAGAAAATCCGCGTTTCCGCAACGTATGCAGACCGCGTATCGAGTCAAATGGGCTTAAGCGCTTAGATGTAAACGAGAAACCGGGAAGTCACAAAAAGATCGATTGAATTTGCAAATGAGGCCGATAGCGGGCATAGTCTCGGCTTCTTTACAACTTCAGCCACGGTCGTGCCCATGCTAAATCGCTTCGCACCCCTCGTGCCTCTCGCACTCGTCACCCTGTTGTTCGGTTGCGCTGCTCATTCTCCAGTTCAAGAGCAGCCTCAACAGGTTAAAAATTCTGCCACCGCCCAGTCTTCCGTTATTTACCAGGAAGAGCTGGCTACCGAAAAAGAACTCGCCGATTTCAACGGCAAGAAGCCCTATGAGCTTCCGGTTCTGGCCGACAGCATCCTCGAACGCGGCATGTCCCTGATCGGTACCCGTTACCGTTTCGGCGGTACCTCTGAAGCCGGTTTCGACTGCAGCGGTTTCATCGGTTATCTGTTCCGCGAAGAGGCCGGCATGAATCTGCCGCGCTCCACCCGCGAAATGATCAATGTGGATGCGCCTCTGGTCTCGCGCGGTAATCTTGAGCCGGGCGATCTGCTGTTCTTCGCCACCAATGGTCGTCGCGGTCGTGTAAGCCACGCCGGGATCTACCTGGGTGACAACCAGTTCATTCATTCCAGCAGCCGTCGCAGCGGCGGTGTCCGCATTGACAGCCTGGGTGACAGCTACTGGAGCAAGACCTTCATCGAAGCCAAGCGCGCCCTCGCAATGGCACCGACCGTGGTTACCGCTCGCAAGTAATTCCCCGTTGTCGCCACGTCCGTGGCGACAAAAACGGTTCCCGGCAAGGGAGTAGACCTAGACTTTACAAGGTGAAGTTAAAGTCTTACTTGAAGTTTGCCGTGTAGCCGCTAGAATCCTGTATCTATATTGATGGCAAACCGCCTGCGTGCTCCGCAGGCGGTTTTGTTTCTGTCCATTCGGCAGAGAAAGCCGCAGCCAGATCAGGATGTTCTGCTTATGACGATGTCGGCCCGCCTCACATTGATTTTCTTCGCAGCGCTGCTCAGCGCTTGCGCCAGCCGCACTCCGCCGCCTGCGCCCGTGGTGCGCGCTCCGGTGGTGTTCGGGCCTTCCCAAGCTTTTTCGCCGGCTGCTGAAGACGTGCTGTTTCGTGCGCTGGGCCTGGTTGGCACGCCTTATCGCTGGGGTGGCAACACACCAGACTCCGGGTTTGATTGCAGCGGCCTGATCGGCTTCGTCTACCGTGATGCTGCTGGCATCTCCTTGCCGCGCTCCACCCGCGAGATGATCGTGATGCAAGCGCCGAATGTCGGCAAAGAGGGTTTGCAGACTGGCGACCTGATCTTCTTCGCCACCAATGGTGGCTCTCAGGTCAGCCATGCGGGGATCTACGTGGGGGAAGGTCGCTTCGTGCATGCGCCAGCAACCGGCGGCACAGTGAAGCTGGACAGCCTGTCGAAGGCGTATTGGCAGAAGGCGTATCTGAGTGCCAAGCGGGTATTGCAGCCGGAGCATCTGGCGCATAACCCGTAACCGCTGAAGATTTAAATGTGGGAGCGAGCTTGCTCGCGAATGCGCTGTGTCATTCAATTGCGATGTTGTATGACTTGACGCTTTCGCGAGCAAGCTCGCTCCCACAGTTGTTTTGGGGCGTGTCAGATTACTTGGCGGACGAAACCCGCCACACCTTGTTCCCCACATCATCGGCCACCAGCAAACCACCTTGCTGGTCAATCACCACGCCAACCGGGCGGCCCAATGCGTTCTCGTCCTTGTCGAGGAAGCCGGTCAGTACATCCACCGGTGCTCCGTTCGGCTTGCCGGCGGCGAATGGTACGAAAATCACCTTATAGCCACTGTGCGGTTTGCGGTTCCACGAGCCGTGCTGGCCGATAAACGCGCCTTCCTTGAACTGCGCCGGCAAGTTGTTGCCGTCGGCGAAGGTCAGGCCCAGTGACGCGGTGTGCGGGCCGACGGCATAGTCCGGAGCGATGGCCTTGGCCACCAGATCCAGATTCTGCGGCTTCACCCGGACATCCACGTGCTGGCCGTAATAGCTGAAAGGCCAGCCATAGAAGCCACCGTCCTTGACCGAGGTGATGTAGTCCGGCACCAGGTCGCTGCCGATTTCGTCACGTTCGTTGACTGCTGTCCACAGCGCGCCTGTGGTGGGTTCCCACGCCAGGCCGTTGGGGTTACGAATGCCTGAGGCGAAGATCCGGTGATTGCCGGTGGCGCGATCCACTTCCCAGATCGCGGCGCGACCTTCCTCTTTATCCAGACCATTCTCGCCGACGTTGCTGTTCGAGCCGACGGTGACATACAGCTTGCTGCCGTCCTTGCTGGCGATGACGTTCTTGGTCCAGTGATGGTTCAGCGTACCGCCCGGCAGGTCGGTAACCTTGATCGGCTGCGTCTTGATCTCCGTCGCACCGGGTTCGTAGTGGAAGCGCAGCAGGCGATCAGTGTCCGCGACGTACAAATCGTTGCCGACCAGGGTCATGCCGAACGGCGAGTTGAGGTTCTGCAGAAACACCGTGCGGGTCTCGGCCACGCCGTCGTGATCGGCGTCGCGCAGCAGGGTGATGCGGTTCGGGCTTGGCACGCCGGCACCAGCTTTGCCCATGACTTTCTTCATCACCCAGCCGCGAATACCGCTGCTGTCATCCGGCTTGGGCGGCGCGTTGGTTTCCGTCACCAATACGTCACCGTTGGGCAGCACGTAGAGCCAGCGCGGATGATCGAGGCCTTCGGCAAATGCAGCCACTTGCGTACCGGCTGCGGCGGTCGGTTTGCCACCTGCAGGCCAGCCGACCGCTGGGGCGATGTTCACCGTCGGGATCAGGGTTTTGTTCGGTTCAGGCAGTTTCGGTGACGGTCCGGTGCCGTCGGAAACTTGCAGGCTGGAGGATTCACCGCAGGCGGTGAGCCCTCCGGCGAGAGCGATGACGAGAGCGAGTCGGGTTTTGCGCATTGCTGATCTTCCCTATGAATGCATGCTTAATCATAGAGAACCCTGCGCACCCGATGGTTCAACCGTTCAACCACGGGCCTCTTTGAACAGCACGGCGATGCCCGGGTGATAGTTACCCGCTTCGCTGCGCAATTTGCGGTAGGCGTAGGGGAAATACCAGGCCACGGCGCAGCAGTGTTCCTTTTGCAGGTCGTCGACCATGTCCTGCAGTTCTTCCGGGCTGGCGCTGTGCTGAGCCTTCTGCGGGGCGACGAACAGACAGCCGAGTTTGAGGTCACTGGCGAAGCTGATGCGTTTGGCATCGCTGGTGATGTCCAGCAGGGCCTGAGTCAGGTTGAGGTTGTTGACCCGCGGCCAGCGCTGGGTGGCCTGAAGGTAGGCGCGGTCTTCGGCCCCGGCGATGAACAGGTCGGCGCGGGCATTGCGCTCGCCGTCTTCGTTCTGCTTGCGGGTGGTGGTATCGCAGAGGGTCACCAGCTCGGCCATCCAGGCCGCAGCGGAGAGCAAGCCGAGATTGGCTTTCTCGTCATGCCAGTAGGGCGTGTCGTTGTCACCGCGTACCGCGTTGTAACGGTCAATACAGTCAAACCAGCGTTCAAGCACCGGGCGCAGGAATTCCAGGCGCGGGTTGCTGATGATCATGCCTTGCATCGTCATCATCCTTATTGTTGTGGTGTGCTTTTTCAATCAAAAGCATGGCTCTTTGATATCACTTGTCTCAGTGTGGCACAAGATTGGCGCCAGATAATTGATCGACGGCAGTTATTCGCCCGACGGCCCCCTCTTTAATTGACGCTCCACCCCCAACCCTCTAACCTTCGCGGCTTGTTTCAGGTGCTCTGTGACGCGTGTCGACAGAGTGAAACAGGGAAGCCGGTGAGGGTTGTCTTCAGGTGAAGCACGATCACGATCCCGGCGCTGCCCCCGCAACGGTAAATGAGTGAAAACTGCGCATTGAGCCACTGTGTCGACCGACGCGGGAAGGCGCGCAGTCAGGCGATTCGCCGCTCATGAGCCCGGAGACCGGCCTGATCCATCCAGCGGCATCACGGTGGGCGATGCCAGGCTTTTTGCCGTCTATTCTTGTGCCTGCCCGCCGTTATCCAGCCTCAACGGAGAGCTCCCCATGACCGATTCCCCCGAGCGCGACGAACGCCATCTGGCGCGTATGCAGCGCAAAAAAGCCGTGATCGACGAACGCATCGCCAATTCCCCTGACGAGTGCGGCCTGGTGCTGGTGTTGACCGGCAATGGCAAAGGCAAAAGCAGCTCGGCGTTCGGCATGCTTGCCCGTGCCATGGGTCACGGCATGCAGTGCGGCGTGGTGCAATTCATCAAGGGCCGCAACAGCACTGGCGAAGAGTTGTTCTTCCGCCGCTTCCCCGAGCAAGTGCGCTTTCACGTGATGGGCGAGGGCTTCACCTGGGAAACCCAGGATCGCCAACGTGACATCGCCGCCGCCGAAGCTGCGTGGGCAGTGTCCCGCGAGCTGCTGCGCGATCCGTCGATCGGCCTGGTGGTGCTGGATGAACTGAACATCGCCCTGAAACACGGCTACCTCGATCTGGATCGAGTGCTCAGCGACCTGCAGGCGCGTCCGCCGATGCAGCACGTGATCGTCACCGGCCGCGCGGCCAAGCCGGAAATGATCGAAATGGGCGACACCGTCACCGAAATGGGCATGCTCAAGCACGCCTTCCAGGCCGGCATCAAAGCGCAGAAAGGCGTCGAACTTTGAATCAACCACGTCACTGCCCGGCGGTGTTGATCGCCGCGCCGGCCTCCGGTCAGGGCAAGACCACCGTCACCGCCGCGCTCGCTCGCTTGCATCGCAATCAGGGGCGCAAGGTGCGCGTGTTCAAATGCGGCCCGGACTTCCTCGACCCGATGATTCTCGAGCGCGCCAGCGGTGCGCCGGTGTATCAACTGGACATGTGGATGGTTGGCGAGCAGGAAAGCCGCCGCCTGTTGTGGGAAGCCGCCGCCGAAGCCGATCTGATCCTGATCGAAGGCGTGATGGGCCTGTTCGACGGCACGCCGTCCAGCGCTGATCTGGCGCGCCATTTTGGTGTGCCGGTGCTTGGTGTGATCGATGGTACCGCCATGGCCCAGACTTTCGGTGCCCTGGCGCTGGGGCTGGCGCGTTATCAGCCGGACCTGCCATTCGCCGGCGTGCTGGCCAACCGCGTCGGCACCTTGCGTCATGCGCAATTGCTCGAAGGCAGCCTCACCGAAGGTTTGCGCTGGTACGGCGCGCTGTCGCGGGAAACCGGGATCGAGTTGCCGAGCCGCCATCTCGGTCTGGTGCAGGCCAGCGAATTGAATGATCTGGACCTGCGTCTCGACGCGGCCGCCGAAGCGTTGGCCAGCAGTTGCGAGGTAGCGCTGCCACCGGCCGTGGCATTCGCCGCGCCTGAAGTGATCCCTGCCGAACCGCTGCTCGACGGCGTGCGCATCGCCGTCGCTCGCGATGAGGCCTTTGCCTTCACCTACGGCGCCAGTCTCGATCTGCTGCGGGCGATGGGCGCCGAGTTGAGTTTCTTCTCGCCGATCCGCGATACGCAGTTGCCCGACGCCGACAGTCTGTATCTGCCCGGTGGTTACCCGGAATTGCACCATGTCGCGCTGGCGCAAAATACTGTGATGCTGGATGCGATTCGCGCGCACCACGCTGCCGGCAAACCGCTGCTTGCCGAGTGCGGCGGCATGCTCTATCTGCTCGACGCGTTGACCGATGTCGACGGCACTCGTGCCGAACTGGTCGGCCTGCTGCGCGGTGAGGCGGTGATGCAAAAACGTCTGGCGGCACTGGCACTGCAAGCGGTGGATTTGCCAGAAGGTTCGTTGCGCGGCCACACCTATCACCATTCCCTGACCAGCACCGAGCTGACGCCGATTGCCCGGGGCATCAGCCCGAATGGCGGGCGCGGGGCGGAGGCGGTTTATCGGGAGGGGCGGATGACGGCGTCGTACGTGCATTTTTACTTTCCGTCGAATCCGACGACGATTGCCGCATTGTTTGCGCCAGATCTCAAGGCCGCCATCGCTGGCAAGCCAGCTCCCACAGTGGCCGGTGTCATGCCTGAAGAAACGCGATCCCCTGTGGGAGCTGGCTTGCCAGCGATGGGGCCATGACCGACAACGCATACACTGAGGCCGAGCGCACAGCGATCTATAAAGCCATCGCCGAACGCCGCGACATGCGCCACTTCACCGGCGGCACGGTCGAGCCGGAGCTGCTGCGCCGTCTGCTCGAAGCCGCGCATCAGGCGCCCAGCGTCGGTCTGATGCAGCCGTGGCGCTTTATCCGCATCAGCGATCGCGCCTTGCGCGGGCAGATCCAGAACCTCGTCGAAGAAGAACGTGTGCGTACCGCCGAAGCCCTCGGCGAGCGCTCTGATGAGTTCATGAAGCTCAAGGTTGAAGGCATCAACGACTGTGCCGAAGTGCTGGTCGCGGCGCTGATGGACGATCGCGAAAAACATATTTTCGGCCGTCGTACGCTGCCGGAAATGGACATGGCCTCGCTGTCCTGCGCGATTCAGAATCTGTGGCTGGCGTCCCGTGCCGAAGGACTGGGCATGGGCTGGGTGTCGCTGTTCGAACCGCAGGCGCTGGCCGATCTGCTGCAGCTGCCGGCCGGGGCCAAGCCATTGGCGGTGTTGTGCCTGGGGCCGGTCAAGGCATTCTATCCGGCGCCGATGCTGGTACTCGAAGGGTGGGCGCAGGCGCGGCCGCTCAATGAGTTGCTGTACGAAAATTATTGGGGAGTGAGTCAATGAGTGTGGCGTTGTTGAGTGTCGCCGCGGTCGCGCTGGATGCGCTGCTGGGTGAACCGAAACGCTGGCATCCGCTGGTGGCGTTCGGCAATTTTGCCGGGCGCATCGAGCGCCGTTTCAATGCGGGCGGACGTGGCTGGCGCAGTCACGGGGTCACCGCGTGGGTGATCGCGGTGCTGCCGCTGACCTTGCTCGCGACCGCGTTTTCCTGGGCACCGTACGTGGGCTGGATCGTCGAGATTCTGGCGCTGTATTGCGCCCTCGGCATGCGCAGCCTCGGTGAGCATGTCGCGCCGGTAGCCTGCGCCTTGCGCGCTGATGATCTGGAAGAAGCGCGCAAACGCGTCGGCTATCTGGTCAGTCGCCAGACCAGCGAACTGGACAGCACCGCCGTCGCCCGCGCCGCCACCGAATCGGTGCTGGAAAACGGCAGTGACGCGGTGTTCGCCGCGCTGTTCTGGTTTGTCGTGGCCGGCGCGCCAGGGGTGGTGCTCTATCGCTTGAGCAACACGCTCGACGCAATGTGGGGCTATCGCAACGAACGCTTCGAGCGCTTCGGCTGGTGCGCGGCAAAAATCGACGACGTGCTCAACTACATTCCGGCCCGACTGGTGGCGCTGACCTACGCGCTGCTGGGGAACACCCGGCTCGCCTGGAAATGCTGGCGCAGCCAGGGCCCGCAATGGGACAGCCCCAACGCCGGTCCGGTGATGGCGGCCGGTGCCGGTGCGTTGAATGTCGAACTGGGCGGCCCGGCGATCTATCACGGCGAACTGCATGAGCGTCCGCAACTGGGCGAAGGTGCGCCAGCGGATGCCGATTCGATTGATCGCGGCTGGCAATTGGTCCAGCGCGGGGTATGGTTATGGCTGCTGATTCTCTGCGTGGGGGCTGAATTCTATGCTTGAGCACGGTGGCCGGCTGCGCAAGGCTGCACTCGATTACGGGATTGCCGAGGCCGACTGGCTCGACCTGTCCAGCGGCCTTGCGCCGTGGCCATTTGCGGTGCCGCAGATTCCGTTGCGCGCCTGGGCACGCTTGCCGGAAACCGATGACGGGCTGGAGCAGGCCGCGTGCGATTACTACGGCGCCTCGCAGGTGCTGCCGGTGGCCGGTTCGCAAATGGCGATCCAGCTGCTGCCGCGTTTGCGCCGCGCCGGCAAGGTCGGTGTGTTGTCGCCGTGTTATGCCGAGCACGCCGAAGCCTGGCGTCGCAGTGGTTACATCGTGCGCGAAGTGCTGGAGCAGGAAGTGGAGTTCTTTCTCGACAGCCTCGACGTGCTGGTGGTGGTCAATCCGAACAACCCCACCGGCCTGAGCCTGACCCCGGCGCGGCTGCTCGACTGGCATGCGCGGCTGGCCCAGCGCGGCGGCTGGCTGGTGGTCGATGAAGCGTTCATGGATAACACGCCGCAACTGAGTCTGGCCTCGCACACCCATCAGGTTGGCCTGATAGTGTTGCGCTCCTTCGGCAAGTTTTTCGGTCTGGCCGGGGTGCGTCTGGGGTTTGTGCTGGCCGAGCGCAAGTTGCTCAGATTGCTCGCGGAGCAGGTCGGGCCATGGGCAGTCAGCGGACCGACGCGGGTGCTCGGTCAGGCCTGTTTGCAGGACACCGAAGCGCACACTCGGCAACGTATTCGCAGCGATGAGGCCAGTGAGCGTCTGGCGCTGCTGCTGGAGCGCTATGGCTTCAAACCCCACGGGGGTTGTGCGTTGTTTCAGTGGCTGATCACCGAGCACGCGCCTGCGTTGCACGAGTTCATGGCCCGACGCGGGATCCTTCTGCGCATCTTCACTCACAACAGCAGTTTGCGTTTTGGCCTGCCCGCCAACGCCGCTGAAGAAGCGCGCCTCGAACAGGCGCTGCAAGCCTTTGCCAAGGAATCGAAATGACCACCCTGATGGTGCAAGGCACCACCTCCGACGCCGGTAAAAGCACGCTAGTGACGGCGCTGTGCCGCTGGGCCACCCGTCAGGGCGTGGCGGTGGTGCCGTTCAAACCGCAGAACATGGCGCTCAACAGCGCGGTGACCGCCGACGGCGGCGAGATTGGCCGGGCGCAAGCGGTGCAGGCACAAGCGGCGCATCTCGAACCGCACACCGACATGAACCCGGTGCTGCTCAAACCCAACAGCGACACCGGCGCGCAGGTGATCATCCATGGCCGTGCGGTCACCAGCATGAACGCAGTGGCCTATCACGACTACAAAGCCATCGCCATGCAAGCGGTGCTCGCGTCGCACGAGCGGCTGAGCGCGGCCTATCCGCTGGTGATGGTTGAAGGCGCTGGCTCGCCGGCCGAGATCAATCTGCGTGCCGGAGACATCGCCAACATGGGCTTCGCCGAAGCGGTGGATTGCCCGGTGCTGCTGATCGCCGACATCAATCGCGGCGGGGTGTTTGCGCACCTGGTCGGCACGCTGGAGTTGCTGTCGCCGAGTGAGCAGGCGCGGGTCAAGGGCTTCATCATCAACCGCTTTCGCGGTGACATCGCCTTGCTGCAACCGGGCCTCGACTGGCTGGAACAGCGCACCGGCAAACCGGTGGTGGGCGTGCTGCCGTATGTGATGGATCTGCACCTGGAAGCCGAGGACGGCATCGACCAGCGCCAGACCGACAAGGCCGAGCAAGTGCTGAAAGTGGTGGTACCGGTGCTGCCGCGCATCAGCAATCACACCGATTTCGATCCGCTGCGTTTGCACCCGCAGGTCGATCTGCAATTCATCGGCCCGGGGCAGGCGATCCCTGCTGCCGACCTGATCATTCTGCCGGGCTCGAAAAGCGTGCGCAGCGATCTGGCGTATCTGCGCGCCAGCGGCTGGGACACGGCGATCAATCGGCACCTGCGCTATGGCGGCAAGTTGCTGGGGATCTGCGGCGGTCTGCAAATGCTCGGCGAGCAAGTGCACGATCCGCTGGGTCTCGAAGGCGCGCCGGGTTCCAGTGCCGGACTGGGTTTGCTGGCGTTCGAAACCACGCTGGAAGCCGAGAAGCAATTGCGCAATGTCCGTGGGCATCTGGCGCTGGAAAACGCTGAGATCAGTGGTTATGAAATCCATGCGGGCGTGACGGTGGGGCCGGCGCTGGAGAATGCGGCGGTGCATCTGGATGACGGTCGTTGCGACGGCGCGCAGAGTCTGGACGGGCAGGTGTTCGGCACTTATCTGCATGGCTTGTTCGAATCACCGCAAGCCAGTGCCGCGTTGCTGCGCTGGGCCGGGTTGAGCGATGTGCAGGAGGTGGATTACCACGGCTTGCGCGAGCGCGATATCGAGCGGTTGGCGGATCTGGTGGAGCAGCATCTGGATACCGATTTGTTGCGTCAGCTCTGCGGGATTTGAGTGGCCTGCCCAGGCCCCATCGCTGGCAAGCCAGCTCCCACAGGGGAGTGAGGTGTTTCAGCCACTGCGATCACTGTGGGAGCGGGCTTGCCCGCGAAGGGGTCAGTGGCCTCAACACATAATTTTCAGGATGTCCCCATGCACCAACTGATCCTCGGCGGCGCCCGCTCCGGCAAAAGTCGCCTGGCGGAAAAACTCGCCAGCGACAGCCAACTGGCGGTCACTTACATCGCCACCAGCCAGCCGCTGGACGGCGAGATGAACGAACGCGTCGCCCATCACCGCGCCCGGCGTCCGGCCGAATGGGCGTTGATCGAAGAACCGCTGCAACTGGCCCGCGTCCTGCGTGAAAACGCCAGTGCCGAGCGTTGCCTGCTGGTCGACTGCCTGACGCTGTGGCTGACCAATCTGCTGATGCTCGATGACGCCGCGCGTCTCGCCGCTGAGCGTGAAGCCCTGCTGAACTGCCTGGCGTCATTGCCGGGGGAAATCATTTTTGTCAGCAACGAGACCGGAATGGGTGTCGTGCCGCTGGGCGAATTGACTCGCCGCTACGTCGATGAAGCCGGTTGGCTGCATCAAGCTCTGGCCGAGCGTTGTCAGCGAGTCGTCCTGACCGTCGCCGGCCTGCCCCTGACCCTGAAAGGACCTGCGTTATGACTCAAGCGTGGTGGTTGAACCCGTGCCAATCCGTGAATGCCGAGATCGTTGAACAGGCGGCGGCGCGCCAACAGCAACTGACCAAACCGGCCGGTTCCCTCGGTCGCCTCGAAAGCGTGGCGGTGCAACTGGCCGGATTGCAGGGACAGATCAAGCCGACCCTTAAGCAAGTCTGGATCGCGATTTTCGCCGGTGATCACGGGGTGGTCGCGGAAGGCGTTTCCGCGTTCCCGCAGGAAGTCACCGGGCAGATGTTGCTCAACTTTGTCAGCGGCGGTGCGGCGATCAGCGTGCTGGCGCGCCAGCTTGATGCGCAATTGGAGGTGGTCGATCTGGGTACGGTAACGCCATCGTTGAACCTGCCGGGCGTGCGCCACCTTAACATCGGCCCGGGCACGGCGAATTTCGCGAAGGGCGCGGCGATGACCCAAGCGCAGGGCGAACTCGCCTTGGAGGCCGGTCGTGACAGCGTGCTGCGCGCCAAAGCGGCGGGCGCACAGTTGTTCATCGGTGGCGAAATGGGCATTGGCAACACCACTGCCGCCAGTGCACTGGCGTGTGCCTTGCTCGATTGCCCGGTGGCGCACCTGACCGGTCCCGGCACCGGGTTGAACGCCGAAGGCGTCAGCCATAAAGCACAAGTGATCGAGCGCGCACTGGCGCTGCACGCGGCGCAACGTGGCGATGCGCTGCAAACCTTGTTCAACCTCGGCGGTTTTGAAATCGCCGCACTGGTCGGCGCGTACTTGGCCTGTGCGCAGGAAGGCGTGGCGGTGCTGGTCGACGGCTTTATCTGCACGGTCGCCGCGTTGGTCGCGGTGCGGCTGAATCCGGCCTGCCGCGAGTGGTTGCTGTTCGGCCATCGTGGCGCCGAGCCGGGCCATCGTCATGTGTTGGAAACCCTCCACGCCGAACCGCTGCTGGAACTCGGTTTGCGACTGGGCGAGGGCAGCGGGGCAGCGTTGGCTGTGCCGCTGTTGCGTCTGGCCTGCGACCTGCACGGGCAGATGGCGACGTTCGCCGAAGCGGCGGTGGCGGATCGTCCGGCATGACGTTGCGTCTGGACCTGCTGCGCCACGGTGAGACGGAGCTGGGCGGCGGATTGCGCGGTAGCCTCGATGATGCGCTCACGGAAAAGGGTTGGGCGCAGATGCGTGCGGCGGTGCTGGCGGGCGGGCCGTGGGATCGCTTGATCAGTTCGCCGCTGCAGCGTTGCGCGCGGTTCGCTGCAGAGCTGGGCGAGCAACTGAATCTGCCGGTGCAGTTGGACAAGGACCTGCAGGAACTGCATTTCGGTGCCTGGGAAGGGCAGAGCGCAGCGGCACTGATGGAGACCGATGCCGAGGCGCTGGGGTTGTTCTGGGCCGATCCGTATGCTTTCACGCCGCCGCAGGGTGAGCCGGTCATTGATTTTGCGGCGCGCGTGCTGGGCGCGGTTGCGCGTTTGCATCAGGCCTATGCCGGTGAACGCGTTTTGTTGATCAGTCATGGCGGCGTGATGCGTCTGTTGCTGGCGCAGGCGCGAGGTTTGCCACGTGAGCAGTTGCTCAATGTCGAAGTCGCGCATGCTTCGCTGTTCGCGCTCAGCGTCGAGGCCGATGGCGTGCTCAAGGAAGGTCACTGAGATGCTGCCACTGTGGATCGCCCTGCAATTTCTCAGCAGCTTGCCGATTCGTCTGCCGGGGATGCCGGAGCCGCAACAGCTCGGGCGTTCGCTGTTGTTTTATCCGTTGGTGGGGCTGCTGTTCGGGGTGATCCTCTGGGTATTCAACCTGGTATTGGCCGGCGCGCCGCTGTTGTTGCATGCGGCGTTGCTGCTGACGGTGTGGGTGCTGCTCAGCGGCGCGCTGCATCTGGATGGTCTGGCTGACAGCGCTGATGCCTGGCTTGGTGGTTTCGGTGATCGCGAGCGCACGCTGACGATCATGAAGGATCCGCGCAGCGGGCCGATTGCCGTGGTGACACTGTTGTTGGTGTTGCTGCTGAAGTTTTGCGCGTTGCTGGCGCTGGTCGAGCAAGGGCACGCGGTGATGTTGATCATCGTGCCGCTGCTGGGGCGCGCGGCGTTGCTGGGGCTGTTTCTGACCACGCCGTATGTGCGCGCGGGAGGTCTGGGGCAGGCGTTGGCTGATCATTTGCCGCGCAGGGCCGGTTGGTGGGTGCTTGGGGCGAGTGCGCTGGCCTGTTTGCTGATTGCCGGGGTGAAAGCGATTGTTGCGCTGGTTGTCGCGTTCGTCGGGTTTGTCTGGCTGCGGCAGGTGATGATTCGGCGGTTGGGCGGGACCACGGGCGATACGGCGGGGGCGTTGCTGGAATTGCTGGAGATGGCGGTGCTGGTTGGGGTGGTGTTGGTCTGACAGGTGTCTGTTGCCTGTTCGGACCTCATCGCTGGCAAGCCAGCTCCCACAGGTATTGAGGCGTTTGCAGATTTTTTGAACACTTGCAAAAAACTGTGGGAGCTGGCTTGCCAGCGATGGGGATGTGTCAGACGCCACAATCCTTATTGATAAACTCATGTGTAACTTGATTTAACACAGTCGCGGGTATATACACGCATCATGCTTCCTTCTCAGTGTTTGTGCACCAACCTGCGTCGCGCCGCTCGTGGCGTCAGCAGGCATTATGACGGCGCTCTCGACGGCTTCGGGATCAACGTTGCCCAGTATTCTTTGCTGTGCAATCTGCAGCGTCTGGATCAACCGAGCATCTCGGAACTGGCCGAAGCCATGGGTCTGGATCGCAGCACTTTGGGGCGCAATCTGCGGGTACTCGAAGGTGAGGGCCTGGTGGCGCTGGCCGAGGGCGAGGACATGCGCAACCGCATCGTCCGGCTCACCGAAACCGGTGCACAGCGCCTCGCGGCGGCGCTACCGGCCTGGGAAGCGGCGCAACAGCGATTGATCGATCGCCTGGGCGCCGAGAAGCGTGAAACCTTGCTGCGACTGTTGGATGAACTGGCCTGAAGGCCGGTTTTTCCGGATTTAAGCGGGTATATACCCGCGAACGGAGAATAACAATGACATCGATGTGGCGTACGTGCGGTTGGGTGTTGCTGGGAAGTGCGCTGATTCTGGCGTTGTCATTGGGCGTGCGACACGGCTTCGGTCTGTTCCTGTCGCCGATGAGTGCGCAGTTCGGCTGGGGGCGCGAAGTGTTCGCCTTCGCCATTGCCTTGCAGAATCTGATCTGGGGCCTGGCGCAGCCGTTCACTGGCGCGCTGGCTGACCGTTTCGGTGCGGCGAAAGTGGTGCTGGTCGGCGGCGTGCTGTATGCCGCGGGCCTGGTGTGCATGGGGCTGTCCGATTCGGCGCTGACCTTGTCGCTGAGTGCGGGTCTATTGATCGGTATCGGCCTGTCCGGCACCTCGTTTTCGGTGATCCTCGGCGTGGTCGGGCGTGCGGTGCCGCCGGAAAAGCGCAGCATGGGCATGGGCATTGCGAGTGCCGCCGGCTCCTTTGGTCAATTTGCGATGTTGCCGGGCACACTGGGTTTGATCGGCTGGCTCGGCTGGTCGGCGGCGTTGCTGGTGCTGGGCCTGCTGGTGGCGCTGATCGTGCCGCTGGTGAGCATGCTCAAGGACAAGCCGCTGCCGGTGCTGGGCCATGAACAGAGCCTGTCCGAAGCGTTACGCGAAGCCTGTTCGCACTCGGGGTTCTGGCTGTTGGCATTCGGCTTTTTCGTCTGCGGCTTTCAGGTGGTGTTCATCGGTGTGCATCTGCCGGCCTATCTGGTTGATCAACATCTGCCGGCAACCGTCGGCACCACGGTGCTGGCGCTGATCGGTCTGTTCAATATCTTTGGCACTTATACCGCTGGCTGGCTCGGCGGACGCATGTCCAAGCCGCGTCTGCTGACGGCGTTGTACCTGCTGCGTGCGGTGGTGATCGTGCTGTTCCTGTGGCTGCCGGTGACGACGACGTCGGCGTACCTGTTCGGCATGGCCATGGGCTTCCTGTGGCTGTCGACGGTGCCGTTGACCAACGGCACGGTGGCGACCTTGTTTGGTGTGCGCAATCTGTCCATGCTCGGCGGCATCGTGTTCCTCTTTCATCAGCTTGGCTCGTTCCTCGGCGGCTGGCTGGGTGGCGTGGTGTATGACCGTACCGGGAGTTATGACTTGATCTGGCAAGTGGCGATTCTTTTGAGCCTGCTGGCGGCCGCGCTGAACTGGCCGGTACGCGAGCGTCCGGTGGCGCGTCTGCAGCCGACTGTCGGCGCCGTATGAAGCGCTCCTGGCCACGAATTGCTTTCACTGCACTCGGTGCCCTGTTGCTGGCGCTGGTGTGGTGGGGCTGGCATCAGGGCGGCCTGGCGTTGATGCAGTTGGGCATGGGCGCTTGCTTGTAGGCTTGGATGACGAGTAACGTCGGGAGTCTGATGACTGCTCAAAGGATGCCCGACATGCTCATGCGCTGGTGTGCTGTACCCGCGTTGCTGATGGCGTTGACCGGACTGGCCCAGGCGGCTGATTGCCCGGAGGCGCTGCAAGGTTCGTTGCCCAAGTTGCGCGCCAAGGAATCCGTCGATCTGTGCCAGCGCTACGCCGGCAAGCCGCTGGTGGTGGTCAATACCGCCAGTTTCTGTGGCTTCGCCCCCCAGTTCGAGGGCCTCGAAGCGCTCAATCAGCATTACAAGGCGCAAGGCCTGGAAATGCTCGGCGTGCCCTCCAATGACTTCAAGCAGGAGTCCAAGGACAGCGCCGAAACCGCCAAGGTCTGCTACGCCAACTACGGCGTGACGTTCACCATGACCGAGCCGCAGAAGGTTCGTGGCGACGATGCGACTCACCTGTTCAAGGTGCTGGCCGAACAGAGCAGTGCGCCGAAGTGGAATTTCTACAAGTACGTGATCGACCGGCAAGGCAAGGTGATTGCCAATTTCTCCAGC
Source organism: Pseudomonas sp. W15Feb9B (assembly GCF_000828175.1). Classification (NCBI taxonomy): domain Bacteria; kingdom Pseudomonadati; phylum Pseudomonadota; class Gammaproteobacteria; order Pseudomonadales; family Pseudomonadaceae; genus Pseudomonas; species Pseudomonas sp. W15Feb9B. The sequence continues at coordinate 17,536 of NZ_JTKF01000061.1, read as the reverse complement.
CTGACCAAACCGGATGATCCAGAGTTTATTGCGGCAGTTGAAAAGGCCATCGCCTCAAAACCACTGCAGCCATGACCCTGTAGGAGCTGCGGAACGCTGCGATCTTTTGATCTTAAAAAACAAGATCAAAAGATCGCAGCCTCGTTTCACTCGACAGCTCCTACAGGTTGTAAATCTCAGGCACAAAAAAGCCCCGCTTTCTGCAAAGAGAGCGGGGCTTTTCTGTGGGCGAGGTTTAGCCTCGCCGTGCAGCATCAGAAGCGGTAAGTAGCGCCAACACCGAAACCGTTTGCCGAGTTTTCATACTTGGCGTCGTAGGTCTGGCCACGATCGTTCTGGTTGTGGACCTTGACCGACTCTTCTTTCAGGTACGAGTAAGCCACGTCGATGGTCAGGTCTTCGGTCGGGCTCCAGCCGGCACCGATGCTGAAGATTGTGCGGTCGCCAGTAGGGATGCGTGGCGAGCGGTCGACGTTGTTGGTCGGCGACTGGTCGAAGGTCAGACCGGTACGCAGTACCCATTCCTTGTTCAGCTGGTACGAAGTACCCACGGCGTAAGCCCAGGAGTCGTGCCAGTTCTGCTCTTCCGTGATCTCGCCGAACTGGCCGGCCAGCAGCGGCTGGACGCCCGAGTTTTCAACGGTGATCTTCTTCAACTGGCTCCAGCGGGTCCAGGTCGAACCGGCGTAGACGTTCCAGCGATCGTTGATCGCCTGAGTCACCGAGAAGTCCACCGATTCAGGCGTGGTGATCTTCAGCGAAGCGTCGTACTTCTGCTCGGCGCCCAGACCGACGGCGCCCAATACGCCGTAGTTGACCTTGGTGTTGCCTTCGAGCTTGTAATCGACTTTCGAGTGGTAGGTCAGACCCAGACGCGTGGTGTCGGTGGCTTGTACCAGCACGCCGATGTTGTAGCCCAGCGCGGTGTCGTCACCCTTGATCTTGACCTTGCCGTCCGGCGCGGCCTGGGTGATCGACAGGTTGGATTCCAGCGTGCCGTCGATGCGGTTGATGGTCGGACCAAAACCGATCGACACCACGTCGTTAAACTTGTAGCTGACAGTTGGCTGGAAAGTGATGACTTGTACTTCGGACTTGCTGCCGAAGTAACGGCCGCCAAAGCCTTTTTCATAGTCGGTAATCAGGCCGAACGGCACGTACACGCCGAGGCCGAATGCCCAGTGCTCATCGATCGGTTTGACGTAGAAGCCCATAGGTACGGAGGTGAAGGGCACCATGTCGCCTTTGTTGCTGCCGCCGTTAGGGCTGGAGCTGGCGTCGCTGATATCGGTCTTGGCATCGAGGAATGCAACACCGCCGGTGACTTGTTCGCGCGTGAGGCGCGACATGCCGGCAGGGTTGCCATAAACAGTGCTTGCGTCGTCGGCAGAAGAGGATCGCCCAGCGTAACCAGTACCCATCCCGCTGATGCTGTGTTCGTTGATGGCAAAGCCAGCTGCGAAGATCTGGGTGGATGCCATGGTAACGGCGAGGCTAAGGGTGGTTTTGAGCATGACTTTTTTCATTATTAGAACTCCTGGTGATCACCGGGGCGAAAATTACCAACATTTTCGTTCCAGCGCTATAGTCCCTATGCCTTGATTTAGAGCGGTTTTGTAGGACAATCCGACCAGATTCGCGACCTGTTGAGCGATCTTCTAAAACTTGCCAGTCAACACGCGACCTGATTCACCGGTGAAACACAGGTTTGCCAGGCGTAGGTGAAGTCGCGCAGACGGCCTTGCGGCTGGAAGGTCTGACGCCAGATTCGCGCCATGCCCAGCAGATCGCCCGGGGCGGGGAGGGTGGGGTGTTGTTCTTCTACCAGCAGCCAGGCGATGGCGGTGGCGTAACGCAGATTGACGGTCAATTCCAGGTGCGGGCCGCTAAGAAAAGCATGCTGGCTGGCGAGACCGCGAACAAGGCTCGCGCGCTCCGGATCCAGAGCCAGGTAGTGATCCCAAAGGGCTTGGTGGCGATGCTCGGCTATCCGGTAAAGGCCGTGGCCACGGCGGTCATGCAGGGCGGAGCCGAGGGCGGACTGGCTGGCGGCGATTCCCAGCAGCAGGGATTCGGCGGTTGCGCAGTGACGCCCCAGATAAATCAATGTGGGACGGATCACGTAGCGACACAGTTCGCTGGCAGCGATACCCATAATGCCCTCGATTCTTGTAATGGGGCGGCGAAACCTGAAGGGGCCTTGGCAGCGGTGGATCGACTCAGGCTCGCCGAAAGCGGATCAAGCCGCTTGAGTTGAAGTGTAGTGTCATATTCACGTCGTAAAGGCCTGTTTTTAAAATATTTCCGGCGCTGGGTCAGTCGCGTTATATCCGATGGTGCTTAGACGTCAAAAGCTAAAAGCGAAACATCAGGCAATAAAAAGCCCCGCATTATGTGCGGGGCTTTTGCTTTTGCACCCTTTTCGGCCCTCAGGCAATCAAGGCCTGACGCGTACGATCAATAATGGCCTGCAGCGGCTCGGCGCTGGAGTATTGATCGGGGTACAGACGCTCGCTGTGGCGGGCGATTCCGTGTTCATTGACCACGGTGAAGCTGAAGCAGCCTTTGCGAGCGGCCATGATCAGGCAGTTCATTGGGGCAAAAGCGTTGGTTAGGGTGCGAATGGCATCCTGAGTCTGGATTTGAGTAGACATAGTTATTAGGTGTTCCTACAAATGACACGGATAAGAACCGTGCAACGTTAAAACGTTCCAGTAATGTCGACCACCATTGGTCGAACAAAGAACCCGACTGGAACAAAGCAGCCAGTTTGAAGCGCTGATAAGTTGGCGCGCTTGGGCTGGCAGGTAGGTACTTAGGAGGACAGGCAACACATCGAGGGCAGAGGTTCTGGGCCCGGGGTGAAGATCCTGATCAATTTGCAGGTTGGTTCGGTCAGAGTAAGTGGTCTTCGCAGCACCCTTTGCATTCATTCAAAGGCTGTGCTGGCGCAAGATTTACCTGGAAACCATCGAGGGGTCGTTCCCGCTTTTTTCGGTGAAGGGCTTCTGGGAAGAAGGTTGACCGTGGGGATGTGTTCGACCGGAATTGACTTTCAGCTTGGTACTAACGCCGCGGATAGTAACGGAACGTCCTGGACAATGCAAACCCTGCGGCAAAAAAGATTTCGGTCGGTGGCGCGGATCGTGGGTGACAGGGCTGGCCCTTTCGCGAGCAGGCTCACTCCCACAGGAGAACAGGGACCGAATGTGGGAGCGAGCCTGCTCGCGAAGAAGCCGTCCGTCGCCACAAAAGCGTGCAGCCATGCCCATCGCCAACCCGCTTATCCACTGCTCAGGGTGCAAAACGACCCGAAAAAGCGCATCGATATAACCGGGTAACAGGTACTTGTGCACATTAGTTGCGCAGACGGTAACCTCACCGTCATATCAATCCTGACCCCGGTGGCTGCCTGCATCAAAAGTTTAAGTCAATGAAAAATATCGTCTTTTTTTGTTGGTGAAAAAATCGTCAGTTTGACTGCGAGCCCCATTCCACAAGGCTTTGCGCGAGTTCGGGAGCGGTTGTCCACTGAGTTATCCACAGCTTCTGTGGATTGTCCCTAGCGCTTGCTCTAGCACGGGCGTGCCGGGTTTTTTTTCGACTTTACCTGTACGAAAAAGAGAGTAGAGTGGCGCGCCTTCCGATCTGTCCCACAGTGTTTTATGAAGTTTCGCTCAGTATCAGACTCTGTTACCTCCGAACACCCTCGTGTTACCTCTCCCAAGCGATTTTCCGTGCGTGTGGCCGAATGGCTGCTCGACAGCCCGCGGCTGGGCGATAGCCGTAATGCCAAGCATCTGGCGGGGCGTCTGCTCAAGCAACCGGCACGCGAAGGCGTAGTCGCGGCGCAAAGTCGCCTCGGCCAATTGATGTGCCGCGAGTGCGGCAATGCCCGGGATCGGCGCATCGGCCAGGATCTGCTGCGCCAGGCCGCTCGCGCCGGCGACCGTCGTGCACAACGGGAACTCGGTCTGCTCGAAGACTGAGCTGTCCAACACCCCACGCCTTGGTTAACCTTCAGGCTTTATCGGATCGGCAGGAGTGGCTATGGCTATGGACTTGACCAGCGTGTTGCTCGGTCTGGCGGGCGCGGGATTACCGCTGCTGGCGCTGGCCTGGCAACTGCAGCGGCGGGCCAGCGATCGGCAAGCCGAGGTCGCCTTGCTCGAAGAGCGCCTGGCCATGGCGCAACTGGCGCAGGACGGGCTTAACGCGCAGTTGGAAGCCAGCCGCGATGAAATCGTCGACCTCGGCCAGGCCAATGCCGCCAGGCAGGCGGAGTTGGCGGCTCTGCGCCGCGAAGTCGAGTTGTTGCAGATCGAACGCGATGACGCCCGTGACGCGTCCCACGCCTGGAACATCGAGCGTGCCAACAAAGAGGCCGAATTGCGCCGCCTCGACGCTCAGACCGCTTCGCTGAACGCCGAACTGCGCGAGCAACAGGAAAGCCATCAACAACGTCTCAGCGACCTGCAAGGCTCGCGCGATGAGTTGCGCGCGCAGTTCGCCGAGCTGGCAGGAAAGATCTTCGATGAGCGTGAACAGCGCTTTGCCGAGACCAGTCAACAGCGTCTCGGCCAGTTGCTCGATCCGCTGAAAGAGCGCATCCAGTCCTTCGAAAAACGCGTGGAAGAGAGTTATCAGGCCGAAGCCCGCGAGCGCTTTTCGCTGGCCAAAGAGCTGGAGCGTCTGCAGCAATTGAACCTGCGTCTGAGTGACGAAGCGACCAACCTGACCCGCGCCCTTAAAGGCCAGAAAACCCAAGGCAACTGGGGTGAGTTGATTCTTGAGCGGGTGCTGGAACACGCCGGTCTGGAGAAGGGTCGCGAGTACCAGACCCAGGTCAACCTCAAGGGGCCGGACGGCGAGCGCTTCCAGCCGGACGTGATCATTTACCTGCCGGGCGACAAGCAGGTGGTGGTCGACTCCAAGGTCAGCCTCACGGCGTATCAGCAGTACGTCGCCGCTGAAGACGACACCCTCGGCCAGATCGCGATCAAGCAGCACGTGCTGTCGCTGCGCAGTCACGTCAAAGGCCTGGCCGGCAAGGATTACAAGCGTCTGGAAGGCCTGCACAGCCTCGATTTCGTCTTGCTGTTCGTGCCGATCGAAGCGGCATTTTCCGCCGCTCTACAAGCTGAGCCGACGCTGTTTCAGGAGGCGTTCGACCGCAACATCGTGATCGTCAGCCCAACCACGTTGCTGGCGACGTTACGGGTGATCGACAGCCTGTGGAAGCAGGAACGGCAGAGCCAGAACGCCCGGGAAATTGCCGAGCGTGCCGGCTGGCTGTACGACAAATTCGTGCTGTTCATTCAGGATCTGGACGAAGTCGGCAATCGCCTGCAACAGCTGGACAAGGCCTACAGCTCGGCGCGCAACAAACTCACGGAAGGGCGCGGTAACCTGGTCAGCCGCAGTGAACAGCTCAAACTGCTCGGTGCGCGGGCGAGCAAGAGTCTGCCGGCGGACTTGTTGGAACGGGCGATGACCGATGTCGACGGGCTGGTCGAACTGCCAGAGTGAAGAGCAAAAGATCGCAGCCTGCGGCAGCTCCTACAGGATGAATGCAAATCCCATGTAGGAGCTGCCGCAGGCTGCGATCTTTTGCTTTACAGCGGCACATACCGACTCAACAACGCCCGCAACGCCGCCGGTTTCACCGGTTTGGCCAGATAATCCAGCCCTGCCGCATGCACCTGCGCCACCGTCTCCGGGCGGCCATCGGCACTGATCACCACCCCCGGCACCGGCTCGCCTAACGTGGTGCGCAGCCACGCCATCAGCTCGGTTCCGGTATCGCCGTGGTCGAGGTGATAGTCGACCAGTGCCAGTTGCGGTCGTACGCCATCGTTGAGCAACGCCGCGCATTCTTCGCGATTGCGCGCCGTCCACACCTGACAGCCCCAGCGGGTGAGCAGGCTGTTCATGCCAATCAGAATGCTGTCTTCGTTGTCGATGCACAGCACTTGCGCGCCGCTGAGCAACTTGCCGTTCAACTCCACCGCGGCGTTTTGCGGCAGCGCTTGCGTCCGGGCCAATGGCACGCTGACGCTGAACACGCTGCCGCGTCCCGGCCACGAACGTACGCGCAGGGTATGGCCAAGCACGCGACACAAACCGTCGGCAATCGCCAGGCCCAGGCCAAGGCCTTTTTCGGCGCGGGTCTGATGGCTGTCGAGGCGTTTGAATTCCTCGAAAATCACCTGTTGCTTGTCTTCCGGAATCCCCGGTCCGCGATCCCACACTTCCAGACACAGTTCACTGCCGCGACGGCGTACGCCCAGCAGCACCGGGCCTTTGGCGTAGCGAAACGCATTGGTCAGGAAGTTCTGCAAGATCCGTCGCAGCAGCTTGATGTCACTGTCGATGCGCAAATGACTGCCGCGCACCCGGAACGTCAGCCCTTGTTCCTGCGCCAGCGCCTTGAATTCGGCGCCGAGGGTGTCGAACAGCTCGTTGACCGCGAACGGCTTGCGATCGGGGTTGATCTTGCCGTTTTCCAGCCGGGAAATATCCAGCAGGTCGCTGATCAAGTCTTCTGCCGAACGCAGCGAACTGTCGAGGTGTTGCACCAGTTTCTGCGCTTCGCTGCTCAAGCCGTCGTCCTGATGGGACAGGGCGGCAGAGAACAGGCGCGCGGCGTTCAGCGGCTGCATCAGGTCATGGCTGACGGCGGCGAGGAAACGGGTTTTCGACTGATTCGCGGCCTCGGCATGGCCCTTGGCTTCAGTCAGTGCAACGTTGAGCTGCGACAGCTCTTGGGTGCGCTCGCTGACCCGTTGCTCCAAACCTTCGTTGGCCTCGGTCAGCGCCTGCTCGGCTTCGCGGAACGCGGTGATGTCGGTGAAACTCATGACGAAGCCGCCGCCGGGCATCGGATTGCCGATCAGCTCGATCACCCGGCCGTTGGGGAACAAGCGTTCGGAGGTGTGCGCACGGCCCTGACGCATCCAGTGCAGCCGCCGGGCAACGTGGACTTCCGCCTCGCCGGGGCCGCACAAGCCGCGTTCGGCGTTGTAGCGAATGATGTCGGCAATCGGCCGGCCGACGCTGATCAAACCGTCCGGGTAGTTGAACAACTCCAGATAACGCCGGTTCCATGCCACCAGTTTCAGCGACTGGTCGACCACGCTGATGCCCTGGGTAATGTTTTCGATCGCGCCTTGCAGCAAGGCGCGGTTGAATTGCAGGACTTCCGAGGCTTCGTCAGCGATACGGACGACGTCCTCCAACTGCATTTCCCGACCTTCGATGGCGGCTTTTACTACCGCGCGCGTCGAAGAAGCACCAAGCACGCCGGCCAGCAGGCGTTCGGTGTGGGCGATCCATTCGCCGTCAGCATTCTGGTTCGGGTTGAAGCCCTTGCCCTGGCGGTAAGCGAAACGAATGAAGCTCTGTCGCGCGCGCTCTTCACCGACAAAGCGTGCCGCCAGTTGCAGCAAATCATCAATCTGCACCGCGAGCATCGAGCGCGCACTCGGCCGAGCACTGATTTCCTGGCCGATGAAGCGCCCGGCCTGCCAGTGTTCCGAGACCCGCGTGCGCGACAAAACCGAGACCCATGCAAACAGCGTGAAGTTGCCCGCCAGTGACAGCACCACGCCTTGGGTCAGCGGGGTGATCGGCAGGTTCAGCGGGTTACTGTGCAGCCACGAAAGGCCCGGGAACGTGCTCAGCGACCAGCCGAGACTGTGGGCGGCAATCGGCAGGATCAGCGTGTAGAACCAGAGGAACGTACCGGCGGCCAGACCGGCGAAAACCCCGCGACGGTTGGCCTGCTTCCAGTACAGCGCGCCGAGCATCGCCGGGGCCAGTTGGGTGACGGCGGCGAAGGCGATCTGGCCGATGGTTGCGAGGCTTGCGGTGGAGCCGAGCAAGCGGTAACTGACGTAGGCCAGCAACAGAATCAGCACGATGCTCACGCGGCGCACCGAGAGCATCCACTGGCGGAACACTTCGAACGGGCGCTCGGCGTTGTTACGGCGCAGCAACCACGGCAAGAGCATGTCGTTGGAAACCATGGTCGACAGCGCCACACTGGCCACAATCACCATACCGGTGGCCGCTGACGCACCACCGATGAACGCCAGCAACGCCAGGGCCGGATGGGCCTGGGCCAGTGGCAGGCTGATCACGAACGAGTCCGGGAGTACGTGGCTCGGCAGCATCATCTGCCCGGCGAGGGCGATCGGCACCACGAACAGCGCGGCCAGCGCCAGATAAGCCGGGAACACCCATTTGGCCAGGCGCAGGTCTTGCGGGTCGATGTTCTCCACCACCGTGACATGAAACTGTCGTGGCAGGCAGATGATCGCCATCATCGCCACACCCGTTTGCACCACCATCGACGGCCAGTTGATGGTTTCTTTCCAGTATTGCTCCAGTCGTGGCGCGAGCATGGCCTGATTGTACAGGTCGTCGAAACCGTCATACAGGCCAAAGGTGACGAAGGCGCCGACAGCAAGAAAGGCGAACAGCTTGACCAGTGATTCAAAGGCAATCGCCAGCACCATGCCGCGGTGGTGCTCGGTGGCGTCGAGGTTGCGCGTACCGAAGACGATGGTGAACAGCGCCAGCACCAGCGACACGATCAGCGCGGTGTCCTGTGCGCGGGTGCCCATGGCGTCGGCACCGGCGCCGATCAACAGGTTTACACCGAGGACGATGCCTTTGAGTTGCAGAGCGATATAAGGGAGAACGCCGACCAGACAGATCAGCGCCACCACCACTGCCAGCGATTGCGATTTGCCGTAGCGCGCGGCGATGAAGTCGGCAATCGAGGTGATGTTTTCCTGTTTGCTGATCATCACCATTTTCTGCAGGACCCAAGGCGCGCCCAGCAACAAGAGGATCGGCCCGAGGTAGATCGGCAGGAATGACCACAGCTGTTCGGCGGCTTGGCCGACGGCGCCGAAGAACGTCCAACTGGTGCAATAAACCGCCAGCGACAGGCTGTATACCCACGCGCGCATCCGCGGCGGCAACGGCGTGCTGCGACGGTCGCCATAGAAGGCGATGGCGAACATGATGGCCATATAGGCCAGGGCGACGGCGGCGATCAGCCCGGTGGACAGCGACATGCAACACTCCCGACAAAAGACTCCCCGGCAATCCTGCCCGGGCGGACAGTCTCGCATGAGTGCGGCGGTTAGTCAGTGTCGACCAAGGTCGTGGCGTGGCGGGGTGTCGCAGGTTTGAAACCGGGTGGTTTCTCGGGTGACCGGTCAGGCCCCATCGCTGGCAAGCCAGCTCCCACAAGGAACTCCAGTGGGCACATATTTTGTGAACATCACAGACCCTGTGGGAGCTGGCTTGCCAGCGAAAGCGTCAGTCCTGTTTCAGCGCGATATCGATCAACCGATGCAGCTCATCCACCTCCAGCGCCGCCGCCGAAAACAGAATCCGGAACACCACCGGGGCCACCACCAGATTGATCAGATGATCAACGCTCGGCGCCGACTCGTCAGGGTGACGCTCGATGATGGTCTGCAACTGCGCGCCAATGATCGTCACGCAATACCCCGGCGTGGCGCTGGCCTGCACGTCGCGCATCATGTTGCGCCCAGGCTCCGAACTCATCTCGTCCAGATACTGCTCGGCCCAGGCGCGGATATCACCGCGCAGGTCACCGGTCACCGCCGGTTCACTGTCCGGGCGCATGCGGGCGAGGGCGACGTCGGCGAGCAATGCTGCCAGATCACCCCAGCGCCGATAGATCGTCGACGGCGTGACCCCGGCGCGCGTCGCGATTTGCGGGACGGTCACGGTGCTGCGCTCCTGTTCTTGCAGAAGTGCGCGGACTGCCGAATGAATCGACTCTTGCACCCGGGCACTGCGGCCGCCGGGGCGTAAACCTTCTTTAATAGCCATGCGCCAGACCTTAACACAAAGAATTTGCTTTAAGCCAAAGCCGAGCGCACACTCCGCAAAAGCAAAAAATTAGCTTTTGCGGAGTGTGCCCATGACCAGCCTTGCTTCCAACCGTGGCAGCCTGATTTTTCTGGCGATCACCTTACTCAGTTTTCTCGCTGCTTCCACAGCGCCGACGCCGTTGTACCACCTGTATCAGGATCAACTGCACTTCTCGGCAGCGGTGCTGACCCTGATTTTCGGCGTGTACGCCCTGAGTCTGCTGGCAGCGCTGCTGACGGTCGGTTCGCTGTCCGATCATCTGGGGCGCAAACCGGTGATTTTCACTGCCGTGCTGCTCAATGCGCTGGCGATGTTGCTGTTTATCAGCGCCGACAGTGTTGCCTGGCTGATCAGCGCCCGCGTATTGCAGGGTTTTGCCACCGGCATGGCCACCGCTGTTTTGAGCGCCACACTGCTCGACACCGACCGCCAGCATGGGCCGTTGATTAACAGCGTCGCACCGTTGCTCGGCATGGCGCTGGGCAGCATGGGCTGTGGCTTGCTGGCCGAATTCGCCCCGGCGCCGTTGCAACTGACTTACTGGTTGTTGCTGGCGCTGTTTGTGTTGCAGGCGGTGTATGTCTGGCGTCTGCCGGAAAGCGTCACCCCGCAGGCCGGGGCCTGGGCTTCGCTGCGGCCAACCCTGCATGTGCCGGTTCAGGCGCGTTCGACCTTGTGGCGTGTGCTGCCTCTGAACACCGCAACCTGGGCGCTCGGCGGCTTTTTTGCCTCACTGGCGCCGTCGCTGGTGCGCACCGCCACCGGCTCGACGTCGAACCTGATCGGCGGCGCGACCGTCTCGGCGTTGACCGTGACCGGGGCGCTGATGATTTTCACTTTGCGCAATCGTCCCGCCGGCAAATCCCTGCAAATCGGCGCCAGTCTGCTGCCTGTCGGCGTGCTGCTGATTTTGCTTGGCGTGCACAGTGCCAGTCTGGCGCTGTTTTTCCTCGGCACACTGGTTGCCGGTTGCGGCTTTGGCTCGGGTTTCCTCGGCGCGGTGCGCAGCCTGGTGCCGTTGGCCCTGCCGCATGAGCGGGCCGGTTTGATGTCGGCGTACTACGCGCTGAGTTATCTGGCGTTCTGCCTGCCGGCCTTGTTGGCCGGGCATTTGACCCGAGCCTATGGGTTGCTGGCGACCACCGACGGCTACGGCGCCGGATTGATCGCCCTGGCCGTCGCCGCGCTGCTGCTCAGCCTGCGCCCGCAAGCAGTCAAGGCTTGCAGCACTCCATAAACGCGGTGGTTTCAGTTACCTTTGTCCGGCCTTCTTTCACGGATCGACAGATGAAGATTATCCGCAGCAAGTCGTTCACCGCCGAGCGTGCCTGGGGCGCGCTGGATATCGCCAACATGAACGGCATCACCACGCGCCTGCACTGGACTGATCAGCCGTACAAATGGCACGTCAACGATGGCGAGGAGGTGTTCGTGGTGCTCGACGGTCAAGTGCAGATGCACTATCGCGAACAGGGCGAAGAAAAGCAGGTGCGGCTGGAGGTCGGCGACATTTTCTACGCCTCGGTCGGCACTGAGCACGTTGCGCACCCGCAGGGGGTGGCGCGGATTCTGGTAATCGAAAGCGAAGGCAGTGTTTGACTGCTTATCTGCAAAGTAGATAACAGATAGAGAAATTACCCGTTATATAGATATTCGATTCGGTTCTACCATGGACTCAACCTCACCTGAGGACAGGAGCTCATGATGACTTGCCCCAACATAGCCAAACCCGGCATCAAGCCGTTAAGCCAGCTTCAGCATCCGCGTGAAGTGATCCGTCAATTCACCCCGAACTGGTTCGCCGCGACCATGGGCACCGGCGTACTCGCCTTGGCGCTGGCGCAATTGCCGGTGGCGATCCCCGGGTTGCACGCGGTGGCCGAAGGTTTGTGGCTGTTCAACATTCTGTTGTTCACCTTGTTTACCTTCGCTTATGCCGCGCGCTGGATTCTATTCTTCGATGAAGCGCGGCGGATCTTCGGCCACTCCACCGTATCGATGTTCTTCGGCACGATTCCCATGGGCCTGGCGACCATCATTAACGGCTTTCTGCTGTTCGGCCTGCCACGCTGGGGCGAGGGTGTGATTCATCTTGCCGAAGTGCTGTGGTGGCTCGACGTGGCGATGTCGCTGGCCTGCGGTGTGTTGATTCCGTACATGATGTTTACCCGTCAGGAACACAGCATCGACCAGATGACCGCCGTCTGGCTGCTACCGGTGGTGGCTGCAGAAGTGGCGGCGGCCAGCGGTGGCTTACTCGCGCCGCATCTGGCTGATGCCCATGCACAACTGGTAGTGCTGACCACCAGTTACGTGCTCTGGGCATTTTCCCTGCCGGTGGCGTTCAGCATTCTGACCATCCTGTTGCTGCGCATGGCGCTGCATAAACTGCCTCACGAAAACATGGCCGCCTCGAGCTGGCTGGCCCTCGGCCCGATCGGCACTGGTGCGTTGGGCATGTTGCTGCTGGGCGCTGATGCACCAGCGATCTTCGCCGCCAACGGGCTGCCGGGTATCGGTGAAATCGCTGCAGGCGTAGGGCTGGTCGCCGGTATCACCCTGTGGGGCTTCGGCTTGTGGTGGATGTTGATGGCGCTGCTGATCACCGCGCGTTACCTGCGTGACGGCATCCCGTTCAACCTCGGCTGGTGGGGTTTTACCTTCCCGCTGGGCGTGTATTCGCTGGCGACCCTCAAGCTCGCCAGCACGCTGAACCTGGGTTTTTTCAGCGTGGTCGGCTGCGTGCTGGTGAGTCTGCTGGCGGTGATGTGGCTGATCGTCGGTAAACGCACCGTGCAAGGCGCGTGGCGCGGTGAGCTGTTTGTCTCACCTTGTATTGCAGGGTTGAAGAAATAACCTGAAAAGTTTAGGTAAGGTGTGGCCTGGATCGCCGATCGAGATTCCAATAAGCAGATCCAGGCCATTCTCTACCGACCTCAGGGAAACACGGAAGATGAGTCACCCCTCACAGTTCAACCTGCTTCGCACTCGGCGCTTTCTGCCGTTTTTCATCACCCAGTCACTGGGCGCGTTCAACGACAACGTGTTCAAGCAGTCGCTGATCCTCGCCATTCTGTATCGGCTGACCATCGAAGGTGACCGTTCGATCTGGGTCAACCTGTGTGCGCTGCTGTTTATCCTGCCGTTCTTTCTGTTTTCGGCGCTGGCCGGGCAGTTCGGGGAAAAATTCGCCAAGGACGCGCTGATCCGTCTGATCAAACTCGCGGAAATCGCGATCATGGCCGTCGGATCGATCGGTTTCCTCTTCGATCACCTGTCGCTGATGCTGGTGGCGCTGTTTGCCATGGGCACGCATTCGGCGCTGTTCGGGCCGGTGAAGTATTCGATCCTGCCGCAGGCGTTGCGCGAGGATGAGCTGGTCGGCGGCAACGGTCTGGTGGAGATGGGCACGTTCCTGGCGATTCTTGCCGGGACCATCGGCGCCGGGATCATCATGTCCTCGACGCACTACGCGCCGCTGGTTTCGACCGCGATTGTCGGCATTGCCGTGATCGGTTATCTCGCCAGTCGCAGCATTCCGCGCGCGGCGGCGGCCTCGCCGGAAATGCGTCTGAACTGGAACATCTTCAGCCAGTCCTGGGCCACGCTGAAACTCGGTCTGGGCCAGACGCCTGCGGTGTCGCGTTCGATTGTCGGCAACTCGTGGTTCTGGTTTGTCGGGGCGATTTACTTGACGCAGATCCCGGCCTACGCCAAGGAATGGATGCACGGCGACGAAACCGTAGTCACGCTGATCCTCACGGTGTTCTCGGTGGGCATTGCGCTGGGTTCGATGCTGTGCGAGAAGCTCTCCGGGCGCAAAGTCGAGATCGGTCTGGTGCCGTTCGGTTCGTTCGGCCTGACCGTGTTTGGCCTGCTGCTGTGGTGGCATTCCGTTGGAATCCCGGAAAGCGTCACTGGCCACAGCTGGACCGAAGTGCTGGGCTTTGCGCATACCTGGGCGGTACTGGTCGATATTCTCGGCCTCGGTATTTTTGGCGGTTTCTATATCGTGCCGCTGTACGCGTTGATCCAGTCGCGCACCGCCGAGAACGAGCGGGCGCGGGTGATTGCCGCCAACAACATTCTCAACGCACTGTTCATGGTGGTCTCGGCGATCGTTTCGATCGTGTTGCTGAGTGTGGTCAAACTGTCGATTCCGCAGCTGTTCCTGGTTGTGTCGCTGTTGAACATCGGCGTCAACGCCTACATCTTCAAGATCGTCCCCGAGTTCAGCATGCGTTTCATGATCTGGCTGCTCAGCCATTCCATGTACCGCGTCGAGCACCGCAACCTTGAGGCGATCCCGGACGAGGGCGCGGCGCTGTTGGTGTGCAACCACGTGTCGTTCGTCGATGCGCTGCTGATTGGCGGCGCGGTGCGTCGGCCGATTCGCTTTGTCATGTACTACAAAATCTACAACCTGCCGGTGCTGAACTTTATCTTCCGCACGGCGGGGACGATTCCGATTGCCGGACGCAACGAAGACATCCAGATCTACGAAAAGGCCTTCACCCGGATTGCCCAGTATCTGAAGGACGGTGAGCTGGTGTGCATCTTCCCGGAAGGCAAGTTGACCACTGACGGCGAGATCAATGAGTTCAAGGGCGGGCTGACGCGGATTCTCGAAGAAACGCCGGTGCCGGTGATTCCGCTGGCGTTGCAAGGGTTGTGGGGGAGTTTCTTCAGCCGCGATCCGAACAAGGGGCTGTTCAAGCGGTTGTGGTCGCGGGTGACGTTGGTGGCGGGTTCGGCGGTGACAGTGGACGCGGCGGAGCCGGCGAAACTGCAGGGGTTGGTGGGGGCGTTGCGCGGGACTGTCAGATAGTTGTTATCTGAATTGGCCCCATCGCTGGCAAGCCAGCTCCCACAGGTTTTCTGGATTTACACAAGAATTGTGTTCATGGGAGATCCCTGTGGGAGCTGGCTTGCCAGCGATGGGGCCATTGGCTTAAGCGCTTACTTTAAGGCCAATCAACCCGGTAATGATCAACGCCACACTGGCCAGGCGAATCAACGCCATCGATTCACCAAACAGAATGATCCCCGCAATCACCGTGCCCACAGCGCCGACTCCGGTCCAGATCGCATAAGCCGTACCCAGCGGCAATTCCTTCATCGCCAGGCCCAGCAGGCCAAGGCTGATGGCCATGGCCGCAACGGTCAGGACGGTGGGGAGTGGGCGGGTGAAGCCGTCGGTGTATTTCAGGCCGACGGCCCAGCCGACTTCGAACAGGCCGGCGAAAAACAGAATGATCCAGGACATGAGAGACCTCCATCGATTGACGGGGCCGTCCCCAGATTGATAACTCGATCGAGCCGCAGGGTCGTCCCCGCGTAGCGAAATAGTCTGCCGAGCATTAATCCGGGGATCAAGTTTCCCGGTCAGTCGGCTGGCTGCTGCGCTAGCGCCTCACGGTCTTCTTTCTCGCTCATGCGCCGGAAGTACGTCGAGAGCAACGCCCCGGAAATGTTGTGCCAGACGCTGAACAACGCGCTCGGCACCGCCGCCAGCGGCGAAAAGTGCGCGCTGGCCAAGGCCGCGCCCAACCCCGAATTCTGCATGCCGACTTCCAGCGCCAGCGACTTGCGCTGCGCCAGTGGCAACTTGAACAGGCGCCCGGTGAAGTAACCCAGCAAGTAGCCGAAGCTGTTGTGCAGCATCACCACGGCCATGATCAGCAGCCCGGATTCGGCAATCTTCGCCTGACTGGCGGCCACCACGGCGGTGACGATGATCACGATGCTGACCACAGACACCAGTGGCAGCACGTCCACCGCGTGGCGCACCCTGTCGCCGAGCACGCGTTGCGCGACCACGCCGAGCACGATCGGCAGCAGCACCACTTGCAGAATCGACCAGAACAATTCCATGAATGAAACCGGCAACCACGCCGAAGCCAGCAGCCAGATCAGCGCCGGGGTCAGCAGCGGGGCGAGCAGGGTGGTGACAGCGGCAATTGCCACCGACAGTGCCAGATCGCCGCGGGCCAGCCAGGTCATGACGTTGGAGGAGGTGCCGCTTGGGCAGCAGCCCACCAGAATCACCCCGACCGCGATTTCCGGTGGCAGATGGAAGATCTGGCAGAGCAACCACGCCACACCGGGCATGATCACGAAATGTGCGACCACGCCCAACGCCACACGCCACGGATGGCGGGCGACGGCAGCAAAGTCGTCAAGTTTGAGGGTCAGACCCATGCCGAACATCACCAGCCCCAGCAGCGGCACGATCGCACCCTTGAGACCGAGAAACCACGCCGGTTGCAGGAACGCGATCACGGCGAAAATCAGAACCCAGTAAGCGAAAGTGTTGCCGACAAAGCGGCTCAGTACAGCCAGTGCTCGCATGGCGTGTTCCTTATTATGTGAAAGCGTTAGGAAGCCAAGCATACGGTGCCAGCAAAAAGATCGCAGCCTTCGGCAGCTCATACAGGGAAACACATTCCAAATGTAGGAGCTGCCGAAGGCTGCGATCTTTGCTTTTTTCAGGCGCCCTCAATAAAGGAGGGCGCCGGAGAGAGGTTTAAATCCCCTGCGGAGTCTCTTCCCCACCCAACGCTTCGACCAGTGCCGGCAGGAAGTCGCCGAAGGTCAGCATCATCAGGGTGAAGCTGGCGTCCAGTTGGCCCAGAGCCTCGTCGCCACCGTCCTGCTCCGCCTGATCCTGCAGCAGGTCTTCGAACTTCAGGCGTTTGACGGTCATCTTGTCATCGAGCATGAACGACAACTTGTCTTGCCAGGCCAGCGACAACTGAGTGACAACTTTGCCGGTGCTCAAGTGCAGCTGAATTTCTTCGCTGGTCAGGTCCTGACGCTTGCAACGCACGATGCCGCCGTCTTCGTGGGTGTCGCGCAGCTCGCACTCGTCCAGAACGAAGAAGTCCGGGGCCGCTTGCTGGGTGGTGACCCACTCGGTCATCACGGCGGTCGGCGCGGTTTTCACGGTCAGCGGACGCACGGGCAGGGTGCCGAGCACTTCACGCATTGTGGAGAGCAGGTCTTCGGCGCGTTTCGGGCTGGCCGAGTTGACCAGGATCAGGCCCTGTTTCGGCGCGATGGCAGCGAAGGTCGACGAACGACGGATAAAGGCACGCGGCAGGAACGCCTGGATGATTTCATCCTTGATCTGATCGCGTTCCTTCTTGTAGACCTTGCGCATCTGCTCGGCTTCGATCTCTTCGACCTTTTCCTTGACCGCGTCGCGCACGACGCTGCCCGGCAGAATACGTTCTTCCTTACGCGCAGCGATCAGCAGGAAGTCGCCGCTGACGTGCACCAGTGGCGCATCTTCGCCTTTGCCGAATGGCGCGACGAAACCGTAGGTGGTCAACTCCTGGCTTGCACATGGACGCGCCAGTTTGGTGGCCAGTGCAGTTTCCAGCGCCTCGGCATCGACAGGCAGGTCTTGGGTCAGGCGATAGATCAGCAGGTTTTTGAACCACATGGGGTGAGTCTCTCCTTTATACAAAGGGGGGCATTATTGTCTTCGCCGTGGCATAGGCCAACCCTTCTCTAAGCCTTTGGAAGGCCTGAGAAAATTAATTAAAAAAGTGCTTGCCAGAGGTTGGGTCGCTCCGTAGAATGCGCGCCACACCGAAGCGAAGGGTGATTAGCT
>NZ_JTKF01000060.1:0-16346 GCF_000828175.1 Pseudomonas sp. W15Feb9B | reverse complement strand
TAAGACAGTTGCTCCCACAGGGATTTGTGGTGTCAGGGAGAAATTCATCGGGCATAAAAAACGGGAGGCTTTGAGGGCCTCCCGTTTTTTTGTGTTGCCGGTGCAATCACTTCGCCTGGTAAATGATCCCCGGACTGCACTGAACCATCTGGTAATGATCCGGCAAACCGTTCAGCGCTTCGGACGCGCCAAGGAACAGGTACCCGCCCGGCTTCAGCGTGCTGTGAATGCGCAACAGGATGTCTTTCTTCACCTCGGCGGAGAAGTAGATCAGCACGTTGCGGCAGAACACGATGTCGAACTTGCCCAGACTGGCGTAGCTGTCGAGCAGGTTGAACGAGCGGAATTCCACCCGGTTCTTGATCGGCGCCTTGATCACCCAGCGCCCCGGCCCTTTCGGGTCGAAGTAACGCTGCAGACGATCGGCGGACAAACCGCGACCGATGGCCAGGCTGTCGTACTCGCCGGTCTTGCAGTTGGTCAGCATGCTGCCGGACAGGTCGGTGGCAACGATCTGCACGCCCATCTTCAACTGACCGAGGTTGCTGCGCTCGAACTCGTCGATCGACATCGACAGCGAATACGGTTCCTGACCCGACGAGCATGCCGCCGACCAGATCCGCAGACGCTGGTTGGGGCTGGCCTTGATCGCCTCGGGCAGCACCTTGTTCTTCAAGACTTCAAACGGATAGGTGTCGCGAAACCACAAGGTTTCGTTGGTCGTCATGGCATCGACCACCTGCTCGCGCAAACCGCTGCGCGGCTGGGTCTGGATGCGCTGTACCAGCTCACCCAGGGACTTGATGCCTTGCTGCTCCATCAGTTTGTTGAGACGGCTCGAGACCAGGTACTGCTTGTTTTCACCGAGCAAAATGCCACAGGCTTTTTCCAGGAAGACCCGGAACTGTTCGAAATCCAAATTACCCGTAGACAATGATGCCGCCTCTTAAATCGTGTTGACCGCCAGGGGCAGAAGGCCCCTAGCTGATATCTGCTGCTTTGATCCGGTCGACCACCCGGGATGCCAGGTCATCAGGACGGAATTTGGCCAGAAAGTCATCGGCACCGACTTTCTTGACCATCGCCTGATTGAATACCCCCGACAACGAAGTATGCAGGATGATATGAAGCTTTTGCATGCGTGGATCGCTGCGGATTTCCGCCGTCAGGGTGTACCCGTCCATCTCCGGCATCTCGATGTCGGAAATCATCATCAGGAACTCTTCTTCCGGCTTCTTGCCCTCATCGACCAGCTTGCGCAGGTAGTCCAGCGCCTGCTTGCCATCGTTCAGCGCCACCACTTCGACCCCGACCGTCTGCAGGCAGCGCGTGACCTGCTTGCGCGCCACCGACGAGTCATCGACCGTCAGCACCCGCAGCGACAACGCCTTGCTCTGGGTCTCGACATCGACCACGCCGACCGAAATCGCTTCCGGCGTCGGCGCGACTTCCGCCAGCACCTTCTCGACATCGATGATTTCGACTAACTGATTGTCGACTCGAGTCACAGCGGTCAGGTAATGATCGCGACCCGTGCCCTTGGGCGGCGGATGGATCTCTTCCCAGTTCATGTTGACGATGCGCTCCACCGAGCGAACCAGGAAACCCTGGGTCTTGGTGTTGTACTCCGTGATGATCACGAACGGACTGTTCTTGTCTTTCAACGCCCCGGAACCGGTCGCCATTGCCAGATCAAGGATCGGAATGGTCGCCCCCCGGATATTCGCCACCCCGCACACGACAGGACTGGACTTGGGCATCAACGTCAGCGACGGGCATTGCAGCACTTCCCGCACCTTGAACACGTTGATTCCGTAGAGCTGTTGACCGTCGAGACGGAACAACAACAGCTCCAGGCGATTCTGCCCTACCAGTTGCGTGCGCTGGTTCACCGAATCCATTACACCAGCCATGCCCAGACTCCTACACCAACGCCAAGTGTTGTTGCGACGCACATTCATTGCTAAACGGCACGGCGCTTGCTTTTTAACTCGTATGAACGCTCAAACGACATTTTTCCGACGCCTGACCTCCCGCACCCGCAAAGCGCTGTGCGCGACGTCTGCCGTCTGCTTGTTTTTCGCTGGCAGCCCTGCCGGTGCTGATACGGTTACCTTGCCTGACATGCTTATCGGCGTCACTCAGGGCTTTCTTGAGTTCACCGTAGAAGACTATCTGGCTACCAGTCAAACGGAAGGCCGCTACGAGATCGAGGTCAACCAGCTCGACCCGCGTATGCGCATGCCTATGTGCGACAAGGAATTGACAGCGTCGCTGGAGAGTCCTGCACGTCCGCTGGGCCGGGTTACGGTCAAGGTCCGGTGCGAAGGAAGCTCGCCGTGGACGGTGTTCGTGCCCGCTCAAGTCCGCCTGTTTCGCGAGATTGTCACCACCACCCGACCGCTGAAACGCGCCGGCATTATCGAGCCGCAAGACGTGACCTTGCGTGAACGCGACATCAGCCAGATCAATCAGGGTTTTCTGACGTCGGTGGATGAAGCCATCGGGCAGAAATTAACCCGACCAACGGTAGCCGATCAGGTGATTACTCTGGTGCATCTGGAACAGGCAGAAGTGGTGCGCAAGGGCGATCAGGTGGTCATCATCGCCCGCAGCGGCACACTCGCCGTGCGCATGCCCGGTGAAGCCCTGGCCAACGGCGGTTTGAAAGATCAGATCCGAGTGAAAAACCTCAATTCCAACCGGGTAATCAAGGCGCAGGTCATCGCGCCGGGCCAAGTGGAAGTCGCCATGTAAAACGCTCGAGCAGAAAACTGGCGCCAGCCCCGACGCTTCCCTAAACTGTGCCGCAGCAGGACACGCTTCGGCACATGCAGCTCATTGCAAAGTGAGCCTAAAGTTTTCCAGGGAATGGCCGAGAACATGGCAAGCGTCCAAATTCCCAGAGGTTTTTAACATGGTCATCGATTTCAGCCGTTTGAACAGCTCCTCGTCACTTACGGGCAGTACGCGTACCAGCAACGCCAAGGAAACCGCCGAAACCGGCACCTCCGCGCCGCTGAATACCCAGGCCGAAACGGCCGGTACCGCAAAAAGCGGGGAATCGGTACACCTCAGCAATGAGGCTCAACAGTTGCAGAAGGTCACTGACAAGCTGCGCGATCAGCCTGCCGTCGACAAAGCCCGCGTGGCCGAGTTGAAAGCAGCGATTGCCGATGGCAGCTACAAGGTCGACAGCAACCGTGTAGCCAGCAAACTGCTCAACTTCGAAGCCCAGCGCTAGGCTTTTGCCGGCGCCAGGCTTTTGGACGCTTAGAACCCAAGGCCAGCCATGCACGACACTAATTTATTGCAACTGATCACCGACGACTTTGCTCCAGCTCAACAATTGCTGGAGTTGCTGCAAACCGAGTCCCTCGCCTTGCACGGTCGCGACATGCCTCTGCTCGAAGATATTCTGGCGCGCAAACAGGCATTGATCATTCTGCTTGAACAGCATGGCCGCAAGCGCAGCGAAATCCTTGCCAGCCTCAACCTGCCGCTCGACCGCCAGGGCCTGGAGCAATTGGCCAGCCAGTCGAGCATTGGCGACCAGTTGCTGTCCCAAAGCGATGTGCTGACCGACCTGATTGCCCAGTGCCAGGCGGCCAACGTCAAGAACGGCCAATCGATCCAGATCCAGCAGGCCGCTACGGCCAATCAGCTGAAAATCCTCACCGGGGGCGAACCGCCAGCGCTGTATGACGCCTCGGGCACTTTCGCCAAACCCACCAAGCCGCGTACGCTCAGCCAGGCGTGAGCCATTCGATGTGCCTGCACTATCAACCCGCGAAACATGCTGGCAAAATGCTGGCTAGTCGTAGTCAAATTTTGTCTGGAGATTGAGAAAACGTGCCAAACGCCCTAAGCGCGGATGATACTCCGCAGCCACCAAAGGTGCTGACCACGCCCCTGGAAATCTCCAGCAACCTGCGCCAGCTGCAAGAAAGCCACGATCCGCTGATCATCACCTTCCATGAGCGCAGCCAGCGCTTCCAGAGCTACCTGATCAAGGTTGACCGGGAAACCGCGACGATTGCCCTGGACGAAATGATCCCGCGCGATGGCGAACGTTTTCTGCAGGCGGGCGAACCGTTCAAGGTCGAAGGCTTCCACGAAGGCGTGCGCATCGCCTGGGAATGCACCGGCACGCTGAACATCGAAGAATCCGACGGTGACCGCTTCTACACCGGTCAACTGCCAACCGAAGTGGTCTACCACCAGCGCCGTAATGCCTTTCGTGCCGCGTTGAAGCTGACCGATCTGGTCAGCGTCGAACTTGGCGGCGAAAAACTCAAGGCGCCGATCAACGGCAAACTGCTGGATATTTCCGCCACCGGGTGCAAGCTGCGCTTTGAAGGCGACATCACCGACCGCCTGCAACTGGGTCAGGTCTATGACCGCATGATCGCCACCCCACTGTTCGGCAATCAACCGATCTCGGTCGAGCTGCGCTACCTGCACTTCGAAGAAAAGCTCAACATCACCTTCGCCGGCTTGCGCTTCCACAACATCAGTGGCCAAGCGGCGCGCAACGTCGAGCGCTTCGTTTATCAACTGCAGCGTGAAGCACGCCGGTTCGATAAAGACGATCTGTGATTCGCACAGGCAAATAAAAAAGGGCAGTCCCTGGCGGGACTGCCCTTTTTTATGCCAAAAATCTTTCTGCCAGCAGCGGAAACCTGTGGCGAGGGAGCTTGCTCCCGCTGGGGCGCGAAGCACCCCCACCCCTTATCTGACAAGCGGGGCCTGCTGCGCAGTCCAGCGGGAGCAAGCTCCCTCGCCACCGTTACAGTGTCTGTTTCTGAATAGCCTCACCCTCATCCGACTCAGGGTCTGGCCCCACTGATGTCCGGTGTCGGTTTATCGCCCTCATCAGCCGGATCAGGTTCGGCCACTGCTTCAGGCTGCACTTCGGGCTCTGGCTCCGGCGTAACCGTGGTCTGCATCTGCTCCTGCACCACCTGCTCATCCACCCGCGGATCGAGCGCGGCCACCAGCGGCGAGCTGGACATGCTGTCGGGCATCGCCACGTGATGCAGCGGTGCGTCGTCGACCTGATGCAGATTGGTCACCGCTTTCGGCCGAATGCGCCACACCAGCACCAACGCAAAGAAGCTAAAGAACGCGTACAAACTCTGACTGCCGAACAGCTTCATCAGCACGCCCGCCAGCAGCGGACCGATACTCGCGCCGACCCCGTAGGTCACCAGCAGCATCGCCGTCAGCGACACCCGGCGATCGCCCTCGACATGGTCGTTGGAGAACGCCACCGCCAGCGGATACAGGCAGAACTGCACCAACGAACAAAGGAAGCCGACCACGAACAGCACCTCAAGCGGCACCTGCGGCAAGATCGCCAACGGCAACGCCGCCACCGCGAGGAATCCGGCAAAACAACGAATCAGCAGCGCTCGGTCATAACGGTCGGATAACCAGCCCAACGGCCACTGCACCAGCAGTCCGGCAAAAATGCAGCTACCCATGAACAGACCGACCTGCTCGGTCGACAGCCCCTGCTGCGACGCATACAGCGGCGCCAGACCGTAGAACGAGCCGATGATCAGGCCTGCGCCGAGCACCGTGCTCAACGACTGCGGCACGCGCTTGATAAAGAAGCGCGGCTCCATCGGTGCCGGATGCAGCGGCGCCGGGTGAATCCGTCGGGTCAGCGCCACCGGCACCAGGCACAGGGCAAAACACAGCGCGACCAGCATCAGCAGCTCCAACCCCAGGCCCGGGTGCATGACCAGAATCAACTGACCGAGCACCAGCCCCAAGTAAGAAGCGATCATGTAACCGCTGAACACCAGCCCGCGCTGATTGGCGTCGGCCTGCTCGTTGAGCCAGCTCTCGATCACCATGTACTGACACATCATGCCCAGACCGACGATGGTCCGCAGCACCAGCCACGCCGGCAGCCAGTCCACCAGGCCATGCCCGAGCACCGCCGCGCCGACGATCCCGGCACACGCCGAATACGCTCGAATGTGTCCGACACGGGCGATCAAGCGGTGACCGATCTTGCCGCCCAGCACCAGGCCGAAATAGTTGGCCGCCATCAGCGCACCCACCCACAGCCCATCGACATGGTCAGCAGCCAGGCGCAATGCCAGGTAAGTAGAAAGAAGGCCCGAGCCGATCAACATCATCAGCGAGGCGAAATACAGCGCTCGAAAGGATTTCCAGATTTGGCGCATCGGCGTTCCGAGCGGCTCCTTGCAGTGAGTATCGGGCTATCCAAACGATAGCCCGATGGCGACAGTTCGTCAGGCCTGGGCTGCTAGAACACGCCGTTCCCAGGGAGTGATTTCATCAAAGAAGCTGGTCAACTCCATGGTCTTCGAAGCGATGTAGCCTTCGATGAACTCCTGTCCGAACAGTTCCCTGGCCAATTGGCTACGTTTCAGACGCTCGAGCGCGGCATGCAAGGTACACGGCAGCGAAAGATTGTCCGGCACTTCGAATTCGCCCTGAATCGCCGCGCTCGGCTCCAGCTCATGTTCGATCCCGTGCAAGCCGGCGGCCAGACTTGCGGCAATCGCCAGATACGGGTTGGCATCGGCGCCAGGCAACCGGTTTTCCACGCGTCGAGCCACTGGCGAACTGGCCGGAATGCGCAACCCTGCGGCGCGGTTGTCATGGGACCAGCAGGCATTGTTGGGCGATGCATACGGGTGACACAGACGCTGATAGGAGTTCACGTTCGGCGCAAACAGCGCGGTGAAATCGGCCATGGCCGCCTGCTGTCCGCCGATGAAGTGGCGGAACATCGCCGTCGGCTGGCCATTTTCGTCGCTGAACACATTCTTGCCGGTCGCGATCTCGACGACGCTCTGGTGAATGTGCATCGAACTGCCCGGTGTGTGCGCCAGCGGCTTGGCCATGCACACCACGTTCAGACCATGCTTGAGCGCGACTTCCTTGAGCAGGTGTTTGAACAGGAAGGTCTGGTCGGCCAGCAACAGCGGATCACCGTGCAGCAGATTGATCTCGAACTGGCTGACGCCCATTTCATGCATGAAGGTATCGCGCGGCAGACCGAGGGCCGCCATGCATTTATAGACTTCGCTGAAGAACGGCCGCAGACCGTTATTGGAACTGACGCTGAACGCCGACTGCCCATCCTCGCGGCGCCCGTCGAGGCCGACTGGCGGACGGAACGGCTGGGTCGGATCGGTGTTCGGCGCGAAGACAAAGAATTCCAGCTCGGTCGCCACCACCGGCGCCAAGCCACGTGCGGCGTAACGGGCGATGACTTTCTTCAGTTGACCACGGGTCGACAGGTTTGAGCTTTCGCCGCTCAGTTCGTCAGCATCGCAGATGGCCAGGGCGCGTGGCTCGTCGCTCCATGGCAAGGGATGAATCATGCTCGGCTCGGCGACCAGCGCCAGATCGCCGTCATCGCTGCCGTAAAAGCGAGCCGGCGGATAACCGCCCATGATGCATTGCAGCAGCACCCCCCGCGCCATCTGCAAACGCCGCCCTTCGAGGAAACCCTCGGCGGTCATCACCTTGCCGCGCGGCACGCCGTTCAAATCCGGCGTGACACATTCAATCTCATCAATGCCGGTCAGTCGCTGCGCGAGTGAACGCTGGCCATCGGTTGTCATGACGCAATCCTTGTTATTGTGCGAGCCGCGAACGGCGACCCGTACAAAATAGGCTCCGGCTGTTCGGAATATCAAGCAGCGTCAAACAAAAACCCGAGTCACGGCAGGTAAAGGCTGAACACCCCGCCCCCCAATGGCCCGCCATTACGAATTTCGGTGTGCCCGACCACGCCGTTGCGCTGATGCAACGCAGCAATGCGGTTGGCGAAATACAGGCCCAGACCCGTGCTGCCGCTGCTGTGATTGATGCCCTGCACGTAATCCGCCTGACGCTCGAGCATCCCGGCCGGGTAACCGTCACCGTCATCATTGATGCTCAACACCAACTGCCCGGCTTCGTCGCTGACAGTGATCAGCAGCGACTCGCGGGCATAACGAATGGCGTTGTTGATGCAGTTGCCCAACACCGACGCAACCAACTCACGATCGAAGAAACCCAGCGGGCTCAGCGGATCGACTTCATAGGTGGCGATAATCCCGCGACTGGCGAACACCTCTTGGTGCGATGCCAGTTGCGCCTCGATGAAATCATCCAGCTCGTGATACGCCGGTTGCAGCGGCAACTGGTTGACGCCGAGCTTGTACAGCCCAAGCAACTGCACCAGCATGCCGTTGAGGTGGGCAAACTCGAAGTCGATCACGCCCTGCTCCGCCCCTCCACGCTGCCCCTCGGGCAAACGCGCCAACCACTGGCTATGGGCCTGCGTCAGCATCGCCAGCGAGTTCTTCATGTCGTGAACGGTGGAGGCGATCACCGTGGAAAAATCCAGCGCCTGCTCGTCTTGGTTCATTCGCCAAACGCCTTGCTTTTCAGCTTCTGATAACGCGCATAACGCGCGTCGGTGTCGGGCATCAGGCCGACCATTTTCAGGCAGGCCCGACATTCTTCCAGTTCCGCCGACGGCACACTGGTGTCGGTGCCGTGCAGCAGAGACTGGGCCATGTTCAGCGCGATACTGATGTTCTTCGGTTGCATCTTCAGCGCCTTGCGGAACACCTCGCGGGCTTCCACCAGGTTGCCGGTCTTGTACACGCGCACACCCTGCCGGTTGAGGTCGGCAACAGCGTTGCTCGAACTGAGGATAGTCGGGTCGTCGGTGAGCTTGGCGATGTCTTTCATCACCGCCGGATCGTCACCGTAGATCTCCGCACAGCTCTTGAGCATCGAAGTGCCCGCCTCGGCCTGACCAAGCATCTGCAATTGCTTGGCGACCAGCAGCGCCGCTTCAGGGCTCATGAACTGCTCCATGCCGTCGAGGCGCATCAGCGCTTGTTCGGTGAGCTTGTCGGCGGTTTCGGCATCGTTGAGCAACAGACTGGTGGCCTTCATCAGGCGCGCACGGATCTGCAGGCCCGGGTCCGACGGGTTCTCTTTGGCGACGGCGCTGAGCGTGGTGTTAATCTCCAGCCGCGTGCGCGTATCGAGACCGCGTTCACTGCCCTTGCTGATCAAGGCATGGGCCAGGCCAAGATTGCTTTCCGGGTCCTTGAAGCGCGACTGCGCCCCCTGCGCCACCGCCTGCCGATAGGCCCGGGACGCGGTGTCGAAATCTTCGTTGGCCATCGCCAGCTTGCCGAGCAACGCTTGCCGGCGCACCGCCAGCGGCGACAAGCGAATCGCCTCTTCCAGCACCCGCTGCGCGCCTTTGGTATCGCCCTCGGCGACCAGCACATCGGCCATGCCGTCGTACAGCGCCGGCATCATCGGGAACACTTTCAGCGCTTTTTCGTAAACACCTTTGGCCTGCGCCACTTGCCCACGCTTGAACAGCAACTTGCCCAGCCCGGCAAACGCCCACGGCAACGGCCGGTCAGCGATGATGCTGTCATAGAGGCGTTCGAGCGCTTCGTTCTGGTTCATGTCGCGCAGCGCATCGGCGCGATAACGCAGGCACAGCGGCGAATAACGGATGTCCTGCTTGCACAGCGCAATGCAGGCATTGAGCACCTCAACCGGCTTGCCGCGATCAAGGGCTTGCAGAATCGGTTTGAGCAACGTTTTGCGCTGCTCCAGACGCTCCAGGCGCTGGGCCAGACCGGAGCGGTTGAACGGCTTGGTCAGGTAAGCATCCGGCTCGTGCTCCAGGGCGCTGAGCACCATGGCCTGACTGGTCTCGGCCGTGACCATGACAAACACCGCTTCATGGCTGATGAGCTTTTCCGACATCAGGTCTTCCAGCACCTGCTGCCCGTTCTTCTTGCCGTCGCCGAGATGGAAATCCTGCAGGATGAAATCATAGGACTTCTGCGCACACATCTTCAGCGCCTGCTCGCCGGTATCAGCGGTGTCCACATCCTTGACCCCCAGCTCGCGCAGCATAGAACGTACGGAACTGCGGAAATCCGAGAAATCATCGACGATCAGAAAACTCTTTTGGTGATACGACAGCATCGAGGATTTCCAGGCAATTGAAGTAGGTGAACCGGGGGCGTTTTCACAGGCGCACTGATGATAGCTGGAGGCCAAATGCTATCAAGCGATTTCGCGCGAGTCTGAGGTCGCCGAAGGAGTTATCGGCAAGGAGTGGGGTTCTCTGAAGTGGAGGGGTTCAAGATTCCTTGTGCAGCGATTACCCTGCGCGCCGGGTCATCTTTTCACTACAGGGTTTATCTCGTGTACATCAAAGGACGTTGCATCGTGTCCGCCTGTGCGCTGCTGTTTTTCCAGCAGGCAATGGCGGGCGGAATGGATTGTGCGAACGCAGCGAGTGCCGTGGAGAAGGCTGTTTGTGCGGATAAAGGGTTGTATGCGCTGGATGCGCAGATGGGTGCGGCTTATCGGGAGTTGATGAAGATCTCCGGTGATCAGCAATCTGAACTCAAGCGCACACAACGGTTGTGGCTCAAGACACGTAATCAGTGCGAAGCGGATATTGCTTGCCTTGAACAAAGTTATCGTGATCGGCTGAAGTTATTACAGGCGCAGCAGATGGATGCCATTGCGCACAGAACGACCGGCATCGACAAACAGGTTCTGGAAGATCTGCAATGCAGCATTCAGGCGGCCAGCGAGGGCGGCAATCGCGAGGTGGCGGTTGAACGAGTGCTGGCTTCACTGGCTTTCAACTCTGAAGAGACATCGTTTTCAGGCGACTCCGACAAAGAAAACCCCAGCGAGCTAACGCACTTTCCATCTTCGATTCCCAAAGGCGTTACACCGGATGAATGGAAGGCATTGACCGCCACCGAAATCGACGCGGCAGCAGAAACCGGTCAAACCTCCTACTCGTTGCTGGACATGGACGGCGACGGGCAACGAGACATGATCGTCCAGACTTACGCCGGTGGCACCGGCATGTTTACCTACGTGGAAACATGGCGCCGAGACGGTGACCATTTTGTCAAAAGGTCTCCTGAGCCTGAAAGCGCGCTGTTCTATACCAATGATCGCGGAGCCAACCAATCGGCGTACTGGATCAAGGCTCGGGGTAATATTTACCTCGCCTACCGCAACGGTGCCTACGGCGTTGATCACATCTACTTGCTCAATCCGCTGAAGATCAACCGTGAAGTTCCCACCGTGACGGTGCGATATAGCTACTACTTGAACGTGCCCACCACCCAACACAAGGATGACGGCGCCAGCACCTTTGAGTTGGAACCTGATCTGCGGCTTACGCTCAATCAGGCAATCACCAAGGCGAACGAAGCACGCCCCCACAAACCGGACACTCAGCGCACGCCTCTTTGCCCGATTCCTGCAACAGGTGCAGGCGAGCGCGATTACTACAGCTACGGCCCGGTTCATTACACGGTGGAAGATGTTTTCGACCTGCCGGTGATTATCGGTAACGAATGCTACATCGGAAAACTGGTTGACTGGTTTGGCAGCTACGACGAAAAACATGGCTTGTTTGCACAACTGGCACTGCGAAAACCGGACGTTGATGCAGATGGGCGCAGTTACGAGGTCAACGGGCGCCGGCATGTGATCGAAGTCAGCACCTCAATTGGCAAGGCCGACGGCGGAGCACTGAACTGAGCCACTTATTACGAGCATGAAAAAGCCCCGCCAGATCATCCTGTGCGGGGCTTTTTTCGAACCGTTGCAAGGCTCTGAATAATGGTGTCCCAGGGCAGGTTCGAACTGCCAACCTTCCCCTTAGGAGGGGGATGCTCTATCCAATTGAGCTACTGAGACACTGAGTTGTCGCGGCCGGACACGGCGCGACGGACGGCGTGCATGTTAACGGCCAGCCCTTGATTTGTCATGTCGTCCATGGGTTTTTTAAGTGTAGGCAGGCGCCTTGCAATGCTGCGGGAACATTTACCGTGCAATTTGCATTGCCGCAAAAAGCCCTCATTGCAGATTGCAACCCGACACTTGGTAAAAACCCTTCCAAATGCTTGTTTTTAAAGGACTTCACAGCGGTTAGACTGTTGGCACGCCGGGTGCTTTGTCTGTTCGTATAACAGAACAAACGGAGTCCGCCCCATGAACAGCACTCTCTTGCTTGCAAACGCAATCGCACTGGCGGTTTTGGTTGGCTTTCATTTTGTTCCAGAGCGTGCTGAACCGGTGGCTCAGCGTATGCCGCATTACTTACAGGTGCAGAGAGCGCCGCAGTTGGCGGTGCTGAGCGATCAGGGCGACTTCGCGGCGCAGGCAGTCAATGAGCCTGAGCAAGCACTGCCGACGCGCGACACCGAACGTCTGGTTTTTTGAAATATCTTCAGGAGTACAGCATGTCCAAATCAGCCGCAGGATTTCTGATCCTCGCCTTATTGACTGGCGTTGTGCATTTTTCGCTGTTCGAGGAAACCGAAGTCACCCTGCCGCTGATTGGCTGCGGCGTGTTTGCAGTGTTGTTTGTGCTGGCCCTGGTGGCCGGGCGCAAGATCAAGTTTGATCCGGTACTGCGTTAAGCCGGATCAAGTCCAGCAGTTGCTTGACGGCGGCTGCCAAGTCGCCCGAATTGTCGATCAGATGCACGGGCAAGTCAGTGGCCCTTCTATCCTTGAACTGCGCATTGCGCGCCAGCCTCGCATCAATCTGCTCAGGTGTTTCCCGGCCGCGCCTGAGCAGGCGTTCACGCAAAACCTCATCTTTGACCGTCAGCAGCACCGGCAGCAATGTCGGATAGCGCTCATGCGCCTGACGCAAATTGGCCCGTGAGCCATTTACCAGCACGGATCGCCCTGCACGCAACCGTTCATCCATTTCTGCCGGAATCCCATAAGCCAGCCCATTGGCGTGCCAGGAAAGCGAGAAATCCCCGACCTGCTGACGTCGTTCGAATTCTTCGGGCGTTACGCCGATGGCATCCTCTCCCACCGATTCCGCTGATCGGGTAATCACCCTGCGGATGATTTCGCAGTTCAACTGGCGCAATGGCTCACGCGCGGCCTCGATCAGGCTGTCCTTGCCTGAACCGGAAGGTCCCATCAGATAAATAAGCCTGCCATCCATCCTGAAAACGCCCTCCAATGGGGGTTTGCCCTAGTAAATCGGCAAATTGCCACTATCCTGTACAAGTAGGGATCAAGGATTGAAAGCCGCATAGCATGCACGTTCTGACGTCTTCGGACATCAATAGATGTGCAACAGGAAGCGGCCAGTGATGCGGGCCAAGGCAAAGTTTTCAAACCAGTCCGCATTTCTGATAATTGGTGCTGGCATTACGCCTTTACCCAGCTCAATATTTGTCACAGAATTGACGCCAATGATCTGGCAATTTTGAGGCATGATGCGGGCCTCTTAACAATTCAGGTTGAACCATTTGGCGCGGATGCTTGTCCTATCACACATCCTGCGGCCAATCCCGAGAACCGCTCCCCTGAACTAACCGGTTAAATATATGCGCCCATTGAAACAGGCAATTTATTCCAGCCGTACGGCTGACAAGTTTGTCGTACGTCTGCCAGACGGAATGCGTGAACGCATTGCCGAGGTGGCTCGCAATCATCATCGCAGCATGAACTCCGAAATCATTGCGCGCCTTGAGCAGAGTCTTATTCAGGAAGGCGCACTGGGCGAAGAACTGAGCATGCGCCTGGACAGTCCGGAGCTGTCGCTGCACGAGCGTGAGCTGCTGCAACGCTTCCGTCAGCTGTCGCACCGTCAACAGAACGCTCTGGTGTCGCTGATTGCTCACGACGCCGAGATGGCCGCAGACGCGTCCTGAGTAACACCGAACATCTCAAGCCAGCTTAAGTGCTGGCTTTTTTTTGCCTGAAATCTACCCCCTCGCCACAGATCAATACACAAGCACAGATAACTATACAGGCACAAAAAAGCCCGCCATTTCGGCGGGCTTTTGCATGGTGGCGAATCAGAGCAGAAAGATCGTCGCCAACCCCAGGAAGATGAAGAAGCCACCGCTGTCCGTCATGGCCGTGATCATCACGCTGGCGCCCATCGCCGGGTCGCGGCCCATCTTGGCCAGTGTCATTGGGATCAACACCCCCATCAGCGCCGCGAGCAGCAGGTTGAGGGTCATCGCCGCCGTCATCACCACGCCCAGCGACCAACTGCCATAAAGCAGGTAGGCGACCACACCGATCACCCCGCCCCAGACCAGACCGTTGATCAACGCGACCGCCAGCTCCTTGCGCATCAGGCGCGAGGTGTTGCCGGTGCTGACCTGGTCCAGCGCCATGGCGCGCACGATCATGGTAATCGTCTGGTTACCGGAGTTACCCCCGATACCCGCCACGATCGGCATCAGCGCCGCCAGCGCCACCAGCTTCTCGATCGAGCCTTCGAACAGACCGATCACCCGCGACGCGACAAAGGCAGTGATCAGGTTGATTGCCAGCCACGCCCAACGGTTGCGCAGGGATTTCCAGACGGAGGCGAAGATGTCTTCCTCTTCGCGCAGACCCGCCATGTTGAGGACTTCGCTTTCGCTCTCCTCACGAATCAGGTCGACCATTTCGTCGATGGTCAGACGGCCGATCAGTTTGCCGTTCTTGTCGACCACCGGGGCCGAGATCAAGTCGTAACGCTCGAACGCCTGAGCAGCGTCATAGGCGTCCTCGTCCGGATGAAAACTCACCGGATCGCTGGCCATGACTTCAGCAACCTGTTTCTCGGGGTCGTTGACCAGCAGACGCTTGATCGGCAGTACGCCCTTGAGCACGCCGTCGTAATCGACCACGAACAATTTGTCGGTGTGGCCCGGCAGTTCCTTGAGACGACGCAGGTAACGCAAAACCACTTCGAGGCTGACGTCCTCACGAATGGTCACCATCTCGAAGTCCATCAGCGCACCGACCTGCTCCTCGTCATAGGACAAGGCCGAACGCACGCGCTCGCGTTGCTGCTGGTCGAGCGTTTCCATCAGCTCATGGACGACGTCTCGCGGCAGCTCGGAGGCCAGGTCAGCAAGTTCGTCGGCGTCCATGTCCTTGGCCGCAGCCAGGAGCTCGTGATCGTCCATGTCGGCGATCAGCGTTTCACGAACGGAATCGGATACTTCGAGAAGAATGTCGCCGTCGCGATCAGCCTTGACCAGCTGCCAGAGCGTCAGACGGTCGTCCAGCGGCAGGGCTTCAAGGATGTAGGCAACGTCGGCGGAGTGCAGATCATCGAGTTTGCGTTGCAGTTCGACGAGGTTCTGCCGGTGAACCAGGTTCTCGACCCGGTCGTGATGCGCGCCTTCCTGGCGATGAGTCAGGTCTTCGACGACCTTTTGGCGCTGCAGCAGCTCAACCACCTGAGCCAGGCGATCCTGCAGGCTTTCCTGTGTTTTCTTTACTTCGATTTCGGACATAGGCGAACTCCACTCCCAGCAGCGGGGCACGCCGGAAGGATCAATCAGTCAATTCATGATTGGTGAAACGGGCTACTGAGTAACTACTGGGTAAGTCCATGGAGGTTTTCCATAAGCCCCGGCGGGGCTGACGGGCGCAATGATACACCGCCTGACGGTTTTAAACGTTAAAAAATCGCGGTCGAAACAAGTGCTTGCGCGACAAAGTTGAGCGCTGTCCTGACCCGTGCAGATGCGACGACTCATCTTGAAAAGAAAACACACCGGCGTTGAAAAATGTAGCGACTACCCTTGAGCGTAGACCGTCACGGAGGACGTCGAATGCTATCCAGAACATCCCGTTTTGTAGTCGCCAGCCTGCTCTGCCTGCCACCCGCCGGGGCCGCTACCACCCTTCACCGATGCGAAGCGCCCGACGGCGGCATCACCTTCACCAGCCTGAGTTGTGCCAACGATGAGCAGCTCTCGGTGCAGCAGGTTCACCCTTACATGCCCGGCTCCGTCGTGCCGATCATGCCGGAACACAATCACGAAGAAATATCCGGTATGACAATCAAGGGACGTGAACCAGGCATCGTTGGCCGCCTGGAGGACAAATGCGGCAACCTGATCAATGCCAGGCAGCGCCGCGAAGCGATCATCAATCGTCGCGTTATCGCCGGAATGAGCCAGCGGGATGTCGAGAGCGCTCTCGGCAAACCGGACAAGGTGAATATTCGAACGTCGACAACGAGCTATCGCTATGACCTGAAACGAGGCCGTAGTGCTCAAGTCGATTTTGATGAGAGGGGATGCGTGAAAGGAAAAACCAAATCGCAGACAACAAAAAGCCCGCGTTAAACGCGGGCTTCTTGAATATGGTGCACTCGACAGGATTCGAACCTGTGACCGCTCGGTTCGTAGCCGAGTACTCTATCCAGCTGAGCTACGAGTGCATTTTGTGTTTTTAAACCAGACCACAACTGGCTGAAGCCAAGTTACCTGCATCACTGCAACTAACTCTTAAATGGTGCACTCG
>NZ_JTKF01000006.1:0-67965 GCF_000828175.1 Pseudomonas sp. W15Feb9B | reverse complement strand
GAAAAGCATGCGGTCTGCCTGAACTGCTTTGCTTTTCTGTAGGAGTGAGCTTGCTCGCGAAGGCGGCCTGGCAGCCGACCTGGATCTAACTGAATCCACTCAGTCCTTGTGGGAGCTGGCTTGCCAGCGAAGGCGGCCTGACAGCCGACCTGGATCTAACTGAATCCAGTCAATCCTTGTGGGAGCTGGCTTGCCAGCGATGGCGGCCTGACAGCCGACCAGTCTCTAACCGACTCGCCCGCTCCCACAATGGCTCAGCTGTGTGCTGCAGATTGGCTCACTTCCACATTATCCAGCACCCGATTAACCGCCAGCTCAGCCAGCATGATGATCTGCTGAATTGCCAGTATCGTCTGCCGCTGCGGGCTGTCCACATACGCAGCGATATCGCTGGTCATGATGCTTGCCGAGGCCAGTGATTCGCAGGCGTGGACCAGCAGGCTTTCGTTGTCCATGTCGGGGGCGACCTGGAACATGCTGCTGGGTTTGTGGAATCTCACAGCAGCGGCGGAAGGTTTCAGGTAATGGTCGAGGGCGCGCTCGGCGGCGTCGTGGAGCTTTTTTGAATCGAGGGATTCGTAGGGGGAGGTGCTTTCCGCTGGGGGCGGATTGGGTGAAGGCTTAATCATGGCAAAGATCCTTTTAACGAAATGGAACTGCCACTTTTCGTTTCCAGGCGAAGTGGGTGGCAGCTGTACGCAGGCTGGAAAAACCGGCAAAGGATCAAACCCGGCAGACCCGAGGGTCTCCCACGTACAGCCGCCATAACTGAAACACCGGCGCTGAAAAAGCGCGGCATTATGTCATGTGCTTTGATCCTTCGGGTTTTCCAGACCCGGTCGCTGATGTGTCAGCGACCGAACCAGCCTATCCACCCCACTTCCGAGCCACAACCGTCAAAACCTGTCGGAAAACTCCCGTCAAATCACCGCTTCTGTAGGAGCTGCCGTAGGCTGCGATCTTTTGATTTTTAAACATCAAAGGCAAAGATCGCAGCCTGCGGCAGCCCCTACAGGTTTAGCGATGTGTTGAAAATCAGTTGGCGACACGGGCTCCTGCGAGGCTGCCACTCAACTCATAAGCCGCCAGTTCCGCTTGGTGCGCCGCCAATATCTCCGGCAGTGACCCGCGCAAATACTCGACCCAGGTCTTGATCTTCGCGTCCAGGTATTGCCGCGACGGGTAGATCGCGTACAGGTTGAGTTCCTGCGAGCGGTAGTTGGGCATCATCCGCACCAGCGTGCCGTTGCGCAGGCCTTCGATGGCGGCGTAGACCGGCAGGACGCCGACGCCCATGCCGCTGATGATCGCGGCTTTCATGGCGTCGGCGGAGTTCACCAGGAACGGCGAGCTGTTGATGGTGACCATTTCCTGGCCTTCGGGACCGTTGAAGGCCCATTTTTCCAGGGGGATCACCGGGCTGACGAGGCGCAGGCAGGCGTGGTTCAGCAGGTCGCTGGGTTTTTGCGCGCAGCCGTTGGCTTTCACGTAGGCCGGGGAGGCGCAGACGATGCTGTAGGTGATGCCCAGGCGTTGCGAGACGAAGCCCGAGTCCGGCAGTTCGCTGGCCAGCACGATGGACACGTCATAGCCTTCGTCGAGCAGGTCCGGCACGCGGTTGGCCATGGTCAGGTCGAAGGTTACGTCCGGGTGGGTCTTGCGGTAGCGGGCGATGGCGTCGATCACGAAGTGCTGACCGATGCCGGTCATGGTGTGCACTTTCAGTTGGCCGGCGGGGCGCGCGTGGGCTTCGCTGGCCTCGGCTTCGGCTTCTTCGACATAGGCCAGGATCTGTTCGCAGCGCAGCAGGTAGCGCTTGCCGGCCTCGGTCAGGGCGATGCGCCGGGTCGTGCGATTGAGCAGGCGGGTTTGCAGGTGGGCTTCCAGGTTGGAGACCGCGCGCGAGACGTTGGCCGTGGTGGTGTCGAGTTGCACGGCGGCGGCGGTGAAGCTGCCGGCTTCGGCCACACAACTGAAGGCGCGCATGTTTTGCAATGTGTCCATGGGGTGCTCTCAAGGGAGATGGCAAATTGTGACACGAAGTTTCAGGGGCTGAGACCCCCGACCAAGGGATTATCTCGTTAACGGTAACAAAGATTCACAGGAATCCCAGCTTATCGCCACCAAGGCGCCCACCTAGAATTGCGCCGTTCCCTGTAGGAGCTGCCGAAGGCTGCGATCTTTTGATTCTGTTTTAAGGGAATCAGGATCAAAGATCGCAGCCTTCGCCAGCTCCTGCAGAAGGGAACACGTCCCGCCTTATCCTCTTTCAGGAATTCGCAGCTGTGCCGCGTCGCATCAACAGAGCGCTTTTGCCGCTCAGTGTTCTGGCTTTTACTTTGGGTCTTGGCGGCTGCATCGGTACCGGAGGAATTGCCCCGCAGGGCAAGGCACTGGAGGCCAATACCCTGGCCACCGACGATGCGATTGCCCACGCCGCCAAAGACGCCAATTGGCCCACCGCACAATGGTGGCAAGCCTACGGTGACCCGCAACTCAATCACTGGATCGACCTCGCCGTGCAGGGCAGTCCGAGCATGGCCATGGCCGCGGCGCGGGTGCGTCAGGCCAAGGCGCTGGCCGGTGTCGCCGAAGCGGCCGAGTCGTTGCAGATCAATGGCGAGTCGACGCTCAAGCGCCACAACTGGCCGACCGACCAGTTCTACGGCCCGGGCGAGCTGGCCAACACCACCACCTGGGACAACAACGCCGCGCTGGGTTTCAGCTACGCCCTCGACCTCTGGGGCCGCGAAAGCAATGCCAGCGAACGCGCGGTGGATCTGGCGCACATGAGCGCCGCCGAAGAACGGCTGGCGCAGCTGGAATTGCAGAACAACCTCGTGCGCGCCTACATCGAGCTGTCGCTGCACTATGCCCAGCGCGATATCGTCGCCGCGACGCTCAAGCAGCAACAGCAGATTCTGGATCTGGCGCAGAAGCGTCTGGATGGCGGGATCGGCACGCACTTCGAAGTCAGTCAGGCCGAAACACCGTTGCCTGAAACCCATCGGCAACTGGATGCGCTCGACGAAGAAATTGCCCTGAGCCGTAACCAGATCGCCGCGTTGGCGGGCAAAGGTCCGGGCGACGGGGCGCAGTTGCAGCGGCCGACGTTGGCGCTGGGGGCTGCGTTGAAACTGCCGTCGGCATTGCCCGCCGAGTTGCTCGGTCAACGCCCGGACGTGGTCGCCAGTCGCTGGCAGGTCGCGGCGCAGGCGCGCGGTATTGATGTTGCGCATGCCGGTTTCTATCCCAACGTCGATCTGGTTGGCAGCCTCGGCTACATGGCCACCGGCGGCGGGGCGCTGGAGTTTTTGACTGGCAAGAAGCTCAACTACAACGTCGGCCCGGCGATCTCCTTGCCGATCTTCGACGGTGGGCGTTTGCGCAGTGAGCTGGGCGAAGCGTCCGCCGGGTATGACATCGCCGTGGCGCATTACAACCAGACGCTGGTCAATGCGCTGAAGAACATCTCCGACCAGTTGATTCGCCGCGAGTCGATGGACAAGCAGCAAGCCTTCGCCGCCGAATCCGTGGCCACTGCGCAGAAGACCTACGACATCGCGATGATCGCTTATCAGCGTGGCCTCACTGATTACCTCAACGTGCTCAATGCGCAGACCTTGCTGTTCAAGCAACAGCAGGTGCAGCAGCAGGTGCAGGCGGCGCGCTTGAGTGCGCATGCCGAGCTGGTGACGGCGCTGGGCGGCGGCCTCGGGGCGGGCAATGACGTGCCGACTGCCGAGCAAACAGCAGCCCCGAAAACCCCGACCCTGCTGCGGTGAACACAATCCAGACGGCATGCGCAAACCTGTGGCGAGGGAGCTTGCTCCCGTTGGGCTGGGCAGCAGCCCCAAAAATCTTGTGAGCGCTGCGCACTCAAGCGGGAGCAAGCTCGCTCGCCACAGAAATTGCGTGATCCACAGACTTTTTCTTCATTTATCGAGCAATTCCAAATGACTCCCTTGCCCGCACCTCTACGCTGGCTCTCCTCCCTGGAATGGCGCCGTGGCTTCTTTGACTGGGCGCGCAGTGATGGCGTGACCTGGGTCTACATCTTCAAGGTCTTGCTCGCCGCGTTCCTCACGCTATGGCTGGCCATGCGTCTGGAGCTGCCGCAGCCGCGCACGGCGATGATCACCGTATTCATCGTCATGCAGCCGCAGAGCGGGCAGGTGTTCGCCAAGAGTTTCTATCGCTTTCTCGGCACTCTGGCCGGGTCGGCGATGATGGTCACGCTGATCGCGCTGTTCGCGCAGAACACCGAATTGTTCCTGGGCTCGCTGGCGATCTGGGTTGGCATCTGTTCGGCGGGGGCGGCGCGCTGCCGTAACTTTCGCGCCTACGGTTTTGTCCTGGCGGGCTACACCGCGGCGATGGTCGGGCTGCCGGCGCTGGCGCATCCGGACGGCGCGTTCATGGCCGCTGTGTGGCGGGTGCTGGAAATCTCGTTGGGGATTCTCTGCTCGACCGTGATCAGCGCCGCGATCCTGCCGCAAACCGCCAGCGCAGCCATGCGCAACGCCCTGTATCAGCGCTTCGGTGTGTTCGCGCTGTTCGTCACCGATGGCCTGCGCGGGCGCAGCAAGGCCGAGTCGTTCGAAGCGAGCAACGTGCGCTTCATCGCCGAAGCCGTAGGCCTGGAAGGGCTGCGCAGCGTGACCGTGTTCGAAGACCCGCACATGCGTCGGCGCAACGGTCGCCTCAGTCGTCTGAACAGCGAGTTCATGGGCATCACCACCCGCTTCAACGCTCTGCATCAATTGCTCGAGCGCCTGCGCGGCAACGGCGAAGAACATGTAGTGGCCGCGATCAAACCGGGCCTGCAGGACCTGGCCGAAGTGCTCGACGGCTTCAGTGGCCGTGCCTTGACCAGCCCGGACGCGGCACGTTTGGCGACGGCGTTGGCGACGTACAAGGAAGGCCTGCCGACACGCGTGCGCACCTTGCGCGGGATTTTCCAGGAAACCGCTCCGAGTGAAGCCGAGCAACTGGACTTCCACACCGCCTACGAATTGCTCTATCGCTTCGTCGATGACTTGCACAGTTATGCACAGACCCACGCCTCGCTGGCCGATCACCGCCACGAGCGTGAGCGCTGGGACGAGCCGTTCACCCCGCAAACCAACTGGTGGGCCGCGGCGGCTTCGGGGATCCGCGCGTCGTTCATCCTGATTGTGCTGGGCAGCTATTGGGTGGCCACCGCGTGGCCGAGCGGCGCGACCATGACCTTGATCGCCGCCGCCACCGTGGGTTTGTCCGCCGCCACACCGAACCCGAAACGCATGGCGTTCCAGATGGCCTGCGGGACTTTTCTCGGGGCGCTGATCGGCTTCGTCGAGATGTTTTTCATCTTCCCATGGATCGACGGTTTTCCGCTGTTGTGCGTGATGCTCGCACCGGTGATCGTGCTCGGTTCGTTCCTCGCTTCGCGACCGCAATATGCCGGGGTCGGCCTGGGGTTGCTGATCTTCTTCAGTACAGGTTCTGTGCCGGACAACCTGACCGTCTACAACCCCTACACCTTCATCAACGACTACATCGCCATGGTCATGGGCATGCTGGTATGCGCGGCGGCGGGGGCAATCATTCTGCCGCCGAACAGCCGCTGGTTGTGGAAGCGTCTGGAGCAGGACCTGCGTGGTCAGGTGGTCTACGCCATCAGCGGCAAACTCAAGGGGCTGGCGTCGAGTTTCGAGAGTCGTACCCGCGATCTGTTGCATCAGGCATACGGCCTCGCTGCCGGCCAGCCGAAGGTACAAAAAAACCTGCTGCGCTGGATGTTCGTGGTGCTCGAAGTCGGCCACGCGATCATCGAGTTGCGCAAGGAACAGGCGATCCTCCCGGTGCACCCGGCGTATGCCGAATCGCAGCCGTGGCGCCAGGCCATTCGCGTGATGGGCCGGGCGCTGGTGCGGCTGTTTCTGCAACCTAACCCGAGCAATCTGGAGCGCGCACTGGTCGCGGTCGATCACGCGATCAGCCGGGTCGCCGCGACCGACGAGCCGTTCGCGCCGCACTTCGACACGTCCGCGCTGCGTCGGGTGAAGAGCTATCTGCACTTCATCCGCACCTCGTTGCTCGACCCGCAATCACCACTCGCTGCCTACGCCGTCGCCAAGCCCGAAGGACTTGCCCATGCCTCGTGAAATCGCCTTCCACGGCGTGTACATGCCGACCATGACCCTAATGTTTTTTGTCGCTGCGGCGCTGGCCTGGGCGCTGGACCGGTTCCTCTCGGGGTTCGACCTGTACCGCTTTTTCTGGCACCCGGCGCTGCTGCGCCTGAGTCTGTTTACCTGTCTGTTCGGCGCCATGGCGCTGACCGTCTACCGTTGAGAACGTTCTGATGAAAAAGTTTTTCAGCCTGCTCGCGACCCTGCTGGTGTTGGCCCTGGCACTGTGGATTGGCCGGACCCTGTGGGAGCATTACATGAACACCCCGTGGACCCGCGACGGCCGGGTGCGGGCGGACATCATCAACGTCGCGGCCGACGTCACCGGTGAAGTCATCGATGTGCCGGTGCGCGACAACCAGTTGGTGAAGAAGGGCGACCTGTTGATGCAGATCGACCCCGAGCACTACCGCATTGCGGTCAAGCAGGCGCAGTCGCTGGTCGCTTCACGCAAGTCGACATGGGAGATGCGCAAGGTCAACGCGCATCGCCGCGCCGACCTCGACAACCTGGTGATCTCCAAGGAAAACCGCGACGACGCCAGCAACATCGCCGACGCCGCGCTGGCCGATTACCAACACGCGCAAGCGCAACTGGAAGCCGCCGAACTCAACCTCAAACGCACCGAAGTGCGCGCGGCGGTGGACGGTTACGTGACCAACCTCAAC
Organism: Pseudomonas sp. W15Feb9B; assembly: GCF_000828175.1. Lineage (NCBI taxonomy): Bacteria > Pseudomonadati > Pseudomonadota > Gammaproteobacteria > Pseudomonadales > Pseudomonadaceae > Pseudomonas > Pseudomonas sp. W15Feb9B. Next base: position 61,121 of record NZ_JTKF01000006.1, on the reverse strand, counting down.
GTGCATCGCGGCGACTACGCGCGCATTGGCGAAGCGAAAATGGCCGTGGTCGACATGAACTCGTTCTGGGTCTACGGCTTCTTCGAAGAGACCAAGCTGCCGCATGTGCGCGTGGGTGACAAAGCCGACATGCAACTGATGAGCGGCGAAGTGTTGAAGGGCCACGTGGAGAGCATTTCCCGCGGCATCTACGACCGCGACAACCCGGAAAGCCGCGAGCTGATCGCCGACGTGAACCCGACGTTCAACTGGGTGCGCCTGGCACAGCGGGTACCGGTGCGCATTCACATCGATGAAGTGCCGGAGGGAGTGTTGCTGGCGGCGGGGATTACTTGCACGGTGGTGGTGAAGCAGGACGCTGTCGAGTAACCCTGTGGCGAGGGAGCTTGCTCCCGCTGGGCTGCGAAGTAGCCCCAAAACCTGCTCGCCAGTGAGGTCAGGCACACCGCGTAGGCAGGTTTGGCGACTGCTACGCAGCCGAGCGGGAGCAAGCTCCCTCGCCACAATGGGATTCCATCAGCCTTGGCAAGACGTCTCCTGCAAATGCCGCCACAACACCCGCCCGTCTTCGCTCTTTTCAAACACCACCGTAGACCGGCGATCGGTGTGCAACCCGCTCGCATCGCTCTGCTTCTCGCGATAACTCAACGTCGCGCCATGCGCATGCAGGGCAATCCCGCGCAGCTCACTGAGCTCGATCCGGAACCCGGGCTTCTTCCCGCCTGCTGGCTGAAACAGCCCGCGCAAGGCTTCGAGATCCAGCACCCGGCCCAGCGGCGTGACCATGGAAAAATCCGTGGAGAACCGGCTCAGCAAACGCGCCAGTTCCGCCGAATCCTGCTCCACGGCAAACCAGCGTTCGATGACCAGGTGGGCCTGGATCACTTCATCAAAATATTCGTTGTAGTCAATCATGTGGATTTTTCCTGAAGGGAAGGTGGGCTCAGAAGGGCGAGCACTTTGCTCGCATCGAAACGCAGCACCGGGACCATTGGCAACAGCGTCAGCACAGCGGCGGCGAGAAAGCAGTAGCGGAAACCGTCGCCGCCCAATGCGCCCAACAGCGAACTGAGCAGCGCGGCGCCAAGACAGAAACCGAGCTGGCGATTGATGTTCCACAGCGCGCTGGAGTGGGCCATTTTTTCCGGCGCGATGCCGACAAATGCCAGGGTCTGCGCGGTTACGCTGCACAGGCTGCCGCCCAGTCCCATCAAGGCATAGGCGATGATCAACGGCGCGGCGGTGGGCTGCTCGATGCGCATCAACAAGACAATGCCCAGACATTGCAAAAGCATTCCGGCGATCAGCAACGGTTTGGGGCCGATGCGGTTGAAACTGCGTTTGCCGAGCATGATCGCCACGCCCGAGGCAGCAGCCCAGGACAGCATCAGCGCACCGGTTTGCGCGGCGCCGAAGCCGAGGTCATGCAGGTACAACACGGCAATCATGTTGGTGCCGGTAAACACCCCGGGCACAAACAGATAAATCAGCATTGCCAGGCGCAACGACGGACTCTTGAGTAGTTGCAGGTCGAGCACCGCGTCGGGTTTGTGCCAGCCATCACGCAGGTATAGCCATAAGGTGATGGCGCCGATCAACAGCACGCCGCCCGCAAGATGTCGGGTCGTGGGCGCGCTCGCCAGACTCACGGCCATCAACAACAGACTCAGGGTTGCCACCGCCAGCAGCAGGCCGCGTACGTCCAGCGTCGGACGCTCGGTGGTGGGTTGATCCGCTTGCAACCACAACAGACCCAATGCGAACACGAGCAGCGCCAGCGGCATGTTCAGGTAGAAAATCCAGCGCCATGACAAGGCCTCGACGATCAGGCCGCCCGCCGCCGGCGAGAGGGCTGGCACCAACAGCGCGACCAGCAACACCACACCAGTGAGGTGTGCCCGCTGCGCCGCCGGGAATTGCCGATACGCCAGGGCCTGCCCGATCGGCAGCAACAATCCGCCGCCGAGCCCTTGCAGCAGTCGCCAGCCGATCAGGCTTTCAATCGATCCGGCCTGGGCCACCAGGCCCGAGGCGATGCCGAACAGCAGCAGCGAACCGAGAATCAGCCGGCGCTCGCCAACCCGCGCCGCCAGCCACACGCTCAGCGGAATGATCAGCGTCAGCCCGAGCATGTAGGCGTTGGTGATCCACGCCAATTGCGTCACCGATGCCTGTAATTCCCGGGCGATGTCCGGATAGGCAATGCTCGCGGCGAACATGTTCAGCAGGTCGAGGGCGAACCCGGACAAATACACCAGCGCGACTTTCGAGCGATAGGCCATGGCAGCTTCCCTGTGATGAGGCGTGCAGGGTAGGGCGGTTCGGACGTTAGGAAAACGCGGGTTTGCCTGCTAGTTTGTCAAAATTATTTTGACAGGAAGTGCGCCGGAGATGGTCAGCCTGGACCGTTTTGACACCTTCAAAGCCGTGGTCGAGGCCGGGTCACTGACGGCCGCCGCCGATACCTTGGGCCAGACCCGCGCCGTGGTGAGCTTCAACCTCAAGCGCCTGGAAGAGGAATTGGGAGTCACGCTGCTCACGCGCAACACCCGGCAACTGGCCCTGACCGATGCCGGCGAGCGCTTTTATCGCCGCTGTCTGCGCACCCTCGACGAAGCACGATTGGCGATCGAGGAGGCGCGCTCCGAGCATGCGCAACTCAAGGGCACGTTGCGCATCACCACCACCGTGGAATTCGCCTTGGCTCAGGTGGTGCCGGCGCTGGAGGTGTTTCGTCAGCAACAGCCGCAACTGAACATTCATTTGTCGACGTCCTCGACCCACGCCGATCTGATCTCCGAACGCTTTGACCTGGCGATTCGCCTGGGCCGGATGCACGACTCCAGTCTGCGCGCGGTGCAGTTGTCGACGTTCGAAGTATTTGCAGTGGCGGCGCCGCAACTGGTCCAGCGCTTCGCGCCGGTCGCCACGCTGGCGACGCTGGAGTCGATGCCGACGCTGGGCCATGGCCGCGTCCCGGAAATGACCGTCACCGACCCGGCGGGTACCGAGCATGTTTACCAGCCCAAACCGGGGACTACCGCCATCGTCGCTGACAACTCGGCGACGCTGCGAGCGTTTGCGTTGACCGGGCAAGGCGTGGCGATTCTGCCGCAGTGGCTGATTCAGGATGATCTGCAGGCGGGGCGATTGGTGCGGTTGTTGGCCGATTACCGTTTTGCTCAGCAGGGGGTGTATGCGCTGTACCCGGATACCCGGCATTTGCCGCTGAAGGTGCGGGCGTTCATTGATTTCATGAAGGGCTGGGGCTGAGTGTTGGCTGATCTGGCCCCTTCGCGAGCAGGCTCGCTCCCACATTAGGAATGCATTCTCCTGTGGGAGCGAGCCTGCTCGCGAAAGCGTCAACCCGGTCTCAGAGCTTTGCGCGCAACCCGAACCGCCGCATCAACGTCGACTCCAGCAACCCCTTGGGCAACACCATCGCCAGCAACGGCAACGCCCGGCTGCCATTACCCAGGCGGATCAGTCGTGGCGGTGTGCTTTGTTGCACAGCCTTGAGCAACTCAGCCGCAAACTCACTGGCCGGGGTCGGCTTGTCCTGCGAGGCCTTGGCCCGCGCACGAATCCCCTCACGCAACGGAAACCACGGTGATTGCTCGTTGATCAGTTGCTCCGCTTCATGCCCGGCATTCTTGGCGAAGCTCGACTGAATCGCCCCAGGCTGGACCTCCATCACGCGGATACCGAACGGCGCCAGCTCCATGCGCAGCGCATCGCTCAGCGCATGCACCGCGGCTTTCGAGGCGCAGTAGGCGCCGGCGAACGGCGTGACCAGTACCCCTGAGACACTGCCGATGTTCACCACCAGGCCCTTGGCCCGGCGCAGTACCGGGAACAGTGCGCGAGTCACGCCGACAATCGAGAACACGTTGGTTTCGAACTGGCGCTGCATGGCCGGCACGCCGCCGTCGAGCAGCGGCCCCATGGCGCCATAACCGGCGTTGTTGATCAGCACATCGAGGCCGCCGTGTTGCTGGTTGAGGCGTTCGGCGAGCTGTTCCAGCGCCACGTTGTCATTGACGTCCAGCGCAATGGCGGTGAACCCGGCAGCGGTGAGGGCCGCGACATCTTCGGTTTTGCGCGCAGTGGCCCAGACTTCGTAGCCGGCGGCTTTGAATGCATCGGCGAGGGCGCGGCCAATGCCGCTGGAGCAACCGGTAATCAACGCAACGGGCATGGCGCATTCCTTGTGCAAAAAAAGCTGGGGAGAAGGATCAGTCGGAGAAACTGCCCTGCAAACGCTCGGCGCGAAACTCCAGGGTTTGTGGGCGATAACCGGGGCGCAGCGGAGGCAGCGGCAGGCAGTCTTCCCAGTCGCCACCGGCCTGCAGTTCGCCGGGGCCGCGATAGCGCGGGGCGGTGTATTGGTTGTCGGCCAGATTGACCGTGTCGCCGGGCGCGTAGGCTGCAATGCGCCAGCGTAATTCGGTCAGCGGCACGTCGTTGCCGTTTTTCATTTTCAGTTGCAGCGGACGATCCGCCGGGCATTGTTCAGGCGCATAGACAATGCGCATCTCCAGACGCGCCAGTTGCTTGAGCTCGCGGTTGTCCAGCCACACCACCCAGACCGCGACCAATCCCAAACCAATGGCAGCCGCGACAGATACCGGCACAGCCTTGGCCGGATAGCGCAGCAACAGGATCAGCCAGGTAATGACCAGCAAGACGCCGATGAACATGTCGCACAACCTCGCAGGAATAGAGGGGCATCCTACCTAAGCGTAGGTGAGGTTGGCGATGGGCAGGGTAAAGTCAAAAGATCGCAGCCTGCGGCAGCTCCTACAGTTGGAACGCGTTTTCCCTGTAGGAGCTGCCGCAGGCTGCGATCTTTTGCTTCTAAAAAAAGCCCCCGCCCAACCCAATGCGGATAGGGGACGCAGCGGGCTGGACGGGGGCTTCTTATTGCCGGGAGATCACTGCGCGATGGTTTTCACCGACACGCCGCGTTCGATCGGGGTGGAGCGACCGTAGATATCTTCGAATCGTTCGATATCGTCTTCACCCAGGTACGAACCCGACTGCACTTCGATGATTTCCAGCGGGATCTTGCCCGGGTTGCGCAGGCGATGCACCGAAGCGATCGGGATGTAGGTCGACTGGTTCTCGCAGAGCAGGAACACGTTGTCATCGCAGGTCACTTCGGCGGTGCCGCTGACCACGATCCAGTGTTCGGCGCGGTGGTGGTGCATCTGCAACGACAGGCACGCGCCCGGCTTCACCGAGATGTGCTTGACCTGGAAGCGGCCACCCATGTCCACCGAGTCATACGAGCCCCACGGACGGTAGACCTCGCAGTGGTTCTGGGTTTCGCTGCGGCCCTGCTCGTTGAGGGTGTTGACCATCTGCTTGACGCCCTGAACCTTGTCCTTGTGGGCGATCATCATCGCGTCTTTGGTTTCGACCACGACGATGTTTTCCAGGCCGATCACCGACACCAGTTTGCCGTTGCCGTGGATCATGCAGTTCTTGCTGTCCTGGATCACCACGTCGCCTTTGCTGACGTTGCCGTTGGCATCCTTCTCGTTGACTTCCCACAGCGACGACCAGCAACCGACATCGCTCCAGCCGGCGGTCAGCGGCACCACGCAGGCGCGTTGGGTTTTTTCCATGACGGAGTAGTCGATGGAGTTGTCCGGGCAGCAGGCGAAGGTGGCTTCGTCGAAGGTGATGGTGTCGGCGTCCTGCTGGCTGCGCTCGAGGGTCAGCAGGCAGGTGTCGTAGATGTCCGGATCGTGCTTTTTCAGCTCTTCGAGGAAGCGGCTGGCGCGGAACAGGAACATGCCGCTGTTCCAGTAGTAGCCGCCGGATTCGACGTATTCGGTGGCGCGTTTGACGTCAGGTTTCTCGACGAAGTGCGAAACGCGGCTGACGCCTTCGGGCAGCAGCGAGTCGCCGGTGGATTTGATGTAGCCGTAGCCGGTTTCCGGTTTGGTCGCCGGCACGCCGAACAGCACCATCTCGCCGTTTTCGGCGGCGACGGTGGCCAGGGCCAGGGCGCGTTGCAGGGCTTTCTGGTCTTCCAGCACGTGGTCGGCCGGCAGCACCAGCATCAGTTCGTCACGCCCTTCATTGACCAGCATCATCGCGGTCAGCGCTACCGCCGGCGCGGTGTTGCGGCCAAACGGTTCCATGAGGATGCGCTGGCATTCGAGATTACGGTTGGCCAACTGTTCGTTGACAATGAAGCGGTGATCCTTGTTGCAGACCACGATCGGCGTGTCCATACCTTCGAACACCAGGCGCTCCAGGGTTTGCTGGAACAGCGTGTGTTCACCGGTCAGGGCCAGGAATTGTTTAGGAAATTGCTTACGCGAAAGCGGCCAAAGACGTGAACCGCTACCACCTGACAAGATCACCGGAATCATGTTGTTTACTCCATAAAAATCGATTGGTTAGAGGCACGAACGTTGTGTCGTTTCACTCTTGTTGTTGTCTCGTATCCGAACTCTTGCCTCGGTCCCTGTGGGAGCCTGGCTTGCCAGCGATGGCATCACCTCGGTGTATCTGCAGAACCGAGGTGTCTGCATCGCTGGCAAGCCAGCTCCCACAGGAGGCCGGGTCAGTTCATGAAATGTGTTAGCGCGTCGACACCGGGCGTTTTACCCAGACTGGCGACAGGCTGCTGCCGGAGCCGGTGACGTACAGCACCGCGGCTTCACCACGCTCCAGCGCGACCGGTTTCACGTCGCCGACTTTCTTGTCGCCTTCGTACAGCGCCAGGCTGACTTTCACCGGGTTGATTTCACGTTCGCCACGGCCCTTGGCAGCCACGTTCGGCACCACCTCGGTCTTGCCGTCGGCGGTCTTCAGGGTCAGCGGCTTGTCGCTGAGGTTCTGCACGCGCACCAGGGATTTCTGCTTGTTCTTGAACGGCGGTTCTTCGATCAGTTGCGGTGCGCCGGACGCGTTGTTGACCAGGGTGTAGTAGTGGTCACCGGCCAGTTTGACCGGCAGGGTCTGGCTGCCGACTTTGGCGCTGTAGTCGCCGCCCGGCATGAAGCTGAAGTCGCTGCTGGCCAGTGGCGCAACGTCGCTCAGGTTGGTGCTGCCGACGGTGGCGCTGACTTCGGCGTTGCTGGCGTTGTAGACCCGCACGAAGGTCGAGCCTTTCGGTGCGGTCGGGCCGTACAGCGCGGCGTCGCCACCGGCGAAAGCCTGGACGGAAAGCACGCTGAGGCCTGCAACCAGTGCGAAGCGTTTGGCGAGACGACGAGGAGTAGTAGTGAAAGTCATGGTGTTACCTCTCTTTCAGTTTTGCGCCCGATCGGGCGTCTCGGATTTAGTGTTGATGGCTACGTTTTGTTGGCGAGCACCGGCTTGTTTGAGCTCTGCGACCCACTGCGGGTCGGCGTCGCCGATTTCGTTGTTCACAGGCAGATATCGTTCAGGAAACTCCCAGATCAGCACCTGCGGCGGGCTGTTCTTGAAGTCATCGCTTTTCAGGTAGCTGAGCATCGGCAGGATCGGGCCGTGGCCGTCCTCGGCGTAATTCACGACGTCGCTGTGCAGCGCTTGTTTCAGCGCCCCGACGAAGTTCCAGTTGGGGTTGGCGCTGTAGCTGGTGCCGATCAGTGCGACCGGGACTTCGTTGCTGGCGAACAGCGCGTCGTCACCGGCCGGTTGCTCGGCGGCCACGGTGTTGCGCTTTTGCAGCGGCTCTTGCGCCGGCATCAGGTTTTCGAACAGCGGATCCAGCGGCAGGAACAGACGCAGGTCGCCCTTGTGCGTGACCCTTTCCGCTGGCGTGGTGACAAAGCGCTGCGGCTCGCCGCTGAGCGGGAACTTGTCGGCGATGGTCTTGGCCAGGGTGTTGGCCGCAATCTCGGCGCCTTCCGGGGTCCAGTGGGTGTCGGTGCGCAGGAACACTTGCTGACCGTTTTGCTTGGCCTGTTGCAGCGGGCCGAGCAGGTCCGGGGCGAGGATCTTGTCCGCCGCGACACGGGCGTGGAAGTCCTGATAAAGGTTGGCGTGAATGCTCGCCGGTTTCACTTCACCCAGGTGTTCCGGGTACAGGCGCACCTTGGCCGGCACGATCGCCATCACCAGTTTCACGCCTTTCTCTTTCAGGGTCTGACGCACGCCTTCGACCAGCGCGTAGTTGCCTTGCAGGTTCAGCTCTTCGTTGACGATCGGGTTAAATTCCTCGTCGCTGTACAGCCACTGATCGCGACCAAGCACTACGCCCGGACGCCCTTCGTTGAACAGTTTGAAATCCAGCGCCGCCCAGAGGTTGGTGCCCAGTCGCTTGATCGGAAACTGATCGTCGTAGTGGGTTTCCACGGCTTTGGTCCAGCGACCGTTGAGCACCGTCGCGTCGGCATTGGTGTTGAAGCCGAAGAAGCTGCGCACCGACCACAGACCGAGCACCAGCAGGGTCAGCAGAAACAGCGCGATGTAGAAGATGCGTAATGAGCGGGTCATGTCAGATCCCTCAGAACTGGAAGTAAAGGAACGGCGAGAAGCTTTGCGCCGAGAGTTTGAGAATCGAGGCGATGAACAACAGCAGGATCAGCCCGCGCATCACGTAGCGCGACCAGTCCGCCGTCCAGTACGCCGGTTGCACCTGGGCTTCGACGCCGACGGTGTAGCCAGGCTCATGGATGTTCGCCGGGTTTTCGCCAGGCGCGGCTTTGATCATGCCCGGGGTCGCGGTGGCAGGGCCGTTGGCCTCGACGTTGACTTCAGGTTTGCTCTTCACCGGAGGCTGATTGGTGTACAGATCACGCAGGCCGAAGAACGCCAGCGTTGCGTACGCCACCACCAGCGTTGCCACTTGCAGACCGGTGAGGCTGGCGCGGTTGAGTTCTGACAGCGACCAGTCGCTGAAGCTAAACATCGCGCCGTACATGCGCCCGGCGACGTGCAGGTTTTCGGCACGGAAGATCACCCAGCCCATCACCACCAGCAGGAAGGTCAGCGCCCAGCGGATCGGGTTGAGGCTGCGCGGCGAGGTGTTGATGCCGAGCATTTTTTCGATCGCCAGCCACATGCCGTGCCAGGCGCCCCAGACGATGTAAGTGATGTTCGCGCCGTGCCACAGACCACCCAGCAGCATGGTCAGGAACAGGTTGCGGTAGGTCATCAGCGTGCCTTTGCGGTTACCGCCGAGGGTGATGTACAGGTAGTCACGCAGCCAGGTCGACAGGCTGATGTGCCAGCGACGCCAGAACTCGGTGATCGACTGGCTGATGTACGGCTGCTTGAAGTTTTCCATGAAGCGGAAACCCATCATCAGGCCCAGACCGATGGCCATGTCGCTGTAACCGGAGAAGTCGAAATACAGCTGCGCGGTGTACGCCAGTGCGCCCAGCCAGGCATCCCCGGTGGTCGGGTTTTGCAGGGCGAAGCAATGGTCGGCGACCACCGCGAGGGTGTCGGCGATGAAGACCTTCTTGATGAAACCCTGCATGAACCGCGTGCAGCCTTCGGAGAACTTGTCGAGGGTGTGGGTGCGGTTGTTGAACTGGTCGGCGAGGTCGCGAAAGCGCAGGACCGGGCCGGCAATCAGGTGCGGGAAGATCGCCACGAACGCCGCGAAGTCGATCAGGTTGCGCGTGGCCGGGGTATCGCCGCGGTACACGTCGATGATGTAGCTGATCGACTCGAAGATATAGAACGAGATACCGATCGGCAGCAGCACGTGGGTCAGGATGAACGGCTCCAGACCGAACGAGGTCATGATCGCGTTGATGCTGTCCACGCCGAAGTTGGCGTACTTGAAGTAGCCGAGGATGCACAGGTCGACCGCGACGCCGAGCAGCAGCCAGCGCTGCGCCGGTTTGGTACGCACGCCGGCGGCACCGACTTTCAGGCCGATCCAGTAGTTCCACAGGGTGACGCCGGCGAACAACGCCAGGAAGTCCACCCGCCACCACGCGTAGAACACGTAGCTGGCGATCAGCAGCAACAGGTTGCGATAGCGTTGCCCGCTCAAGTAGTACAAGCCGAGAAAGATCGGCAAGAACAGAAACAGGAACACGTTGGATGAAAATACCATCCCGATCTCTCCATGTTTGAACCAACAGTCAAGGGCCAAAGCCCCCCCAAACCCCCCGTGCTATTGGAGGGGTGATGCGTGTTTCTTTCAGGGTTGCGGAGGGACTTGAAATCTTTCCCTCACCCCCCGCCCTCTCCCGGAGGGAGAGGGAGCCTGATCTCTGGCGCTGCCAATATCGAGATCGACTCGGTATTTCTGTGCAGCCTGATCTCGATTGTTTTTCAACACCTGAGATCGACTCGATGTATCAGGTCGGCGGATTTCTCAAAAACACCTCGGTCAGTCCCCTCTCCCTCCGGGAGAGGGTTAGGGTGAGGGGCTTTTAGCCCTTCTCGTGGGACGGGTCGTAGACCTTGGTCAGGTCGCCGCCGAGGCGGAAGGTCTTGAACGGTTGCATGCCGTGCTTCTTCTCGATCACATCCGCCGGGCAGGTGTAGAGGGTGCAGAACGGTTCGAGCCAGGCGAATTTCATGTCCTCTTTCAGGTCGGTCATGTCCTGCTCTTTGCCGTTCTTATTCTCGAACTGATCCGGGTCTTTCACCCCGGCCAGCACCCGGTCACCCAGACGCTTGAGCGCGCTGTTGTTTTCCTGACGCAGATCGACACCGTTGACCTGGGCGAAGCTGGCGATCATCGCCAGTGGCGGCAGGGCGTAGTTGTGATAGGCGAGGGCGCGTTGCTGACGCTTGAGTTCGTTGGGCAGGAAGCCGTCGGCATCGACTTGATTGACCCCGACCTTGTATTCCTTGACCGCCCAATCAAACAGGTCGCGACGGTTGGTGGCGATCGAGGTCGCCATCACCGACCACGCGGCCCAGTACGAGTGGTTGTTGGTTTTTTCCAGCGGCAGGTTGTCCCAGTCGCTGACCACCTGATCGGCCATCTTGCTGAACCACGCCTCGATCTGCTGCGCTTCTTGCTGATGCGTGGCCAGCGGATGCGAGTCGGAGAACTTCAGGCGAATGTACGACGAGGCCATGCTGCCCAGCGCCCATTTGCGCATCGACTTGCCGGTGTGGTTGAAGTCTTTCGACATCAACGCATCGGCCTTGGCCCACGCGGTCAACCAGTTGAGCGTGCAGTCGAGCTGCTCCGGACGACCGTCGCGCATGAACTGCATGACGCGTTTGGCGGTGCCGCGCTCCAGCGTGGTGATGTCCTTGGTGGTGTCGCGGAAGGCTTTTTCCGACTGCACGTTCAGGGTCGCGCGGGCCTTGTCCGAGCCTTCGTATTTGCTGCGAAATTGCAGCGGTCCGGTGTACGGCGCCGGCATCGCATCGCAGCCTTCGCTCTTGTCGCCGGACTTGAATTTATCCACCGGGGCGAAGTAGCCCTGCGGCGGGCGCAGTGGCGCGGCGGCCTGAGTGGCCCCGGCGAACATCGCCAGGGTCAGCAGGGATGGCGCAAGCAGGTGTTTGATCGTTCGATTTCGCATAGCAGACCTCATTGCCCGAGCTGAGCGGTTTGTGGCCCAGCGCCCGGGAATACGTTGCGTTTGCAGATTTTCGCTTCGACTTTTTGCGGCGCAGTACCCGCTTCCGGGCCCTGGACTTCGACTGCCAGCAGATTTTGCGAGGCCCAGTCTTCGTCCGTGCGCAGCTCAAAGGCGAAACGACCGTCGGTGTCGGAGGTTTCCGGTTTCTCGATCTTGATGTCCTCGTGGCGACCGTTCATGTACCAGAGGGTGGCTTGCAGGGTTTTCACCGAGGTGTCGGCGAAGCGGATGTCGACCTGATGGCTGCTGTTCTGCAGGTTCAGGTTCTTGCTGTTGACCAGCAGTTCCTGTTTGCCGCCAGGCTTGAGCGTGGTGCTGGCGGACATTTGCGCGTCTTTGCCTTCGCAGCCGTTGTCGAGCAGCGACATCATCTGGCGGTAGATGGTCTCCTGGTCGAGACGGTACAGCGGCGAGAATTCCCAGATCAGAATCTTCGGCGGGGTCTTCTGGAATTCGTCGCTACCGAGGTACTGCAGCATCGAACCTTCGAGACCACCGCCGGGGAAGGCGACGTTGAGGATGTCGGCGCCGATTGCCTCTTCGAGGAAGCCGGCGAAGTTGTAGTTCTTGCCGCTGTGCGAGGTGCCCACGAGGGTGATTTGCGGGTTGCCGGAATCACCGAACAGGTCGCCGTCACCGGCCTCGCCTTTTGGCTCGGTGGTGAACTGGTCCATGTACTGGATCGCGTAACTGGTGCCGCACAGTTGCCCGGCCATGTTGTGCAGGGTGCCGGTCTTGCCCATGCGCCCGGTGCGCTTGGTCTCGAATTCACGCTTGGGAATGTCGGCGAAGGCCGGGATCTGCTTGACCTTCTCGGCGACGATTTTCGCTGTGCGCTGAGCACCGTATGGCGTCCAGTGCTGGTCGCCACGGAAGTAGAAATCGTGGGCGGGCAGGGTGTCCGGCAGCGATTCGTTGGTCAGCGGCGACAGGTCCGGTACCACGTAACCCATCTTGGCGAAACGGCCGAGCATGGTCTTGTAGTTGCCCAGCGCTTTCTCGTAATCGAACGCGGCTTTTTCCTGCGGGTTGAGCTTGTTGCGGTTCACCAAACCACGGGTCGGCTGATAGACGATCACCAGTTCGACGCCTTTGGCCTTGAACGCATCGTGCAGCTGTTGCAGGCGTTTGTAGCCGGCCGGGGTGGTGTTGAACTCGGTGCGCAGATCTTCCTGGGTACGGAACAGCCAGTCGCCCTGCGCCTGCACCAGGGTGGTGAAGTTCTGCTGATAACGCGTGGTGTAGTTCTTCGCGTCGTGCGCGGCCGGGCACAGGTTGCAGCACGGTTCGGCGCTGAATTTTGGTGCGGTGGCGCCCGCCGCTTCATCGGCGCGGGCAGCATTGCTGGCCGCCAGAATGCCCACGGTCAGGGCCGACAGGCTGAGTAATTTGATCAAGTGTGGGTGCATAAAATTATCCTCAGTCCCGCAGTTCGGTCTGGCGTTCGACAGGGTCGATCAGTACGGCTTTCTGCTGGCGTACCAGCAGGTCGAGAATTTCATCCTGGCGCTCACCGAGGATGCCGTTGAAGCTGATGCCGCTGGATTTGGTCGGCGCCAGCATCGATACGCGATACAGCTCGACGCTCAACGGCGAGTCGATGGCCATCGGGCCGCTGCCGTTGGCCGCCAGTTCACCGCCAACCACGATCAGCGAGACCTGGGCGTCGAACGGGTCGAGCTTGATGTCTCGGTCGGTGTCGGTCAGGTCCTTGATGTGGCCGTAGACGCCGGTCAGCCCGTTGGCCATGGCGACGTTTTCGTAGAGGCGGATGTTCACGCTGTTACGAATGCGGATGCCGTGGCGCTTGTTGCTGATGACCTTGTTGCCCCACAGCAGGTTGTCGGCGGACTCGTAGAGGGTGATGCCGTCCGTGTGGTTCTTGTAGATCTCGTTGTAGGCGATGATGTTGTTGACGCTGTTACGGTCGATCACCAGGCCCGAGAGGTGGTTGTCGTAGCTCTTGTTGTTGAAGATGAAGCTGTCGTTCACTTCACGGGAAATGATGATGCCGTGCTTCTTCTTCGTACCGTGGACGGTGTTCTCGGCAATGATCAGACCGTGGGAACGGTCGTGCGGGTCGATGCCGTAGACGATGTTGTCCTTGTAGGTGTTGCCCTTGACCACGAAGTCGCGGGTCTCGTAGCAGTAGAAGCCGTACCACATGTCGGAGAACTCGGAGCCGACGATCCAGCCGGTCGGCTCTGGACGCTTGAGGACCTTGGCCATGTTCGGCGTGTACTGGGAAATACTCACCCCGTACGACTTACTGTTGGCGTAACCGAAACTGGCCATCTTGCTGTTGACGATGTAGGTCTCGGTGCCGCCCCAGGCCAGCAGGAACGGACGGAATTCCTTCGGCGAACGGAAGGTCGCCGGGCCGTTGTCCTTCTCGCGCCAGCCAGTGACTTTGGTGTCACGCACGAACAGCTGACCGTCGTTGACCAGGAACGAACCAGCCTCTTGCGACAGGCGCAATTCCTGGGTCTGGCCGTCGATTTCGAGGATGCCTTTACGGCCCACCACGATCGGCAGCTTCGCCAGGTACACGCCCGGCGAGGTCTCGCTGAAGTACTGCTTGGGCAGCTTCTGCGCCAGGTCCTTGAGGTTCAGGTAACCGTCGTCGACGAAGATCGCCTGCGGGATACCGTGCTGACGCACCACCCATTCAGCCATCTTGTTGTCGCCGCCGATGAAGTCCTTCAGGGCGTCTTCCTGCATCATCCGGCGCACGCTGATCTTGCCCGGTTTGCTGCGGTTGATCTTCGCAGCGGCAGCCTCGGCGGTGAAGCCGGACAGGTCGGGCAGTTTCGGCTTGGCCAGTTCCAGCGCCTCGGTCGGCGCGCTGCTGACGGTGTAGGTCTTGGCTTGTTGCAGCTCTTTGGCGGTGGTCACCGGCTTGCCCTGTTGAGGCACGGCCGGTTCCACCGTGGCGAACGCGCCAGCGGAGGCCAGCAGCATGGCGCCGGCCAACAGGCTGAGCGAGCCTTTCCTTGCGTGGTGCATGTCGGGCACTCCCTTGGCGGTTTGCATCAGAAGCGCCAGATCACGTCGATGAACGCGCGGTGCATGTACGAATCGACCTGGCTGCCATAGGCATCACCCGGCTTGAACACACCGCCACGGAAACGCACCAGCGCCGACGGCTCGTCGATCGACTGGCTCAACGCCGCCGGCAGCAAGCCTTGCTTGAAGTACTTGGTCACCACCAGGTCCATTTCCTGACCCAGGTCCTTGTTGCCATCCTGCAGCGGCAGCGAGGTGCTGGAGAGGATCGCGCCGGTGACGTCGTCAGTGTTGTTTTCCACGGCGTTGATGCCGTTGCTGCCCACCGGCTTGTTGCCGTCCACGCGCCAGAACTTGTGGTAAATCACGCTGGCGTCGTACTGGTCGTTGAGCATCCACGAACCGAACAGGGTGGCGGTCTGCATGTTGTTCATTTCGCCGCGGAACGCTTCGCCGAAACGGTGCACGCGCGAGCGGGTACCGGTGTAGTTGGAGCGGTTGCTTTCCAGACCGTTCTGCTGGTAATCGGCGCTGGCGCGGGCGTAGGCCGCACCGACCTGCCATTGCGGATCGAGGCGCAGACGCACGCCAAGGTCGGTGGCCCAGCCGTTGATGTCATCACTGCGCTTGGCTTGCGCCGGACGGCTGCCATCGGCGTTCAGCGGGTTGACCGAATCGAGGTCGCCGCTCATGCCAGTGATGCTGCCCCAGTAGTTGACGGTGTTGGTGTTGCGCCAGTTGTAGGCGTCGCTGTCGGCGGTCAGACCGAGCCAGCTGATGTCGCCGTTCTGGGTTTTGTCGAGGGTGTCGCGGGGCACGCCCGGTTCGGCGTAATCGAGCTTGCCGTTGTCGTGGGTGTGATGACCGCGAATGCCGACCCAGTTACCCGGTGTCCACTGGTAGGCGGCATCGGCGTAGGCGTGCAGGCGATCCTTGTCTTTCGGCGCCAGCTCTTTGAGGTCAGTGCGGTATTCGCTGAAGCGTTCGGCAACACCGACATTGGCGCGCAACAGGGTGGTGTCGAAGGTCCAGTTCAGCGCTTCGATGTTGGTGTCGCGCCATTGGCCGTCGTCATTGCGCAGACGCTGGCGACCGAACTTGAGCATCTCGCCGGGGTACGGCGTCAGGCCGCTGTAGCCGACCCAGAACTCGCGCATCGCCAGGTAGTTTTTCTTGGTTTTGCGATCACTGTTGTCGGTGGTTTGTTCACCGTCGGACTGCTGCAGGGTGTCGGTCTCGATGATGTCGGTCGAGGTCACGGCCTGACCCATGGCGTAGGCGCTCCACGCGCCGCTTTCGCCGTAGATCCATGGACGCAGGTCCAGGCCCACACCGTTGACGTCGCCACCGCTGGCGGTGCCGAGGTCGCGGTCGTCTTCGGACTGGCCGGTGATTTTCACTTCCAGACCGAAGTTCTTGGTTTCCGTGATCGCGGCCAGTGTCGGGCAAGACCAGATCAGCGCGAACGTGAGGCCAATGCCGGCCTTCACAAAGGGATTCAACTTCATAGGGATTCCTCGCCGTCTTCTTCTTGCAGGGCGTGCAGTTGCAGCGTGTTCTGGTTCAGGGCGCCACGGCTGGCCTGTTCCTGTTGCAGCAGGCGCTGGGCTTCGGCCAGACGCTCGGGCGGCAATTGCGCTGCGAGGGTGGTCGCCAGTTCATCGGCTTGCGGGGTGTTCTGCGCCTTGGCCAATTGGCTGAATACATAGGCGTTGAGCGGATCGGGCTTGGTACCCTTGCCTTGGGAAAACAGTTGGGCGATGGCGAAATCGGCGCTGTTCTGGCCATTGCGCGCAGCGGTCAGCAGGTGGTCGAGAGCCTTCTGCGGATAGACCTTGCCCAGGTAACCACGGCGATAAATCTGGCCGAGGTAGTAGTCGGCGGCGACTTCGCGGCCGACGGCTTTCTGGAAGTGTTCTTCGGCGACTTTCGCGTCGGCCGGCACCAGTTTGCCTTCGTAGTAGAGCTTGCCCAGCAACAGTTCGGCGCGCGGCTGGTCGGCGGCGCGGCCGTTGTCCAGGTACTTCATCATCTGATCGACGTCGCCCAGTTCCGGGAAGTCGTAGAGCAGTTGCGCGAGGGTCACCCACGACGCCGGGTAGCCCGGTGCGATCGGTTCGAGCAGCGACTGCGCGGTCTTCTCGTCGGTTTTGCCGAGGGTCGAATCGGCCAGCACGCGGGCCACCGAATCGACGCGCTGCGCGCTGACCGTGCCGCGGCTGTAACCGGCCTGCATCTGCTTGAGCAGCGCGGCCTGTTGCTCCGGCTGGGCGCGTTTCTGATAGACCGTGGCCAGTTCGACGTAGCAGATGTCGGTGGTGTTGAGCGCGGCCTTGCAGATCTTTTCCACGTCATCCAGATGCTGGTCGTAAGTGCCTTGGGTGCGATACAGCAGCACTTGCGCCAGACCCGCTTCCGGGTAGCCGGATTTGCGCCACTGATCGATCTGCTGCTGCGCGTTGATGTTCGGGAAGCTGTGCGGGAATTGCAGGTACAGCATCGCCAGCGGGATCAGCGTGTTGCCTTCGCCATTGGCGGCGGCTTTTTTCAGCAGACTTTCGGCTTCGTGGTGCTCGGCTTCGGTGGAGCCCGGTTTGGCCACCAGCAGGCGACCGAGACGGGCCTGAGCCCGTGGCGACACGTCGGCGGCGGCGCGGTAGGTCGCTTCGGCCTGTTTGATCTGCTCGGGGTCGCGGCTGTCGACCTGGATATCGGCGAGACCGACTTGCGCCTCGCTGTAACCCAGATCGGCCAGTGCGCGGTAGTTCTGCGCGGCGGTGGCGGTGTCGCCACGCTTGAGCGCTTCGTTGGCCAGGCGTTGGTCGGGCAGGCCGGCGCAACCGGCCAGACTCACCGCCAGCGCCAGCGAGCACACCATATGACCTTTGTGGGAGCTGGCTTGCCAGCGATTCAGGCGGCTCGGTGTGTCAGACAGACCGCGTTGATCCAATCGCTGGCAAGCCAGCTCCCACAGGGATCGCGGTGTTCTCAGGAGACTGATGATAGTCACAGGCATGTCCTCGACTTAAAGACCGGCAGCCATGGCTTTGTCGATCAGCCAGTTCAGGTTCGGGCCACGGTCGCTGTTCACTTCTACCGGACGGCCGGCGAAGCTGCTGTCCAGCGGCTCGTCCGGCTGGATCTGCACGCGGATGTCGGAGGACAGGTCGGCGCTTTTCAGGCTGGTGCTGCTGACGATCTTGCCGGTGCGGGTCTGGTCTTCGCCGGCGATCTGGAAGCTTACTGGCGTACCCGGGCGCACGTCGCCGAACTGGCGATAGGAGAAGCGTGCATCGACGGTGGCCTGTGTATTGCGCGGTACCAGGGTGAATATCACGTCGCCCTTGCTTGCGTACTGACCGTCAGCCACCAGTTGCTGGGCCACGGTGCAATCGCACGGCGAGGTCAGGGTGCCGGTCATTTGCTTGCCGAACAGTTCTTCCACCTTGGCCGGTTGCAACTGGTCTTCGTCCAGATGGCCCTTGAGCACGTCGAGCATGCTGGTGCTGAAGGTCGCCAGCGGCGCGCCTTTGGCGGCCACGCCGTCGGACTTGACCAGGCTCTGCACGGTGCCGTCACGCGGCATGGTGATGTTCATCCCCGGCACGCTGACCAGACCGGCTTGCGCATGGCTGACGAAGTACATGCCGTACACCGACTTGAAGACGAAACCGAACGCGACCAGACCGATGGCGAAAATGCCGGCGCTGAAAGTCACGGCTTTCAGACGCCCGAACGGGGTCATGCCGCTGCCGCCGTCCTTGACCTTGCGCGCCTTGGTGAAGTTGTCGCGCTGCAGGGTCGCCAGCACTTCACCCATGCTGACGATGTCGCCGGCCAGGTGCGAAGTGATCAGGTGACGCAAGGTCGAGATGTCCTGTGGTTCCAGGTTCTGGAACTGGCAACCGGCGCGGCCGCTCTGGCGATCATAGGAGCGCACTTGCAGTTCGACGTCCATGGCCAGGCCGAGGTTGTCGATCACGAATTGCAGGCGTGCCTTGTACACGTCGCCGGTCTTGAGCGGCAGTTGTCCGGCGTTGAACGCCAGACCACCGGCGGACAGGTCCAGGACCCGCGCCTCGACCGGCGTCCGGTCCGGGCCGAAGAAGCGCAGTTTGGCCGGGATTTTCACTCGGGCGTGCTGACGCTGGGCTTCGGATTCATGCACTACGTTGGCGTTGACGGCGGTATTCATGGGGGCGATTTCCTTGTTAATTCAATAGGGGCAGGTCAGACCATCATCAGCAGCACGGCGACGAAAATGCTGCCGGCGGAGAAGGTCATGGTCCGAGACGACCAGGTGTTGAACCAACGTTGAAAGCTGGCGAGATCACGGGTCAGGGAAGTGGGTTGGCGCGTCCAGGATTGCTGGTCGAGGCGGAAGAACACGTAGATCTTCACCAGCGCACCGACGATCTGGTTGTAATACAGAATCACGGGATAGGCCGGGCCGATCCGGTGACCGGAGCACGACAGCAGCAAGGTCAGAATCAGGCGGGTGATACCGATCCACAGCAGGTAGGCGAGGATGAACGCGCCGCCGTACTTGAAGCTGGCGATGATCGCCACGGTCAGGCCCAGCAGCGAGGTCCACATCGATACGCGCTGGTCGAACAGCACCACCGAAGTGAAGGCGCCGAGGCGTTTCACACCCAGGCCCAGCGCTCGCGAGTTCTGGCGCAGGTTGTTGCCGTACCAGCGGAACATCAGTTTGCGGCTGGCCTTGATGAAGCTCTTTTCCGGCGGGTGTTCAACGGTGTTGATCGCGGCGTCCGGCACGTAAAAGGTGTCGTAACCCAGGCGCATCAGGCTGAACCAGCTCGATTTGTCGTCACCGGTGAGGAACTTGAAACGCCCCAGGCGCCAGTGTTGCAGCGAGTCGCTTTCGACGTCAGCGATGAATTCCGGGTCGGTCACCACGGTGGCGCGGAACACCGACATACGCCCGGTCATGGTCAGCACGCGCTTGGACAGGGCCATCGAGCACATGTTGATGTGACGCTGGGCGAAACGCAGCTTGTGCCATTCGCTCATGATGTAGCCGCCGCGCACTTCGCAGAATTCGTTGGTGGTCAGGCCGCCGACATTGCCGAACAGCTGGAACCACGGCACGGTCTTGCGCACGGTGCCTTCACCGAGCACGGTGTCACCGTCGATCACGGCCACCACGGCGCGGTCGTCCGGCAGGTGACGGGAGATCGCGCGGAAACCGTAGGCCAGGCCATCACGCTTGCCGGTGCCGGGAATGCGCACGAAGTCGAGCTTCACCCGGTCTGGCGGATTCATCCGCGCCCACAGCGCCTTGACCAGCAGCTCATCGGACATTTCGACGATCGAGCAGACCACGGTGGTCGGCAGTTCGCAGTCGATAGCTTCGCGGATCACCGAGCTGTAGACCTGCGCGGTGGTGAGCGCGTCGATACGGAAACTGGTGACCATCAGAAACACATGCGACGGGTCCGCCGCTTTACCCAGCTTGCGCACTTTGCGGCGCAGGTGCGGGTAAACGATGTAGAGAAAAATCATGCCGCGCACAAAGTGCGTTGCACCCATCGAGTAGCGCCAGATACCCACGGCGCCAATCAGGAAAATAAAGTCCTTCGACTCGGAGTCGAATGTGGACGTGGGCAGCATCAAGGCCAGGCCCATCAATAAACTGAGGTAAAACAGCCAACCGGCGGCCTGAAGTAGGCCGTGCTTTAGCCTGTGCATAATCTGCATCCGTCTCTATCTCGGGCGAGCCTGTCGGGTGGCCCGATGGGGTTAAGGCAGGCATACAAAAACTTGCAAGGACATGTAGGAGCTGCCGAAGGCTGCGATCTTTTGATCTTTGCGGGTTCACTCAAGACTCAAGTGGCCGGGGTAAAGATCGCAGCCTCGTTTCACTCGTCAGCTCCTACAGGGCTGTTTACCAGCAGATACCTTCAGTGCGAGTACCTGGATTGGTGGCTTTGGCCATGAAGCCGACCAGGTCGATGACCTGTTTGCCTTGCGGTGCTTCCTGGGCCAGCGCGCGGAATTTCTCGTCGCGGTTGCCGAGGATGATCACGTCAGAGTTGTCGATCACCGAATCGAAGTCCGCGTTGAGCAGGGACGACACGTGCGGGATCTTCGACTCGATGTAGTCCTTGTTCGCGCCGTGAACACGGGCGTACTCGACGTTGCTGTCGTAGATGCTCAGGTCATAGCCCTTGCCGATCAGCATTTCGGCCAGTTCCACCAGCGGACTTTCGCGCAGGTCGTCGGTGCCGGCCTTGAAGCTCAGGCCGAGCAGGGCGACTTTGCGTTTGTCGTGGCTTTCAACGATGTCGAAGGCGTTCTGCACTTGTGATTCGTTGCTGCGCATCAGCGAGTTGAGCAGCGGAGCTTCGACGTCCAGCGAACCGGCGCGGTAGGTCAGGGCGCGTACGTCTTTGGGCAGGCACGAACCGCCGAAGGCGAAGCCCGGGCGCATGTAGTACTGGGACAGGTTGAGCGTCTTGTCCTGGCAGACCACGTCCATCACTTCACGACCATCGACGCCGACCGCTTTGGCGATGTTGCCGATCTCGTTGGCGAAGGTGACCTTGGTTGCGTGCCAGACGTTGCAGGTGTACTTGATCATCTCGGCGACCGCGATGTCCTTGCGGATGATCGGCGCGTCGAGTTCTTCGTACAGCGATTGCAGAACGTCGCCCGAGGCCTTGTCGAACTCGCCGATGACGGTCATCGGTGGCAGGTCGTAGTCCTTGATCGCGGTGGATTCACGCAGGAATTCCGGGTTGACCGCGACGCCGAAGTCGACACCGGCCTTCTTGCCCGAGCAGTCTTCGAGGATCGGGATGACCACGTTGGCGACGGTGCCCGGCAGCACGGTGCTGCGCACCACGATGGTGTGACGGGTGGATTTTTCACGCAGCACGAAACCGATCTCGCGGCACACCGCCTCGATGTAGTTCAGTTCCAGGTCGCCGTTCTTCTTGCTCGGTGTACCGACGCAGATCATCGACAGGTCGGTGTCACGAATTGCCTCGGCGAAGTTGGTTGTACCGCGCAGACGACCGGTCTCGATACCCTGGGCCAGAAGTTCGCCCAGACCCGGTTCAACAATCGGCGACTTGCCGGCGTTGATCATGTCGATCTTGTCTTTGGCAACATCGACGCCAACCACGTCATGGCCCCGTGCAGACAGGCAACCGGCACATACTGCGCCAACGTAACCCAAACCAAATATGCTGATGCGCATCGCAAATACCTCTGTGTTTTATCAAGCCATTAGATGGCCGGAGTTAATGGTGTTCAGCGGTCATAGTGCACTCGAAAGTGCGGCAAACAGGCGCCACAATGCCGTGTGCAGGCATACTAAGTTCCGAGTGTCTAAATAAGTGCACTCAAGATGTGCGCAACTAGGCCTGGTTGTTATGACTTGCCCTGTTATGCAGCGGATCTTCTTGCTGGAAGACTCTTGTGCATGTGTTCAGTCCACCTGATGTCGGACGAAAGGCCCGTAGATCAAGCGGTTGGGTGCTCAGGCGAGCACAATTACAGGGGCGCAGCCTTGGCCTTGTAGAGGATGTTTATGGTGCGTATCACCTATCCATCGTTAGTTGATCAGATGAGTGAACCATCTAGGCAAGTTGCTGTGACAACTTGGTTACATGGTTCTCCGCTCTGCGTAAGTTATCTCGTACAAACTCGGCGAGAATCGTTACCGGTGGTATGAGCTATGCATTTGGACATAGTTCCTACCCGCTCATCGCGAAATCTGAAATTTTTTGAAATATTGCCAAAGATGGCACTGGTCTCAATTTGATAGCACTTTCGATTTGGGCCTTTGTTAATCGGTGCGTAATTGAGCTAGATAGTTTTGTGCCACTACCGTAAAAAAATTTGCGTGCCACTACTGAAAAAAAGTGCGGCTGTCGAGTGAAACTAAAATTAGAATTGGGTGGGACGATTTTATGGCGCCAATAAAACGGCGAAATGTGGCGGGGGATTTTTGACGTCGTGCGAGCTGCACGACTCTTTATAGAAAGAGTCGTGCAATGGGCATGCTTTATTCCGGGGCGTGATCGCGCAAAAACACCAGATTGTCCGGTTTCGATTGTTCGGCGCTGTAGCGATAACCCTGCACATCGAACTGCTTGAGCAGGGCGGGATCGTTGATTTTTTCCTGAATCACGAAACGGCTCATCAGGCCGCGGGCCTTTTTCGCGTAGAAACTGATGATCTTGTACTGACCGTTCTTCAGGTCCTTGAACTCGGTGTTGATGATCCGCGCATTCAGGGCGCTGCGCTTGACCGCCGAGAAGTACTCGTTGGAGGCCAGGTTCAGCAGCACGTCGTCGCCTTGCTCGGCCAGCGCTTCGTTGAGCCATTCACTGATTCGGGTGCCCCAGAACGCGTAGAGGTCCTTGCCACGGGCGTTGGCCAGTTTGGTGCCCATTTCCAGACGATACGGCTGCATCAGATCCAGCGGACGCAGCAGACCATAGAGCCCGGAGAGCATGCGCAGGTGCTTTTGCGCATAGTCGAACTGGGCTTCGCTGAACGATTGCGCGTCTAGCCCGGTGTACACGTCACCCTTGAACGCGAGCAGGGCCTGCTTGGCGTTTTCCGGGGTGAAGGCGGGCGTCCAGCTGCCGAAGCGCGCGGCGTTGAGGCCACCAATCTTGTCGGACACGTGCATCAGTTCGCTGATTTGCGCCGGGCTCAGTTCGCGCAGTTGCTGGATCAGCTCCTGGGAATGGTCGAGGTATTGCGGCTGGGTGAAGCGCTGGGTCGCCGGCGGTGTTTCGTAATCGAGGGTCTTGGCGGGGGAAATCACCATCAGCATGAAGTCGTCTCCTTTAATCGTGGGGGCGATTCTAGGGGGTTGGCCGAGTGGACTCCAGCTATGAGGGTAATAGGTATCAGGAAGCTCGGGCTTTTGCGACGGCTGGTGGATTTTCCCCTCACCCCAGCCCTCTCCCGGAGGGAGAGGGAGCTGACCGTGTTGTTCTAGAGTCATACATCGACCTGAAATATCCAGTCGAACTCAGGTTTGAAAACATGAAGATCGGCTCCCTCTCCCTCCGGGAGAGGGCTGGGGTGAGGGCAGCGTCCTTGAAGCTTGCACATCAGCTATAGTGCCGCGCGGGTTTGGTTATGGAGACACCCCTTTGCGCATTGTTCTTTTATTCACGGCGTGGCTGCTGAGCTGCGGGGCCATGGCGGCACCGGGCGATGTGGCGACGCTGGATCGCAGCACCTGGCCGGAGCAGCTCAGCAATCCGACGCTGTTCGACGTCGCCTCGCGCGCGGAAATCCTCATGTTCGCCCGGGGCCTGCTAGGCACCGAGGCGCTGGACGAGGCCGCGCTGGCCCAGCGCCTTGGGCTGCGCACGGTCAACGTCGACGCGATCAGCCACCTGCGTCAGCGGCTCTGGGAACGTCTGTTGGCCAACTACAACTTCGCCCAGCAGAGCTGCGATCAGGATGCCTCGTTCTGCTTCCTCGTCGAAGACCTGCCGACCCTGCGCGAGCAGGCCGCCAAGTTCGTGGTCAGCGACGACAGTTATTACACCAAATGGGCCGAACCGAGCCGGTTGTTTCATCTGCAGTACCTGGACGAGCTGATGCGCAAGGCCGCGCTGTCGCCGCAGACCAGCAGTGAAATCGATCGTTTCGGCGACTATGAACGCAGCGGCGACGAGATGCATGACCGGCTGTTTCTGCTGAGTTTCGACAGCGCTGCAAACCTGCAGCCGGACAACACCGACTGGATCGCCGACTACCTGCGCAAAGCCAATCTCAGCGGCACGTTCTTCCTGTTGGGCAAGGACGTGCAGGCGCGACTGGCGGATCGCTCGGTGAGCAATCTGCAATCGGAGTTCTCGAAACAGTGTGTCGGGGTGCAGGGTTGGGAGTTCCGTTCCCACAGCTATTGGCAGGACTGGCAGGACTCGGTGCGCCGCAGCAGTGACCTGGTGAAGAACAAGTTGCCGGAAAACTACGTGCCGCTGTTCCGTCCGCCGGAGGGGCAGCGTCGCTCTGATGCTGGCAGTTTCTTGCGCAATCAGGGCCTGCAAGTGGCGCTGTGGGACATCGATGCCCAGGATGGTGCCGGCAAGCTGAAGGGTGCGCAGAGCGCGCAGCGAGTGCTGACCCTAATGCTGCTATGGCGTCACGGGGTGATCAATTTCAACATGAAACAGGATGCGGTGAAGACCGCGTTGCCGTGGCTGATCACGCAAACTGCGCAAAGTGGCATCGGCTTTGAAGACTGTCAGGACGGGTTTCGCTGACAAACGGAAAAAGCCCGGAAACATTGGGCTTGGGGCGATTTTTCTAGAGAATTCGATGCAGGCGGACTTCCGACTTTAGCGGGGTCTGGACGGTCCGCCAAGGGCTTTTCGTCACTCTGCAAAATAAACTTAAAAAAACCGTCAAAGTGCTTTTTTATGTCATGAGTTTTGGAGTATTACGAAGACAGACCGCCGAAACCTGCAACACAGGTGGCGTCTTCCAAGACTCCTTTTGTGTGCAGTTCATCCAGGCCCTCGTGGATGAATTCGGCAGTCACTTCGAGGCGCAGCACCGCCCAGGTATTGCGTCGAATGGCTCCCACAAAGGTGACCGAGTATGGATGATCACGGACGTAGCCCTTCTTCCAACCAGCCAATCCTTTATGTACTCGATACCAACGTATTGATTCACGATCCAAATGCCCTGCTGAATTTCGAAGAACACCACGTCGCGATCCCGATGACCGTGCTTGAGGAGCTGGACAAGCTCAAGAGCGGCCATCATAGCGTTGCTGCCGAATGCCGCCAGGCGATCCGGCTGATCGACAAGACCCTGGGCGATGCCTCCCCCGAGGACGTCGAGCTGGGTGTGCCGATCCAGCGCGGCAAGGGTGGGCCGAAAGGCTTGCTGTCAATTCTGATGAGCAAGCAGGCCGAGTCGAACCTGATTCTGCCCGAGCACCTGAACGACAACAAAATCATCAACCAGTTGATCGACCTGCACACCCGTGATCCGCAGAAGGCGGTGGTGCTGGTCACCAAAGACATCAACATGCGCCTTAAGGCACGCGCCTGCGGCATCGATGCCGAGGACTACAGCACCGACCAACTGGTCGACGACGTGTCGCTGCTGCCCAACGGTTATCACAACATGACCGGCTCCTTCTGGGACCGCGTGAGCAAGGTCGATACCCGTCAGGATCACGGCCGCACCTGGCATCAGGTGCAGCTGATCGACAACCTGCCCGCAGTGCACATCAACGAGTTCATCATTGACGAACAAGGCTTTGTAGGCTGGATCAAGGAAATCCAGGAAGACAAGCTGCTGATCCTCGACCTGCACCAGGAACCGCTGCTGCACCAGGAAGCCTGGGGCCTCAAACCACGGGACATCTATCAGAGTCTGGCGCTCTACGCGCTGCTGGATCCGGACATTCATCTGGTCAACCTGTCGGGTGCTGCCGGTTCCGGTAAAACTATTCTGGCGCTGGCCGCGGCGATCGAGCAGACCATGGTCAGCAAGCGCTATCGCCGCATCATCGCGACCCGCAGCGTGCAGGGCCTGGACCAGGAGATCGGCTTCCTGCCCGGCACCGAAGCGGAAAAAATGGAGCCTTGGCTGGGCGCCATCACCGACAACCTCGAAGCCTTGCACATGGATGATGAAAACACCCATGGCAGCGTCGATTACATCCTCAGCAAAGTGCCGTTGCAGTTCAAATCGCTCAACTACATTCGCGGTCGCAGCTTCCAGCAGAGCCTGATCCTGATCGACGAATGCCAGAACCTTACGCCGCACCAGATGAAAACCATCATCACCCGGGCCGGCGCCGGTTCCAAAGTGGTGTGCCTGGGCAACCTGGCACAGATCGACACCCCTTACCTGTCCGCGACCAGCTCCGGGCTGACCTACCTGACCGAACGCTTCAAGGATTTCCCCAACGGGGTGCACATCACCCTGCAGGGCGTGCCACGCTCGATTCTGGCCGAATACGCCGAATCGCATCTGTAACCCTTCCAACAAAACCGGGCGGCCGCAAAGCCGCCCGGTTTTTTATGCCTGAACCACAAATCCCTTGATTGATGCACCACTGATCCGATGTAGGAGCTGCCGAAGGCTGCGATCTTTTGATCCTGCTTTAAAAATCAAAGTCAAAAGATCGCAGCCTGCGGCAGCTCCTACACAAAGAGCGTCATATTCGTGGATGCGGAAATTTGACCCACAGGTTTACAATCCACGCTCCTGATCAGGAGTAATCCCGTGCTGACTCATCTCGATTCCCAAGGTCGCGCCAACATGGTCGACGTCACCGAAAAAGCCGTGACATTCCGTGAGGCGACCGCCCAGGCGCTGGTGCGCATGCTGCCCGAAACCCTGCAGATGATCGTCAGCGGCGGCCACCCCAAGGGTGACGTGTTTGCCGTCGCTCGGATTGCCGGCATTCAGGCCGCGAAGAAAACCAGTGATCTGATCCCGTTGTGCCATCCGCTGATGCTCACCGGTGTCAAGGTCGAACTCAGTGCAGAAGGCGAAGACAGCGTACGCATCGTCGCCCGCTGCAAGCTCTCCGGGCAGACCGGCGTGGAGATGGAAGCACTGACCGCTGCCAGCGTTGCCGCGCTGACCATTTACGATATGTGCAAGGCCGTGGATCGGGGCATGACCATCGAAAGCGTGCGTTTGCTGGAAAAGGTCGGCGGCAAGAGCGGGCATTTTCAGGCGGAGCAACCATGAAACTGACGGTTAAATTCTTTGCGCGTTATCGTGAAGCGCTGGGCGTGGACTCGGTCAAGGTCGAAGGCGATTTCGCCACGGTCGACGATGTCCGTGCGCTGCTCGCGCAACGCGATGGCGCCGAGGTCTTGAGCGAGCAGAACCTGATGTGCGCGCGCAACGAAGACCTGTGCCAGCTCAACGAGCCGGTGAGCGACGGCGACGAAGTGGCGTTTTTTCCCACCGTGACCGGAGGCTGAGGCATGGCGATTCGGGTGCAGTCAATGGCGTTCGATCCCGGCGCTGAAGTCAACGCGATGCACGCGGCGAATGTCGGCGTTGGCGCGGTGGTGAGTTTTGTCGGCTACGTGCGCGACTTCAATGACGGGCTGGATGTGGCCGGGATGTTCCTCGAACACTATCCGGGCATGACCGAAAAGGCGTTGGCCAAGATTGCCGTCGAGGCCGAGCAGCGCTGGCCGCTGCTGAAGCTGGAAGTGCTGCACCGCATCGGCGCGCTGGAGCCGGGCGAGCCGATTGTGTTTGTCGGCGCGGCCAGCGCCCATCGCCAGGCGGCATTCGACGCCTGCGCCTTTGTCATGGACTACCTGAAAACCCGCGCGCCGTTCTGGAAAAAAGAGAACACCCGCGACGGCCCGCGCTGGGTCGAAGGGCGTGACAGCGATCATGCTGCGGCGGATCGCTGGAAGAAGTAATTTCTGCATCGCCCTCTAGTCAGTCATCGCTGGCAAGCCAGCTCCCACAGTGTTTTGTGTCATGCACGTATTCATGTACACCACTGAACCCTGTGGGAGCTGGCTTGCCAGCGATGAGGCCATCCGCAACACCAAATACCTTTCTTCAGCTAATTGACGATTTGTACGCGCGAGTCCAATATGGATTTATAAGTACAAAAAAGGCATTCCCCTTTCCAGCTCTTTTCTTCTGTCTTGCCAAACCAACAACAACCCGCGAGAGAACGAACATGAAGAAACTCCCCCTCATCACCGGTCTGGCCCTGAGCCTGTTGGCGTGCACCCATTCGTTTGCTGCGGAGAAAACCCTGCGCATCGGCATTGAGGCCGCTTATCCACCGTTCGCCTCGAAAACCGACAAGGGCGAGATCGTCGGTTTCGACTACGACATCGGCAACGCCCTGTGCGCGCAGATGAAGGTCAAGTGTGTGTGGGTCGAGGGTGAGTTCGATGGCCTGATCCCTTCGCTGAAAGTGAAGAAAATCGACATGGCGCTGTCGTCGATGACCATCAACGAAGACCGCAAGAAGTCGGTGGATTTCACCCACAAGTACTACTTCACTTCGTCGCGGCTGGTGATGAAGGAAGGCGCCACGGTCGACGACCAATACGCCAGCCTCAAGGGCAAGACCGTCGGTGTGCAGCGCGCGACCACCACCGACCGTTATGCCACCGAGGTGTTCGAGCCCAAGGGCATCATCGTCAAGCGCTACGGCAATAACGAAGAAATCTACATGGACCTGGCAGCAGGGCGGCTCGATGCGATTTTTGCCGACACCATTCCGCTGACCGACTTCCTGTCGATGCCACGCGGCAAGGGTTACGCGTTTGTCGGGCCGGAACTGAAGGATCCGAAGTACGTGGGCGAGGGCGCGGGGATTGCGGTGCGCAAGGGCAATACCGAGCTGGTCAGCGAGTTGAATACGGCCATCGACGGTATTCGTGCGAGTGGCGAATATCAGAAGATTTCCCAGAAGTACTTCAAGTCTGACATTTACGGCGACTGACAGCCCGCTATCGCTGGCAAGCCAGCTCCCACAGTGACCGAGTCGTGCACAGATTTTGTGTACACCAAAAAACTGTGGGAGCTGGCTTGCCAGCGATGGGGCCGGAACTGCCAATGCAGATCTTCAGCCCTTCAATTCCTTCAAATGCTTGTACACCGTCGCCCGCCCCATGTTCAGCACATTGGCCACATAGTTCGAGGCGCTCTTGCCCTTGAACGCGCCTTCGGCATGCAGCGCCAGCACCAGTTCGCGCTTGTGATCGCGGGTCAGCAGATTCAGGCTCAGCTGGCGCTCGCGCAGCCAGGCGTGGAGGAAGGTATTGATGCGCTCCTGCCAGTCATCGCGAAACAGTGAATCCGGCTGCGGGATCAGTTTGCTCGGCGACAGGAACAGGTCCAGCGCAGCCTTGGCATTCTCGAACAACGAAATATTCAGGTTGATGCACAGCACCGCCAGTGGCCGCTCTTTGCTGTCGCGCAGCACCGTGCTCAGGCTGCGTATCTTCTGGCCGTCCCAATTGAGCTTTTCGTACGGACCGATGTTGCGCTCACTGACCTCCTCGCTGAGCATATCTTCAAGCGATGAATCGTCGCCGATCTCGCGTTTGGACAAGTTGTTGGCGATGTAGTCGACCTTTTGCGTGCGCAAGTCGTGCAGCACCACTTCGGCGTGGGGAAAGAACAGCGTGGCGATGGCGTCGGCGATGGCACGGAAATTATCCAGTGCCGGATCGAATTCGGGGGCGGTCATGTTTGTGGAGCTCCAGGCGGCGTCAACGCCCCCGTGCACGGGGGCGCTGCGAGTGTGCCGCAATCCGTTGGGCGCGTCATCCGCCAAGGGGTTCAGCCGAGCCTTGCGAGGGAGAGCATGGCGCTGCTCAGGCCGAACTGCTGCAGATGTTCAGGCAAGGCTTCACCGCGTACCAATGCCGCACTGGCCTGGCCCATGGCCGGTGAGGTCTGAATACCGTAACCGCCTTGGGCCGCGACCCAGAACAGCCCGGGCACCTGCGGATCGAAACCGCTGAGCAGATCACCGTCGGCGACAAAGCTGCGCAAACCGGCCCAGGTGCGGGTCGGACGACGGATGGTCAGGGTCGTGGCCTCTTCGATCTGGTAGATGCCCATGGCGATGTCCAGCTCTTCCGGTTGCACGTCATGCGGTTCGACCGGATCGGCGTTGGCCGGCGAGCCGAGGAACATCCCGGCGTCGGGCTTCATATAGAACGATTCGTCGAGGCTGACCAGCATCGGCCAGTGATGAATGTCCACGCCCTCGGGGCCGGCGAAAATGAACGCCGCACGGCGTTTCGGTTGCAGGCCCAGCGCCTGGGCGCCAGCCAGCGCGCCGATCTGGTCAGCCCAGGCGCCGGCGGCGTTGATGATGACCGGCGCGCTGAAGGTCTGACCGTTGGTTTGCACCTGCCAGAGGCCATCGGCGTCGCGCGTCAGGCCCAGCACTTCGCAATCGGTGTGCACCTCGCCGTTGTTGCGGCGGATACCGCGCAGGTAGCCCTGATGCAGGGCATCGGTGTCGATGTCGCTGGCGGTCGGGTCGTAGATCGCGCCGTGGACTTTTTCCCGACGCAGGATCGGCAGACGGGCGCAGGCTTCGTCGGCGCTGAGCAGCTGCATTTCTGGCACCGTGGCTTTGGCGCTGAGGTACTGGTTGTTCAGTTCGGCGGCGTCACCGCTGAAATCCACGGTCATTTCGCCGCGCGGCGTCAGCAATGGGTGCTCACAGAAACCGCTCGGCGGATGGTCGAAAAACTCGCGGCTGGCCAGCGTCAGCGCGCGCACCTGCGGCGTACCGTAGGCGGCGGTGTACAGCGCGGCGGAACGTCCGGTGGAGTGATAGGCCGGGTGTGATTCGCGTTCGAGCACGATCACTTTGGCGTGGCGCGACAGCCAGAAACCGGTGGAAGCGCCGGCAATCCCGCCGCCGATGATGATGAAATCTGCCTGGCTCATGAAATCTCCCAATTTATCTGGAATTCTGTAGGAGCTGACGAGTGAAACGAGGCTGCGATCTTTTGATCTTGTCTTTTGAAAATCAAAAGATCGCAGCCTCGTTTCACTCGTCAGCTCCCACAAGGGATCGAGGTGTCAGTGCTTGAGGTGATAAATCGCATTGGCCAGTGCAATGTCTTCCAGGCCCAGGCCAATTGAACGGAAAAATACGTGACGGTCGTAACCGGGACGCGGCACTTTCTCGCTGAGCAGATCGGCCAGGTCGCCGATGATCAAATCCTTGTTCCAGCCATGCTGCTCGGCGGCGATCAGCATTTCACCCGCCGAACCCGGCGTGGTCAGCCGATAGTCACAGAACACCTGCATGTCGCCCAAGCTCTGTGGGGGCACCTCATGGGCGCGCGGAGCGTTGGTGCTGATGGAGGTGATCAGTGCCGGTTTGCTCAAGCTGGCCGGGTCGATGACCGGGCCGGCGGACGAGGTGCAGAGCATGATCACGTCGGCCTCGGCGAGGGCGGTTGTGCGGCTGTCGGCAATGGTCACTCCGGGGTAGATCTCTTTCAGCAGCGCCCGGGTTTCAGCGTCTTCAGACAGACTCGGCGAATACACGCTGATGCGCTGCCAGTCGCGCAGCCCTTTCACGTAATGCAGATGCGCCTGGGCAACCTTGCCGCTGCCGATGATCGCCAGTCGTGTGGCATTCAGCGGGGCGAGGGCGTCGACCGCCACGGCGGTGGTCGCAGCGGTACGGGCGGTGGTCAGTTCGCCGGCGTCGCACAGCAGCAGTGGCTGGCCGGTTTGCATTGACATCAACAGCGTCCACGCTGTCACCAGTGGCCCTTGCTCGCGGACGATGTACGGCGAGGTTTTCACGCCGTACAAGCCGTCCTCGGCCAGCACCCCCAGATAATTGATGAAGTCGCCGGCGCCCTGTGGAAACTCCACCAACTGCTGCGCCGGTTGCACGGCGTGGCCGGCGGCGAGGTCGCGGAACAGTTTGCGCAGGGTCTGCGGCACGTCGATGCGCGCCAGCAGCTCGCGGGCCTGAGTGTGGTCGATCACGTAGGGTGTACTGGACATGTCAGGCTCCGCGGTCTGGATATGAACTTATTTGTCCATTATGGACTTTTAGATATCTATCGCAAGCGCCTGGTGAAAACGTCGGGCAAAAAAAAGCGCAGTCCGTTGCCGGCTGCGCTTTTTGCGTTACAAGTTGCTTACTGCGGCTGCGGACGCTTGCGTTCTACTGCGCGCAGCAGGTGCGTCGGCGGTGTTTCGCAGCTGATCTTGCGGCCGAGCTTCTCTTCGATGGACGGCAACTGGTACGAGTCGTCCTCACCGGCGAAGCTGATCGACACGCCGTCGGCGCCCGCCCGACCGGTACGGCCGATGCGGTGTACGTAGTCGTCCGGGACTTCCGGCAGGGTGAAGTTGATCACGTGGCTGATGCCGTCGATGTGGATGCCGCGACCGGCGACATCGGTGGCCACCAGTACGCGGATCTTGCCTTCGCGGAAGCCTTCGAGGGTCTTGATGCGCTTGTGCTGCGGCACGTCGCCGGACAGTTGCGCGGCGTTGATGCCGTCGCGCACCAGGCGCTCTTCGATGCGGCGCACTTCGTCCTTGCGGTTGGCGAAGACGATCACGCGTTCCCAGCCGTTGTCGTTGACCAGGTTGTAGAGCAATTTGTATTTGTCAGCCGCGGCCACCGCATAGATGTGCTGTTCGACGTTTTCGTTGGCCACGTTGGTGACTTCGATTTCGACGATTGCCGGATCGGTGGTCCATTGCTTGGCCAGGTTCATCACGTCTTCGGTGAAGGTCGCGGAGAACAGCAGGGTCTGACGCTCGGACTTCGGCGGAGTCTGGCGAATGATCTGCCGCACTTGCGGGATGAAACCCATGTCGAGCATGCGGTCGGCTTCGTCCAGCACCATCACTTCGACCATGTCCAGGTGCACGTCGCCGCGCTGGTTGAAGTCGAGCAGACGGCCCGGAGTGGCAACGAGAATGTCGCAGTGGCGCGCTTCGAGGTGCTTGAGCTGCTTGTCGAAGTCCATGCCGCCAACGAACGTCATCACGTTGAGACCGGTGTACTTGGTCAGGTCGGCAGCATCCTTGGCGATCTGCACCACCAGCTCACGGGTCGGCGCGATGATCAGTGCACGGGGTTCGCCCATGTAGCGTTCTTTCGGCGGCGGGGTCTGCAACAGCTGGGTGATGATCGAGATCAGGAACGCGGCCGTCTTGCCGGTACCGGTCTGCGCGCGGCCGATGGCGTCTTTGCCGGCGAGGGTGAAACCCAGCACCTGCGCCTGAATCGGTGTGCAGTATGGAAAGCCCAGGTCCTGAATGGCGTGCATCAGTTCCGGAGCGAGTTTGAAATCGTGGAAGCGGGTTTTGCCTTCCTGGGGTTCGACGACGAAATCTTCGAGTTTCCAGGGAATGACCGGTGCCTTGGGCTTCGGTTCGCGGCGCGGCCGAGGCGGTTTCGGTGCTTCGGCGCGGACAGATTCGGTGGCGATGGCAGGCTGCGGCTCGGGCTGAGGTGTCGCTACCGGTGCCGGACGTTCGGCTTTGGGCGTATCGCTGCGAGGGCCGGGGGCGCGTGAGGGCGCACTGGGGGCTGGCGCGAGCTGCTCAGCCTCGCTTTTGCCGAACATTTTCTTGAGTGCTTTGAGCACGGTCATCTCATCAATTGGTTAAGGAATGTACGCCGGCCAGTGTAATGCAAGAAGCGGGCTCGGCGTAGTGGGATGATCAAAGGGACGTTCGAACTGAAACGATCAACGCAGGTGTTCACCCAGCCAGACCCCGATGTCGCGAATTTCTTCGGGTAACACTTCGTGCTCCATTGGGTATTCCTGCCATGTCACGGTGACACCATGCTTCAGCAGATGCTCATAGGCGCTGCGTCCCATCGAGTTCTGCACCACGCCATCGAACTGGCCGTGCAGGCACAGCGCAGGAATACGCTGCTGACTGGCTGAAAGCTCCATTTCATCGGTGAAGGTCGGGGCATAAGTGGACAGGGCAAGTACGCCACCCAACGGACCTTGCCACTTTATATAAGCGGTGTGCAGAACAACGGCGCCACCCTGGGAAAACCCGGCGAGAAAAATCCGCGAGGCGTCTATCCCGGCCGCGCGCTGCACATCGATCAGTTTGACGATGCGCTCTGACGATTCTTCCAGTTGCTCACGATCAATCGCCCGCGCCGGACTCATGGCCTTTATGTCGTACCAGCTCGGCATCGCGTAACCGCCGTTGATGGTGACGGGCAGGGTTGGCGCTTGCGGTAATACGAAGCGCGTGCTCAGCAGGCTTTCCTGCAGCGCTTCGGCGACCGGCAGAAAGTCATAGCGATCCGCGCCGAGGCCGTGCAGCCAGATCACGCAGGCGTCTGCGGGCTTTACGGGTTCAAGAATCAGGGGCTCGGTCATGGCTGCTCCAAAAATGTGCGGGCGCTCTCATTAAGTGCGTGATTGAGGTGCGCGCCCGGTCGATCCGTTAAGAAGATGTCGCAAGGCTACAAGTTTTGCTATTGACCTGTCGCGCAATCGCTTCAGCAGGCGGTGTGGTACGGGCTTTGCTATGGCTCTAAGCGTGCAACCGATCTCGCGTGTGGCGGTAACACTATCAGTGTACGTCGTGCGAAGGGATTGCAAAGAATCCGGTGATGGATGTTCGCCAATGGCCGCTACGGGCAACGCGAACGT
Organism: Pseudomonas sp. W15Feb9B; assembly: GCF_000828175.1. Taxonomy (NCBI): domain Bacteria; kingdom Pseudomonadati; phylum Pseudomonadota; class Gammaproteobacteria; order Pseudomonadales; family Pseudomonadaceae; genus Pseudomonas; species Pseudomonas sp. W15Feb9B. The sequence continues at coordinate 26,452 of NZ_JTKF01000006.1, read as the reverse complement.
GAAAGGGCTACAGCCCGTTCGGCCGACTGGTGAGAAGTGAGTTGTCCATGATGTGGATTTTCTCCTACTAGACTCATAGCGAAGGTCTTACGTCGGTTGACCCCAAAAAAAGCCAACACGGGTCAACAACGCCTCAAAAGGGTGCGACTGGACTCAAGCTCCGACACAACAAGAGCAAAACTGGAGGTTTGAATGAAGATGTTGAAATCCACTCTGGCGGTCGTGACTGCTGCAGCAGTACTCGGCGTCAGCGGGTTCGCTCAGGCGGGTGCAACCCTGGATGCCGTGCAGAAGAAAGGTTTCGTGCAATGCGGCGTGAGCGACGGCCTGCCGGGTTTCTCGGTGCCGGACGCCTCGGGCAAGATTCTCGGGATCGACGCTGACGTTTGCCGCGCTGTGGCCGCTGCCGTATTCGGCGACGCCAACAAGGTCAAGTTCAGCCAGTTGAACGCCAAGGAGCGCTTCACCGCGCTGCAGTCCGGCGAAATCGACCTGCTCTCGCGCAACACCACCATGACCAGCTCGCGTGACGCCGGTATGGGCCTGAAATTCCCGGGCTTCATCACTTACTACGACGGTGTGGGCTTCTTGGCCAACAACAAGCTGGGCGTGAAAAGTGCCAAGGAACTGGACGGTGCAACCATCTGCATCCAGGCCGGTACCACCACCGAACTGAACGTCTCCGACTACTTCCGCGCCAACGGCCTGAAATACACCCCGATCACCTTCGACACCTCCGATGAAAGCGCCAAGTCGCTGGAATCCGGTCGTTGCGACGTGCTGACCTCCGACAAGTCGCAGCTGTACGCACAGCGCAGCAAACTAGCGTCGCCGAAAGACTACGTGGTGCTGCCGGAAACCATCTCCAAAGAACCACTGGGCCCGGTCGTGCGTAATGGCGACGACGAGTGGCTGGCGATTGTTCGCTGGGTTGGCTACGCGCTGCTGAACACTGAAGAAGCCGGCGTGACTTCGAAAAACGTGCTGGAAGAAGCCAAATCCACCAAGAACCCGGACGTCGCTCGACTGCTGGGTGCTGACGGTGAATACGGCAAGGACTTGAAACTGCCGAAGGACTGGGTTGTGAAAATCGTTTCGCAGGTCGGTAACTACGGTGAAATCTTCGAGAAAAACCTCGGCAAGAGCACTCCGCTGGAAATCGACCGTGGCCTGAACGCGCTGTGGACCAACGGCGGCATTCAGTACGCACCACCAGTGCGCTAATGGTTCTATCACCCGGCGGGCCAACCGCCGGGTGATGTTCTGTTCCATTTTTTCCGGGGCACTTCATGCAAAATTCAATCGGCGCACCAAAGCAGAGGTTCAGCCTCAGCGATCCGCGAGTGCGTGCGTGGCTGTTTCAGATCATCACCGTCGTGGCGGTGGTCGCCATGGGCTGGTATCTGTTCGACAACACCCAGACCAACCTTCAACACCGGGGCATCACCTCCGGTTTCGACTTTCTCGAGCGCAGTGCCGGGTTCGGCATCGCTCAGCACCTGATCTCCTACACCGAAGCGGACAGTTACGCTCGGGTGTTCGTGATCGGCCTGCTCAACACGCTGTTGGTGACCTTCATCGGTGTGATCCTGGCGACCCTGCTGGGCTTCATCATCGGTGTGGCGCGGCTGTCGCCGAACTGGATCATCAGCAAACTGGCGACCGTGTATGTGGAAGTGTTCCGCAACATTCCGCCGCTGCTGCAGATCCTGTTCTGGTACTTCGCGGTGTTCCTGACCATGCCGGGACCGCGTAACAGCCACAACTTCGGTGACACCTTCTTTGTCAGCAGCCGGGGCCTGAACATGCCGGCCGCGCAAATGGCTGACGGCTTCTGGGCATTCTTCATCAGCGTGGTGCTGGCCATCGTCGCCATCGTGCTGATGTGCCGCTGGGCCAACAAGCGATTCGAAGACACCGGCGAACCATTCCACAAGTTCTGGACCGGCCTGGCGATCCTGCTGGTGATCCCGACCTTGTGCGCGCTGATCTTCGGTGCCCCGCTGCACTGGGAAATGCCGCAACTCAAGGGCTTCAACTTCGTTGGTGGCTGGGTGCTGATCCCGGAACTGCTGGCGTTGACCCTGGCGTTGACCGTGTACACCGCAGCATTCATCGCGGAAATCGTTCGTTCCGGGATCAAGTCGGTCAGCCATGGCCAGACCGAAGCGGCGCGTTCGCTCGGCTTGCGCAACGGCCCGACCCTGCGCAAGGTGATCATTCCGCAAGCCCTGCGGGTCATCATTCCGCCGCTGACCAGCCAATACCTGAACCTGGCGAAGAACTCGTCGCTGGCCGCCGGTATCGGTTATCCGGAAATGGTTTCGCTGTTCGCCGGCACCGTGCTCAACCAGACCGGTCAGGCGATCGAAGTCATTGCCATCACCATGAGCGTGTACCTGGCGATCAGTATCAGCATTTCCCTGCTGATGAACTGGTACAACAAGCGCATTGCGCTGATCGAGCGGTGAGGAATAGCGCATGACAACCCATACTTTCAAACCCGACATGCCACCGCCGGCCAAGGTTTTCGGCCCGATGGCGTGGATACGCGCCAACATGTTCTCCAGCTGGCTCAACACTCTGCTGACCCTGTTTGCGTTTTACCTGATTTATCTCGTCGTGCCGCCGATCCTCAGCTGGGCGATCCTCGACGCCAACTGGGTCGGCACCACCCGCGCCGACTGCACCAAGGACGGCGCCTGCTGGGTGTTCATTCAGCAGCGTTTCGGCCAGTTCATGTACGGCTACTACCCGGTGGAACTGCGCTGGCGTGTAGACCTCACTGTTTGGCTGGCAGTGCTCGGCGTGGCGCCGCTGTTCATCTCGCGCTTCCCGCGTAAAGCGGTGTACGGCCTGAGTTTCCTGGTGATCTACCCGATCGTCGCCTGGTGCCTGCTGCATGGCGGCGTGTTCGGCCTCGATGCTGTGGCAACCAGCCAGTGGGGCGGCCTGATGCTGACCCTGGTCATCGCCACCGTCGGTATCGCCGGCGCCTTGCCGCTGGGGATCATTCTGGCACTGGGCCGTCGCTCGAACATGCCGGCGATTCGCGTGGTCTGCGTGACGTTCATCGAGTTCTGGCGCGGCGTGCCGTTGATCACGGTGCTGTTCATGTCCTCGGTGATGCTGCCGCTGTTCCTGCCCGAAGGCATGAACTTCGACAAGCTGCTCCGGGCGCTGATCGGGGTGATTCTGTTCCAGTCGGCCTACGTCGCCGAAGTAGTGCGCGGTGGTCTGCAAGCGATCCCCAAAGGTCAGTACGAAGCGGCTGCGGCGATGGGCCTCGGTTACTGGCGCGCCATGGGTCTGGTGATTCTGCCGCAAGCCCTGAAGCTGGTGATCCCGGGCATCGTCAACACCTTCATTGCGCTGTTCAAGGACACCAGCCTTGTGATCATCATCGGCCTGTTCGACCTGCTCAACAGCGTCAAGCAAGCCGCTGCCGATCCGAAATGGCTGGGCATGGCCACCGAAGGCTACGTGTTCGCCGCCCTGGTGTTCTGGATTTTCTGTTTTGGTATGTCGCGCTATTCCATGCATCTGGAACGCAAGCTCGACACTGGCCACAAGCGTTAGGAGTTCTCTGTAAATGAGCGAAGCAATCAAAAAGCCTGTGGGCCCTGAAGGCATTATCCAGATGCAGGGCGTGAACAAGTGGTACGGCCAGTTCCACGTGCTGAAAGACATCAACCTCAACGTCAAGCAGGGCGAGCGTATTGTTCTGTGCGGTCCGTCGGGCTCCGGCAAGTCGACCACCATCCGCTGCCTCAATCGCCTGGAAGAACACCAGCAGGGCCGCATCGTGGTTGATGGCGTGGAGCTGACCAACGACCTCAAGCAGATCGAAGCGATCCGCCGCGAAGTCGGCATGGTGTTCCAGCACTTCAACCTGTTCCCACACCTGACCATCCTGCAGAACTGCACGCTGGCGCCGATGTGGGTGCGCAAGATGCCCAAGCGCAAGGCCGAAGAAATCGCCATGCATTACCTGGAGCGCGTACGCATTCCGGAGCAGGCGCATAAATTCCCGGGGCAACTGTCCGGCGGTCAGCAACAGCGTGTGGCGATTGCCCGCGCGCTGTGCATGAAACCGAAAATCATGCTGTTCGACGAACCGACTTCGGCACTCGACCCGGAGATGGTGAAAGAGGTGCTGGACACCATGATCGGTCTCGCCGAGGACGGCATGACCATGCTCTGCGTGACCCACGAAATGGGCTTCGCCCGCACCGTGGCCAACCGGGTGATCTTCATGGACAAGGGTGAAATCGTCGAACAGGCGGCGCCGAACGACTTCTTCGACAACCCGCAGAATGACCGCACCAAACTGTTCCTGAGCCAGATCCTGCATTGATTCAGGTTGATGCACCAGACAAACCCGGCCCTGTGCCGGGTTTTCTTTTGCCTGCGATTTTCATTTTCCCCTGTAGGAGCTGCCGCAGGCTGCGATCTTTTGACGTTGATCGTTAAGCACAAGATCAAAAGATCGCAGCCTGCGGCAGCTCCTACCCGGGGTTGTGTGAACTGGAGCATCTGACTAAGATGTCAGAAAATTCATCCTATGATTGGATGAAAGGGCGAATTTCATGACAGACATCTCACCTTTGATCAAGCGATCCCTGGTCGATCAGGCCTTGGATCAACTGCGCCAACGCATCACCGATGGCGTGTGGCAGGTCGGCGAACGGCTGCCGACCGAGCCTGAGCTGTGCGCCGAGCTGGGCATCAGCCGCAACACCGTGCGTGAAGCCATGCGCGTGCTGGCGTTTTCCGGGTTGATCGAAATCCGGCAGGGCGATGGCAGTTATTTGCGCGCAGTGGTCGATCCGATGGACACGCTCAAGGCATTGTCCCGTTGCTCGCTGGAGCAGGCGCGCGAGACCCGGCACATCCTCGAAGTCGAGGCGATTGGCTTGGCCGCGTTGCGCCGCACCGATGAAGATCTCGCCGCATTGCGCGAAGCGCTCGGCACCAGCGGCAGCCACTACCACGGCGATCTCGACACTTACATTGCCTGCGATCTGGTGTTCCATCGCCGTCTGGTGGACGCCGCGCACAACCCGACCCTCAGCGAGCTGTATCGCTATTTCTCCAGCATCGTCGGCGCGCAATTGCGCCAGACGCTGAACATCGTCCCGCGCCGTCAGGAAGTATTCGACCTGCACATCGAGTTGCTCGATGCGGTCGAACAACGCGACCCGGAACGGGCCAAAGCCATATCGAGGCAGTTGATCAATGAACCTTGAAAGCGAGAAAAACTTTTCAACCCCCAAGCGCACGGCGGAGCTCGAAGAGCTGCTGATCGACGCCGAGGCTGACGACGAACAAGTACAGCAAAGCCATCCACTGGTGCGCCGGCCGTGGCTGTTGCTGCTGGGGCTGATTCTGGTGGCACTGAACCTGCGCCCGGCGCTGTCGAGCATGGCGCCGCTGCTCAGCGAAGTGTCGAAAAGCCTTGGTCTGTCTGCGGCTAAGGCCGGTTTGCTGACCACGTTGCCGGTGTTGTGCCTGGGACTGTTCGCGCCGCTGGCGCCGATTCTGGCGCGGCGTTTCGGCGCCGAACGGGTGGTGCTGGGGATTCTGCTGACCCTGGCCGCCGGAATCATTGTGCGCAGCAACTTCGGTGAGATCGGGCTGTTCGCCGGCAGTGTGCTGGGTGGCGCGAGCATCGGCATCATCGGTGTATTGCTGCCGGGCATTGTCAAACGCGACTTCGCCAAACACGCCGGAACCATGACCGGCGTCTACACCATGGCCCTGTGCCTGGGCGCGGCAATGGCAGCGGGTTCCACCGTGCCATTGAGCGAACACTTCGACCACAGCTGGGCGCTGGGCCTGGGTTTCTGGGTGATCCCGGCGCTGGTGGCAGCGCTGTTCTGGCTGCCGCAAGTCGGGCAGAAACACGGCGCACACCACGTCGCCTATCGGGTGCGTGGGCTGCTGCGCGATCCGCTGGCCTGGCAAGTGACGTTGTACATGGGCCTGCAATCCTCGCTGGCGTACATCGTGTTCGGCTGGTTGCCGTCGATCCTGATCGGTCGTGGCCTGACTCCGACCCAGGCCGGCCTGGTGCTGTCCGGTTCGGTGATCATTCAGCTCGCCAGCTCCCTCGCGGCACCGTGGCTGGCGACCCGGGGCAAGGATCAGCGCCTGGCGATCGTGGTGGTGATGGCGCTGACCCTCGGCGGTCTGTTCGGTTGCCTGTACGCGCCGATTGAAGGGCTGTGGGGCTGGGCGATTCTGTTGGGGCTGGGGCAGGGCGGTACGTTCAGTCTGGCGCTGACCCTGATCGTGCTGCGCTCGCGGGATTCGCACGTGGCGGCGAACCTGTCGAGCATGTCCCAGGGCTTCGGCTACACCTTGGCGTCGATGGGGCCGTTCGCCGTCGGCGTGGTGCATGACTGGACTGGCGGCTGGAATGCCGTAGGCTGGATTTTCGGCATCATCGGCACCGGTGCGATCATTGCCGGCCTTGGTGCCGGCCGGGCACTGTACGTGCAAGTGCAAAGCGAAAAGATCTGACGCGTAACCCTTTTGTGGGGCCAGTGATATCCCATGTGGGAGCGAGCCTGCTCGCGAATACAGTGGTTCAGGCACAGATCGTGTTTAATGTGCCGGCCTCTTCGCGAGCAGGCTCGCTCCCACAGTTTTTGCGGTGCTTTAAATCTTGCGTGGTATTCGCTTTGCGAATGCCGATAGTGTTTCTGCGATTTGCAGCTTATCGTGCTGGCAATCTGTCCATTCCCCGGAGTTTGCCCATGAGCGAAGCCCACGCCGCCCTGATCACCCGCTTCTACCAAGCCTTCCAGCGCCTCGACGCCGAGGCCATGGCCGCGTGCTATACCGACGATGTGGTGTTCAGCGATCCGGCCTTCGGTGAACTGCGCGGGCGCGATGCCGGCGACATGTGGCGCATGCTCACCACTCGCGCCAAGGACTTTTCCCTGACCTTCGACAATGTCCGTGCTGACGAGCGCAGCGGCGGCGCTCACTGGGTGGCCACTTACCTGTTCAGCCAGACCGGCAACGTGGTGATCAACGATATCCAGGCGCGCTTCGTCTTTCGTGACGGCAAGATCTGCGAGCACCACGACCATTTCGACCTGTGGCGCTGGTCGCGTCAGGCGTTGGGTTTCAAGGGCTTGCTGCTGGGCTGGACACCGCTGGTACGCAACGCCGTCCGGGCGCAGGCGCTGAAAGGGCTGAAGGCATTTCAGGCCGGTCGCTGATAAGATCGCGGCCTGTTTCCTACACGTCCAGATCCCGAAGTGACCAGCCTCAGCGAAAAAACGGTTGATGTTGTCGAACCCGTGAGCAAGTCCTGGTTCGTCTACCTCGTGCGCGCGGCCAATGGCTCGCTGTACTGCGGGATCAGCGACGACCCGGTGCGCCGCTTCGCCAAGCATCAAAGCGGCAAGGGCGCGCGGTTCTTCCTGTCCAGCCCGGCGATGGCGCTGGTCTACACCGAACGTTGCCGCGACAAGAGCGATGCGTTGCGCCAGGAACGCTTGATCAAGAAGCTGCGCAAGAGCGCCAAGGAATGTCTGGTGGCGTCTTATCAATCTGACTGATCGGTTCCCATCAGCCAGATCTGTAGGCTGCTAATCAAATGCACGCTAAGCTGCCGATTCACTTTCTGTGCGGCGGAGCCGAGCATGTCCGAGTTGATTCTGCATCATTACCCGACCTCTCCATTTGCCGAAAAGGCTCGCCTCCTGTTGGGCTTCAAAGGCTTGTCCTGGCGCTCGGTGCACATCTCGCCGGTGATGCCCAAGCCGGATCTGACCGCGCTGACTGGCGGCTACCGCAAGACTCCAGTGTTGCAGATCGGCGCGGACATCTATTGCGACACCTCGTTGATCGCCCGTCGTCTGGAGCAGGAAAAAGCCCTGCCGGCGTTTTTCCCGGAAGGTCAGGAAATGACCAGCGCCAGCTTCGCGGCATGGGCCGATTCGGTGGTGTTCCAGCATGCGGTCAGCCTGGTGTTCCAGCCGGAATCGGTGGCGGTACGTTTCGGCAAGTTGCCGCCGGAGGCGATCAAGGCGTTTATCGCTGACCGTGCCGGTCTGTTCAGTGGTGGCAGCGCCACGCGGTTGCCGGCCGAACAGGCCAAACACCAATGGCCAACGATCATGGCGCGCCTGGAGCAGCAGTTGCAGCGCGAGCAGGGCGACTTCCTGTTCGGTGAGCCATCGATTGCCGACTTCGCCTTGGCGCATCCGCTGTGGTTCCTCAAGGCGACGCACGTCACTGCGCCGTTGGTCGATGAATATCCGGCCGTGACGGCCTGGCTTGGGCGTGTGCTGGGCTTTGGCCATGGCGCCGCGAGCGAAATGACCGCCGAAGCGGCGCTGGAAGTGGCGCGCACCTCGACGCCGGCGGCGCTGCCGGATGAGCGATTTGTCGATCCGAACGGGTTCAAGGCCGGGCAGCAGGTGGCGATTGCTGCCATCGACTACGGGGTGGATCCGGTGGAAGGCGAGTTGCTGTTTGCTGGCCGCGAAGAGCTGATCCTGCGCCGCGAAGACCCGCGTGGTGGCGTGGTGCACGTGCACTTCCCGCGCTTTGGTTTCCGCATCGAAGCCAAGTAACAGCGACCGACCCTGTGGCGAGGGAGCTTGCTCCCGCTCGACTGCGCAGCAGTCGCAAAACATGCGAACGCGCGCTCCCCCTGAAAAGCGCGGGCCGCTCCGCAGCCCAGCGGGAGCAAGCTCCCTCGCCACAGGTGTGTGTTATTTCAGGGCAGCGAGGATCTCGTCCGGGTCAAACCCGCGAATCAACGTGCCATTCACGTCGATCAGCGGAATCCCGCGTCCACCCAGCGCCTCATACGCCTTGCGCGCCTCGGCGTCCTTATCGATGTCGAATTCCTTGAAAGGAATCCCCTTGCTGTCGAGAAAGCGCTTGGTCTGCTTGCAGTAGCCGCACCAGTCGGTGGCATACAGCACGACACGGGCCTGCGCCCGCGTCTGCTCAGAGACCACCTGCGACGGGTTGAACACCCGCTCGATCTTGCCCCAGTTCTGATAGATCACCACCACCAGCAGAACCAGCGCAACCTTCTTCAGCACATTGCCCAGCATCAGTTGCGGCGCTTGAGCTGATCGGTGAGCGAGGTCGGCAGGCCCTTGATGATCAGGGTGCCGGCCTCTTCGTCGTATTCGATCTTCGAACCCAGCAGGTGCGCTTCAAAGCTGATTGACAGGCCTTCGGCGCGGCCGGTGAAGCGGCGGAACTGGTTGAGGGTGCGTTTGTCCGCCGGAATTTCCGGCGACAGACCGTAGTCCTTGTTGCGGATGTGATCGTAGAAGGCTTTCGGCCGTTCTTCGTCGATCAGCTCCGACAGCTCTTCCAGGCCCATTGGCTCGCCGAGCTTGGCCTGACTGCTGGCGTAATCGACCAGAGTCTTGGTTTTCTCGCGGGCGGAATCTTCCGGCAGGTCTTCGCTCTCGACGAAGTCGCTGAAGGCCTTGAGCAGGGTGCGGGTCTCGCCCGGGCCGTCGACGCCTTCCTGGCAGCCGATGAAGTCGCGGAAGTACTCCGAAACCTTCTTGCCGTTCTTGCCCTTGATGAACGAGATGTATTGCTTGGACTGCTTGTTGTTCTGCCACTCGGAGACGTTGATCCGCGCCGCCAGGTGCAGTTGGCCGAGGTCGAGGTGACGCGACGGGGTGACGTCCAGCTCATCGGTCACCGCCACGCCTTCGCTGTGGTGCAGCAGGGCAATCGCCAGGTAGTCGGTCATGCCTTGCTGATAGTGGGCGAACAGCACGTGGCCGCCGACCGACAGGTTCGACTCTTCCATCAGTTTCTGCAGATGCTCGACCGCAACCTTGCTGAACGCGGCGAAGTCCTTGCCGCCTTCCATGTATTCCTTCAGCCAGCCGCTGAACGGAAACGCGCCGGATTCCGGATGGAACAGGCCCCAGGCTTTGCCTTGCTTGGCGTTGTAGCTCTCGTTGAGGTCGGCAAGCATGTTCTCGATGGCCGCGGACTCAGCCAGTTCGGAGTCACGGGCGTGCAGAACTGCGGGCGTGCCGTCGGGTTTTTTGTCGATCAGGTGGACGATGCAATGACGGATCGGCATGGGCTTCTCGGCTGGTGGAAGGGAGGAGGGCGGGCTCCCCCGAAAAAGCGCCCAGTGTACCGCAACCACTGGTTTTGGCGCGGGGTGAAGGGCAAATCCGGGGCGGGTGGCCGCCCTTATGCAGTTTTTTACCGATTTAGAGCAATAAACCTGACCAAATGGGTAGCTAGAGGCGGATATTTCCCCGTCTCTGTGCTAGTTTTGCCCGGTCTTACGCGAAGTCACTGCGTTAAGCGTGCAATCAGCATTTGTCAGGTCGAACCAAACCCTGATTTCGGTATCTATAACCCGACTCGTCGTGGTTATCGCCGAGGGTGCCAGATCCAGAAGATCGGGCTCGATGGCTGACACTGCACTCTGCAATCCATATGAATTTGATAGGGAAGGAACACTACATGGCTCTTACTAAAGACCAACTGATCGCCGACATCGCTGAAGCTATCGACGCGCCGAAAACCACCGCGCGTAACGCTCTGGACCAACTGGGCCAAATCGTTGCCGATCAGCTGGAAAACGGCGGCGAAATCACCTTGCCAGGTATCGGCAAGCTGAAAGTGACCGAGCGTCCTGCCCGCACTGGCCGTAACCCTTCGACTGGCGCTGCCATCGAAATCCCTGCCAAGAAAGTGATCAAGCTGGTTGTGGCCAAAGGCCTGACCGACGCTGTGAACAAGTAAGACGCAGCGATAAAAAAACCGTGCACCGGAGCGATCCGGGCACGGTTTTTTTGTGCCTGCGATTTGGCGACTGACTCCTGAACTCCGCAAACCTTTGTGGGAGCGAGCTTGCTCGCGAAAGCAGTGTGTCAGTCAAAGTCGAATTGACTGATGCGCCGCATTCGTCGGAGCGCCGCCCGGAGCAAGCTCGCTCCCACAATTGATTTGTGTCCGGCGATGCAATGTTTAGCGGACCCAGCGCTCGCGACGCCAGATCTGCTGCTCGGACTTGGTCTGGAAGGTCCACGCCACGAAGCGGCTCTGTTTCTGCCCCTGCGACATCTCCACCACCTGGCTTTCCAGCACGCCGGCCTTTTTCAGGGCGGTTTCGATGGCCGGCAGGTTCGAGGCTTTCGAGACCAGGGTGCTGAACCACAGCACCTTGTGCTGGAAGTTCGCGCTCTCGGCGATCAGTTGGGTCACGAAACGCGCTTCACCACCTTCACACCACAGCTCGGCAGACTGACCACCGAAGTTCAGCACCGGCAGTTTGCGTTTCGGATCAGCCTTGCCCAGTGCGCGCCATTTGCGCTCGCTGCCCTTGGTTGCCTCCTCCATCGAGGCGTGGAACGGCGGGTTGCACATGGTCAGGTCAAAGCGCTCACCCGGTTCCAGCAGGCCAATCAGGATGTGTTTGCGGTTTTCCTGCTGGCGCAGCTGGATCACCTTGTTCAGGCCGTTGGACTGGACGATGGCTCGGGCGGCAGCCACGGCGGTCGGGTCGATTTCCGAGCCGAGGAAGTGCCAGCGGTATTCGCTATTGCCGATCAGCGGATAAACGCAGTTGGCGCCCATGCCGATGTCCAGCACGTTGACGATTGCACCGCGCGGCACCTTGCCGTCGTTCATGCTGGCCAGCAGGTCCGCAAGAAAGTGCACGTAATCGGCACGGCCCGGTACCGGTGGGCAGAGGTAATCGGCCGGGATGTCCCAATGCTCGATGCCATAGAACGCCTTGAGCAGCGCCCGGTTGAACACGCGCACCGCGTCGGGGCTGGCGAAGTCGATGCTTTCCTTGCCGTACGGGTTGGTGATCACGAACTTCGCCAGTTCCGGCGTGGTCTTGATCAGCGCCGGGAAGTCGTAGCGACCCTGGTGGCGATTGCGCGGGTGCAGGCTGGCCTTTTCACGCGGCTCGACGGCTTTGGCCGGGGTCGCGGCATCAGGTTTCTTGCGCGCAGGTTTGGGGGTGCGGGGGGCGTTCATGGGTGTGATCGATTCGGGTATGGCTGAAAGTGGCGGGTATTGTCCCACATTGATGAGTCATGCGCCGAACGCATGTAGGAGCTGCCGAAGGCTGCGATCTTTTGATCTTGTTTTTAAAAAAATCAAAGTCAAAAGATCGCAGCCTTCGGCAGCTCCTACAGGGGATTGGTGTTCTGGAATAAAAAAGGGAGGCCACTTGGCCTCCCTTTTTCATTGCGGCTTGCCCTTACAGGCTGGAAATCCGCGCATGTTGCTCGGCCAGTTTGCCCAAGGCCTGTTCAGCCTCGGCCAGTTTGGCGCGTTCCTTCTCGATGACTTCGGCCGGCGCCTTGTCAACGAAACCGGCGTTCGACAGCTTGCCGCCAACTCGCTGGACTTCACCTTGCAGACGCAGGATTTCCTTGTCCAGACGCGCCAGCTCGGCGCCCTTGTCGATCAGGCCGGCCATCGGCACCAGCACTTCCATCTCGCCAACCAGCGCGGTGGCGGACAGTGGTGCTTCTTCGCCAGCGGCCAGCACGGTGATCGATTCCAGACGCGCCAGCTTCTTCAGCAGCGCTTCGTTCTCGGTCAGACGACGCTGGTCTTCAGCGCTGACGTTCTTCAGGTAGATCGGCAGCGGTTTGCCCGGGCCGATGTTCATCTCGCCACGAATGTTGCGCGTGCCGAGCATCAGGCCTTTGAGCCATTCGATGTCGTCTTCGGCGGCCGGATCGATGCGCTCTTCGTTGGCCACTGGCCAAGGCTGCAGCATGATCGTCTTGCCCTGAATACCGGCCAGCGGCGCGATGCGCTGCCAGATTTCTTCAGTGATGAACGGCATGAACGGGTGCGCCAGACGCAGTGCCACTTCCAGCACGCGCACCAGCGTGCGACGGGTGCCGCGCTGACGCTCGACCGGCGCGTTTTCGTCCCACAGCACTGGCTTGGACAGTTCCAGGTACCAGTCGCAGTACTGGTTCCAGATGAACTCGTACAGCGCTTGCGCGGCGAGGTCGAAACGGAACTGATCCAGTTGACGGGTCACTTCGGCTTCGGTGCGCTGCAGTTGCGAGATGATCCAGCGATCCGCCAGCGACAGCTCGTAGGCTTCGCCGTTCTGGCCGCAGTCTTCGCCCTTGTCCAGAACATAACGCGCGGCGTTCCAGATCTTGTTGCAGAAGTTGCGATAGCCTTCGACGCGGCCCATGTCGAACTTGATGTCGCGACCGGTGGACGCCAGCGAGCAGAAGGTGAAGCGCAGGGCGTCGGTGCCGTAGCTGGCGATGCCGTCGGCGAACTCGTCGCGGGTCTGCTTCTCGATCTTCTTCGCCAGTTTCGGCTGCATCATGCCGGAGGTGCGTTTCTGCACCAGGGCTTCCAGCTCGATACCGTCGATGATGTCCAGCGGGTCCAGGACGTTGCCCTTGGACTTGGACATCTTCTGGCCCTGGCCATCACGCACCAGGCCGTGCACGTAAACGGTCTTGAACGGTACTTGCGGGGTGCCGTCCTCGTTCTTGATCAGGTGCATCGTCAGCATGATCATCCGGGCAACCCAGAAGAAAATGATGTCGAAACCGGTGACCAGCACGTCGGTGGAGTGGAATTTCTTCAGGAACTCGGTCTTTTCCGGCCAACCCAGAGTGGAGAACGTCCACAGACCCGAGCTGAACCAGGTGTCGAGCACGTCGTTGTCCTGTTGCAGCGCAACGTCCGGGCCGAGGTTGTGCTTGGCACGCACTTCGGCTTCGTCGCGACCGACGTAGACCTTGCCCGCCTCGTCGTACCAGGCCGGAATCCGGTGGCCCCACCACAGCTGACGGCTGATGCACCAGTCCTGGATGTCGCGCATCCACGAGAAGTACATGTTTTCGTATTGCTTCGGCACGAACTGGATGCGGCCGTCTTCAACGGCGGCAATCGCCGGCTCGGCCAGAGGCTTGGTCGACACGTACCACTGGTCGGTCAGCCACGGCTCGATCACGGTGCCGGAACGGTCGCCTTTCGGCACTTTCAGGTTGTGATCGTCGACGCTGACCAGCAGGCCGGCGGCGTCGAACGCAGCGACGATCTGCTTGCGCGCTTCGAAACGCTCGAGACCGGCGTACTCGGCCGGGATCTTGCCGTCGATGCTGTGGTTCAACGTGCCGTCAAGGTTGAACACCTGGGCTGCGGGCAGCACGTTGGCGTTCTTGTCGAAGATGTTCAGCAGCGGCAGGTTGTGGCGCTTGCCGACTTCGTAGTCGTTGAAATCGTGGGCCGGGGTGATCTTCACGCAGCCGGTGCCGAATTCAGGATCGCAGTAATCGTCGGCGATGATCGGGATGCGGCGGCCAACCAGTGGCAGCTCGACGAATTTGCCGATCAGGGCTTTGTAGCGTTCGTCGTTCGGGTTAACCGCGACGGCGGAGTCGCCGAGCATGGTTTCCGGACGGGTGGTCGCGACGATCAGGAAATCGTTACCTTCAGCGGTTTTCGCGCCGTCGGCCAGCGGGTACTTGAGGTTCCACAGGAAACCTTTTTCGTCGTGGTTTTCCACTTCGAGGTCGGAAATCGCCGTGTGCAGCTTGGTGTCCCAGTTGACCAGACGCTTGCCGCGGTAGATAAGACCGTCTTCGTGCAGGCGTACGAAGGCTTCCTTGACCGCTTCCGAGAGACCGTCGTCCATGGTGAAGCGCTCGCGGCTCCAGTCCACGGACGAGCCGAGGCGGCGGATCTGACGGCTGATGTTGCCGCCGGACTGATCCTTCCACTCCCAGACTTTCTCGAGGAATTTCTCGCGGCCCAGGTCGTGGCGGTTCTGCCCGGTGGCTTCCAGTTGACGCTCCACCAGCATCTGCGTGGCGATACCTGCGTGGTCGGTGCCCGGCTGCCACAGGGTGTTGCGACCCTGCATGCGGCGGAAACGGATCAGGGCGTCCATGATCGCGTTGTTGAAACCGTGACCCATGTGCAGGCTGCCGGTGACGTTCGGCGGCGGGATCATGATGGTGTAGGAATCGCCCGCGCCTTGCGGTGCGAAATAGTTCTCGGACTCCCAGGTGTTGTACCAGGAAGTTTCAATGGCGTGCGGCTGGTAGGTCTTATCCATGCGCGGCGGGACCCTATTGGCATTTATTCAGGAAAAGCCGGGAAGTATAGCGGGGCATGGGGCCGAGGGCGAGCGGGGCGGGCCGGATGGAGCTCTAAATGTGGTCGCGAACTCTGTGGCGAGGGAGCTTGCTCTCGCTCGGCTGCGCAGCAGTCGTAAACACTGCCACGCAGGCTTCGCGGACAAAACACTGTTGGATGGTTTTGGGGGCGCTTCGCACCCCAGCGGGAGCAAGCTCCCACGCCACAAAATACCGGGGGCCGGGTTATTCGTACTGGCTGAGGAGCCGTTCCATCCGCGCCTCGAGGCGGCGTTTGATTTCGGTTTCGATGTGCGGTGCGAAGTCGTCGATCACGTCCTGCATGATCAACTGCGCGGCGGCGCGCAGTTCGCTGTCCAGGTGCAGCAGCGCGTCCGGGCCTTTATCCACAGGTGCGGCAGCGGGTGCCGGAGCCGGAGCAGGTGGCGGTTCGATGGTCGGCGGCGTGGCGTCGACGGCCTCGAACAGCATCGGAATCTGTTCCTGTTCACCGTCATCGACCGTGTCGGTCAGCAGCGGCGGTTGCAGGTTGTCATCGCCGAGCAACTGGCGGATCGATTCGAGATCGTCCAGCAGGTGCGCAGGCTTTTGCAGCGGTTTTGGAGTGTCCATCGGCGTACTCAGAGTCGCTGTAAACGGTGATCTTGCAGAGGATAGCCCTGTTCGCGGTAGAAACGGAAACTCTCCCGTGCCGCCGCGCGAATCGTCGGATCTTCCACCACCACTTCCGCCACGCGGGCGAATTTGCTGGCGAAGGCCGGGATTTTCAGGTCGAGGTTGACCAGCAGATCCTGATGCTCGCCGCAGTCTGCGCTCAGTCCCAGCACGATCAAACCATCCGGCTCGCTCTCGGCAGGGCCGTGCGGCACGAACGTTTCACCCTTGAACGCCCACAGGCGCGCATCGAGATCATCACGCTGAGCAGCATCGCTGCAATGCAGGTAGATGCGATGGCCCATACGCCAGGCTTTTTCGGTGAGCTTGCAGGCAAAGTCCAGGCGAGCCGAAGGGTCGGCGCTGGGCAGGATGTAGAAGTCGACTTTGGTCATTGCGGTTCCTGAGCCTGGAACGGCGTCACCATAGAGTGACGCCGCCCAGGTTCATCGGTTTCAGGCTTTGGCGCGGTCCAGCAGGTATTGGGTCAGCAGCGGAACCGGACGGCCAGTGGCGCCTTTGTCCTTGCCGCCGCTGGTCCATGCGGTGCCGGCGATGTCCAGGTGCGCCCAGTTGAGGTTCTTGGTGAAGCGCGACAGGAAGCACGCGGCGGTGATGGTGCCGGCCTTCGGTCCGCCAATGTTGGCGATGTCGGCGAACGGGCTGTCCAGTTGCTCCTGGTATTCGTCGAACAGCGGCAGTTGCCAGGCACGGTCGTCAGCGGCCTTGCCGGCACTGAGCAGTTGCTCGATCAGTTCGTCATTGTTGCCCAGCAGGCCAGACGTGTGTGCACCGAGTGCAACCACACAGGCACCGGTCAGGGTGGCGATATCGATCACCGCTTGCGGCTTGAAGCGCTCGGAGTAGGTCAGCGCGTCGCACAGCACCAGACGGCCTTCGGCGTCGGTGTTGAGGATTTCCACGGTCTGGCCGCTCATGGTGGTGACGATGTCGCCCGGACGCGACGCAGTGCCGCTCGGCATGTTTTCCGCACAGGCGAGGATGCACACCAGATTGATCGGCAGCTTCAGTTCGAGCACAGCACGCAGGGTACCGAACACGGAGGCCGCGCCGCCCATGTCGTACTTCATTTCGTCCATGCCGGCGCCCGGCTTGAGGCTGATGCCGCCGGTGTCGAAAGTGATGCCTTTACCGACCAGCGCGTAAGGCTTCTCGGACTTCTTGCCACCGTTGTATTGCATGACGATCAGGCGCGGTGGCTGGGCGCTGCCCTGACCGACGGCGTAGAACGAACCCATGCCCAGTGATTTGATCTTCTTCTCGTCGAGGACTTCGACTTTCAGATCCTTGAACTCTTTGCCCAGGTTCTTGGCTTGTTCGCCAAGGAAGGTCGGGTGGCAGATGTTCGGCGGCAGGTTGCCCAGATTACGGGTGAAGGCCATGCCGTTGGCGATCGCGGTGGCATGGTTCACCGCGCGCTGCACTTCGGCCTGAGCGGCTTTGATGGTCAGCAGGGTGATTTTCTTCAGGGCACGCGGTTCGGCTTTCTGGCTCTTGAACTGATCGAAGGTGTATTCGCCATCCACCAGGGTTTCCGCCAGCAGGCGGGTCTTGCCGTAGCTGTCGCGATTTTTGACGATGATCTCGTCCAGGGCCAGCACGGCGTCGCTGCCGCCCAGACCTTTCAGGGTGTTGAGGATGCCGGCAACGATTTTGCGGAACGGACGGTCACCCAGTTCTTCATCCTTGCCCACGCCGACCAGCAGCACGCGCTCGGCCTTGAGGTTCGGCAGGCTGTGCAGCAGCAGGCTTTGACCGACCTTGCCGGCCAGATCGCCACGCTTGAGCACGGCGCTGATCGCGCCACCGCTCAACTCGTCGACCTGTCTGACGGCAACGCCGAGTTTGCGGCCTTCGCCGACGGCAACCACCAGGGTGGCGGTTTTCAACGTTTCTGGGCTAACGCTTTTTACAACCAGTTCCATGTCCGGATCCCTGAATGAATGGTCAACACGCAGGCGTTCGACGGTGTCCGCAGTCGCCTGCTTATAGATAGAAGAGGCGCAGGTCTGTGCCTGCGACGAAGGCGGCAGTTTGAACCTCGCTCACCGCGCCTGACAACCCTCGGTTGTGCGATCTTCAACGGAATCTACGCTTGGGTGAGTGTGCGCAGTGACAGGCGGCCTCAATCACAGGATAATGCCGCATCTTTTTTCGACGGCTCTGCCTTGCGGGTCGCTCGAAACGTTTGCTTGTTTGGCCGCCTTAGCCTGACAACCCTGGAGTGTCTGGTTTGATCGTCTTCCGTTATCTGTCCCGTGAAGTGATGTTGACCCTGAGCGCCGTCAGCGCCGTGCTGCTGGTCATCATCATGAGCGGTCGCTTCATCAAATACCTTGCCCAGGCCGCTGCGGGCCAACTCGATCCGGGATCGCTGTTCCTGATCATGGGTTACCGCCTGCCGGGTTTCATGCAGTTGATCCTGCCGTTGGGCCTGTTTCTCGGGATCCTGCTGGCTTACGGACGGTTGTACCTCGAAAGCGAAATGACCGTGCTCTCGGCCACCGGTATGAGTCAGCAGCGTCTGCTGCGCATGACCCTGTTCCCGGCAACCCTGGTGGCGCTGGTCGTCGCGTGGCTGAGCTTGAGCCTGGCCCCGCAGGGCGCCAACCAGTTTCAGCTGCTGCTGAACAAGCAGGACGCCCTGACCGAGTTCGATACCCTCGAGCCTGGCCGTTTTCAGGAGTTGCGTGACGGCACCCGGGTGACCTACACCGAAAGCCTGACCGATGACCGCGTCAACCTCGGCGGCGTATTCATCTCGCAGAAAAACCTTGGGGCCAATCAGAAGGACCGCGGGATTTCCGTGCTGGTGGCTGAAAAGGGTCGTCAGGAGATCCACCCGGACGGCAACCGCTACCTGATCCTGCACAACGGCTATCGTTATGACGGCAGCCCGGGTCAGGCCGATTACCGCGCGATCAAATACGACACTTACGGCGTTTTGCTGCCCAAGCCCGATGCCAGCGACGAGGTCACCGACCGAGACGCGATCTCGACTTCGACCCTGCTGGGCAACAACGACGAACGTTCCAAGGCTGAACTGCAATGGCGTCTTTCGCTGCCGTTGCTGGTGTTCATCGTGACCCTGATGGCGGTGCCGTTGTCGCGGGTCAATCCGCGTCAGGGCCGTTTCCTGAAGCTGCTGCCGGCGATTCTTCTTTATATGGCTTACCTGACCATTCTGATTGCCGCCCGCGGCGCCCTCGAAAAAGGCAAGATTCCACCGGCCCTTGGCCTGTGGTGGGTGCACGGGATCTTCCTGGTCATCGGTCTCGGCCTGTTGTACTGGGAACCCTTGCGCCTGAAGCTGGCCAGCCGTCGCAGCGCTGCGCTGGAGGTGGCCCGTGGTTAAACTCGACCGCTACATCGGCAGCAGCGTATTCGTGGCGATCATCGCCGTGCTGGCGATCATTCTGGGCCTGGCGACCCTGTTTGCCTTCATCGACGAGATGAGCGACGTCAACGATACCTACACGCTGACCGATGTGCTGAGCTTCGTCCTCCTCACCGCACCGCGTCGAATGTATGAAATGCTGCCGATGGCCGCGCTGATCGGCTGTCTGATCGGCCTCGGCAGTCTGGCCAGCAGCAGCGAGCTGACGGTCATGCGCGCTGCGGGTGTGTCCATCGGGCGCATTGTCTGGGCGGTCATGAAGCCGATGCTGGTGCTGATGCTGGCTGGCGTGCTGATCGGCGAGTACGTGGCCCCGGCCACCGAAAGCATGGCCCAGGCCAATCGCTCGCTGGCGCAAGGCAGTGGCGACGCACAGAGCGCCAAGCACGGCATGTGGCACCGTCAGGGTGAGGAGTTCATCCATATCAACGCTGTGCAACCCAACGGCCTCTTGTATGGGGTGACCCGCTATCACTTCGACAAAGAGCGCCACCTGCTGAGCTCCAGTTTCGCCAAACGTGCGGATTTCGACGGCAAGCGCTGGCTGCTCAGCGACGTGACCACCACGGTGTTCCACGAGCGCAGCACCGAAGTGGTGAATGCGCCGAGCGAGGAGTGGGACGTGTCGCTGAGCCCGCAACTGCTCAACACGGTGGTGATGGCGCCTGAGTCGCTGTCGATTTCCGGTCTGTGGGGCTATATCCACTATCTGGCGGATCAAGGCCTGAGCAACGGTCGTTACTGGCTGGCATTTTGGGTCAAGGTGTTGCAGCCGCTGGTCACCGCTGCGCTGGTGCTGATGGCGATCTCCTTCATCTTCGGCCCATTGCGCTCGGTAACCCTCGGTCAGCGAGTGTTCACCGGCGTGCTGGTGGGCTTCACCTTCCGCATCGTCCAGGATCTGCTCGGCCCGTCGAGCCTGGTGTTTGGCTTCTCGCCGCTGTTCGCGGTGCTGGTGCCGGCCACGGTCTGTGCGCTGGCGGGTGTCTGGTTGCTGCGACGCGCCGGTTGATGGCCACGTTGTTGCCAATGCTTTAACCGCGAAAACGCCTCGGTCGACAGATCGGGGCGTTTTCGTATGCAATCCGGGTGACAGGCGAACGTGACGCTTGCGCCGTGTATCAGGTACAATTCCCGGCTATTTTTCGGCGGGCCAAGCCTGCAGCCTTTTTGAGTGTTGATCCGTGAGTGATTTGAGTCATATCCGCAATTTCTCCATCATCGCCCACATTGACCATGGCAAGTCGACGCTGGCTGACCGTTTCATCCAGATGTGCGGTGGCCTGGCCGAGCGTGAAATGGAAGCCCAGGTACTGGATTCCATGGATCTGGAGCGCGAACGCGGGATCACCATCAAGGCCCACAGCGTTACCCTCTATTACAAAGCCAAAGACGGCGTCACCTACCAGCTGAACTTCATTGACACCCCGGGTCACGTCGACTTCACCTACGAAGTCAGCCGTTCCCTGGCCGCGTGTGAAGGCGCATTGCTGGTGGTCGATGCCGGTCAGGGTGTTGAGGCCCAGTCCGTGGCCAACTGCTACACCGCCATCGAGCAGGGCCTCGAGGTCATGCCGGTGCTGAACAAGATCGACCTGCCACAGGCCGAGCCCGACCGCGTCAAGGACGAGATCGAGAAGATCATCGGCATCGACGCCACCGACGCCGTCACCTGCAGTGCCAAGACCGGCCTGGGTGTCGACGAAGTGCTCGAGCGTCTGGTCGCGACCATTCCTGCGCCGACCGGCAACATCGAAGATCCGCTGCAAGCGTTGATCATCGACTCCTGGTTCGACAACTACCTGGGCGTTGTTTCCCTGGTGCGCGTGCGTCATGGCCGCGTGAAGAAGGGCGACAAGATCCTGGTGAAATCCACCGGCAAGATCCACCTGGTGGACAGCGTCGGTGTGTTCAACCCGAAACACACTGCCACTGCTGACCTCAAGGCCGGCGAAGTGGGCTTCATCATCGCCAGCATCAAGGACATTCACGGTGCACCGGTCGGTGACACCCTGACCCTGAGCTCGACCCCGGACGTTGAAGTGCTGCCCGGCTTCAAACGCATCCAGCCACAGGTTTACGCCGGTCTGTTCCCGGTCAGTTCCGACGACTTCGAGGACTTCCGCGAAGCGCTGCAGAAACTGACCCTGAATGACTCCTCGCTGCAGTACACCCCGGAAAGCTCCGACGCCCTGGGCTTCGGCTTCCGTTGCGGGTTCCTCGGCATGCTGCACATGGAGATCATCCAGGAGCGCCTCGAGCGCGAATACGACCTGGACCTGATCACCACCGCGCCAACGGTAATTTTCGAGCTGGTGCTGAAAACCGGTGAAACGATTTACGTCGACAACCCGTCCAAGCTTCCGGATGTGTCGGCCATTGAAGACATGCGCGAGCCGATCGTGCGAGCCAATATCCTGGTTCCGCAGGAACACCTGGGCAACGTCATCACCCTGTGCATCGAGAAACGCGGCGTACAGGTCGACATGCTGTTCCTCGGCAATCAGGTACAAGTGACCTACGACCTGCCGATGAACGAAGTGGTCCTGGACTTCTTCGACCGTCTCAAATCCACCAGCCGCGGCTATGCTTCGCTGGATTACCATTTCGATCGTTACCAATCGGCTAATCTGGTGAAACTGGACGTGCTGATCAACGGTGACAAGGTCGACGCCCTGGCGTTGATCGTGCACCGTGACAATTCGCACTTCAAAGGTCGCCAGTTGACCGAGAAGATGAAAGAACTGATTCCTCGTCAGATGTTCGACGTGGCGATCCAGGCGGCCATTGGCGGTCAGATCGTTGCCCGGACAACCGTCAAGGCACTCAGAAAGAACGTATTGGCCAAATGCTACGGCGGTGACGTAAGCCGTAAGAAAAAGCTGCTTGAAAAGCAAAAGGCCGGTAAGAAACGCATGAAGCAGGTCGGCAACGTGGAAATTCCACAAGAAGCCTTCCTCGCCGTGCTCAGGTTGGAATAGTCAGGTCCTATGTCACTAAATTTCCCGCTGTTGCTGGTCATCGCCGTGTTCGTCTGCGGCCTGTTGGCGTTGCTCGATCTGCTGTTCCTGGCGCCGCGCCGGCGTGCTGCGATTGCCTCTTATCAAGGCAGTGTCAGCCAGCCCGAGCCCGTGGTGGTCGAGAAGCTGAACAAAGAGCCGTTGCTGGTCGAATACGGCAAGTCGTTCTTTCCGGTGCTGTTCATCGTGCTGGTGCTGCGTTCGTTCCTGGTAGAACCGTTCCAGATTCCGTCCGGCTCGATGAAACCGACGCTGGATGTCGGCGACTTCATTCTGGTGAACAAGTTTTCTTACGGGATCCGTCTGCCGGTGATCGACAAGAAAATCATCGAAGTCGGTGATCCACAGCGTGGCGATGTGATGGTGTTCCGCTACCCGAGCGACCCGAACGTCAACTACATCAAACGTGTAGTCGGCGTGCCGGGCGACACGGTGCGTTACACCGCCGACAAGCGTCTGTTCGTCAATGGCGAGTCGATTGCCGAGCAACTGGTCGGCTCCGAGCCGGGCACGCTGGGCAGCGCGGAACTCTACAAGGAAAAACTCGGCGCCGCCGAGCACCTGATCCGCAAGGAAATGAGCCGCTACCGCGCGACGCCGGACCATACCTGGACCGTGCCGGCCGGGCACTACTTCATGATGGGCGACAACCGCGACAACTCCAACGACAGTCGCTATTGGGATGATCCGAACATTCCCAAGGATCTGCTGGGCATGGTTCCCGACCAGAATATCGTCGGCAAAGCCTTCGCTGTCTGGATGAGCTGGCCGGAACCGAAACTCAGCCACCTGCCGAATTTCTCGCGGGTTGGCCTGATCAAGTAATCAATCACGGCGCTGTTGACCACAGCGCCGAATGCATTTCTGGCGTCGACACAAATCGGCACCAGGGCATGAAGCCACGATATTCAGGACGTCATTTTTGAACACAGCGTTATTTGTCCCAGGCCTGCGCCGTACCCCGGCGATGGCAGTGGAATCCAGCCACGAACTCAGCGTGGGTAAACCGTGAGCGTTTCTCTAAGCCGTCTCGAGCGCCAGCTCGGTTACACCTTCAAGGATCAGGAGCTGATGCTGCTGGCCCTCACGCACCGCAGCTTTGCCGGGCGTAACAACGAACGCCTGGAATTCCTTGGCGATGCCATCCTCAACTTCGTCGCCGGCGAGGCGCTGTTCGATCGCTTCCCGCTGGCTCGCGAAGGCCAGTTGTCGCGTTTGCGCGCACGTCTGGTGAAGGGTGAGACACTGGCCGTGCTGGCTCGTGGTTTCGATCTGGGCGACTACCTGCGTCTGGGTTCGGGCGAACTGAAAAGCGGTGGTTTCCGTCGCGAATCGATTCTGGCCGACGCCCTCGAAGCGCTGATCGGCGCGATCTACCTGGATGCTGGCATGGACGTCGCTCGCGAGCGCGTGCTGGCCTGGCTGGCCGGTGAGTTCGAAGGCCTGACGCTGGTCGACACCAACAAGGATCCCAAGACCCGTCTGCAGGAACACCTGCAATCGCGCGGTTGTGAACTGCCACGCTATGAAGTGGTGGACATCCAGGGTGAGCCGCACTGCCGTACCTTCTTCGTCGAGTGCGAAGTGGTCTTATTGAATGAAAAAAGCCGAGGTCAGGGTGTGAGCCGTCGTATTGCCGAACAGGTAGCGGCCGCCGCAGCACTGATTGCCCTGGGCGTGGAGAATGGCAATGACTGATACAAACGCAACTCGCTGTGGCTACGTTGCCATCGTCGGCCGTCCCAACGTCGGCAAGTCGACGTTGCTCAACCACATCCTCGGCCAGAAGCTCGCGATCACCTCGCGCAAGCCGCAGACCACCCGCCACAACATGCTAGGGATCAAGACCGAAGGTGACGTGCAGGCGATCTACGTCGACACCCCCGGCATGCACAAGGGTGGCGAAAAGGCTCTGAACCGCTACATGAACAAAACCGCCTCGGCGGCGTTGAAAGACGTCGACGTGGTGATCTTCGTGGTTGACCGCACCAAGTGGACCGAAGAAGACCAGATGGTCCTGGAGCGCGTGCAGTACGTGACCGGCCCGCTGATCGTCGCGCTGAACAAGACCGACCGCATCGAAGACAAGGCCGAGCTGATGCCGCACCTGTCGTGGTTGCAGGAACAGCTGCCGAACGCACAGATCATCCCGATTTCCGCGCAGCAAGGGCACAACCTCGACGCCCTGGAAAAGGTCATCGCCGATCACTTGCCGGAGAACGATCATTTCTTCCCGGAAGACCAGATCACCGACCGCAGCAGCCGTTTCCTTGCCGCCGAACTGGTGCGCGAGAAAATCATGCGCCAGATGGGTGCCGAGCTGCCGTACCAGATCACCGTCGAGATCGAAGAGTTCAAGCAGCAGGGCAAGACCCTGCACATCCATGCGCTGATCCTCGTTGAGCGTGACGGCCAGAAGAAGATCATCATTGGCGACAAGGGCGAGCGCATCAAACGCATCGGCACCGAAGCGCGCAAGGACATGGAGTTGCTGTTCGACGCCAAGATCATGCTCAACCTGTGGGTCAAGGTGAAGGGCGGCTGGTCCGACGACGAGCGTGCTCTGCGTTCGCTGGGTTACGGCGACCTGTAATTACGCGGTTGTCGCAACACCGAAAAAACCTGTGGGAGCGAGCTTGCTCGCGAAGGCGTAGTGCCAGACGACATATTTGTTGACTGACACCCTGCATTCGCGAGCAAGCTCGCTCCCACAGTGGTTTTTGGGTGAATATAAAACCGCGTTTTATCCATGAGAGTTCCATGTCTTCAAACCCACCTCCCGCCCAACCCGCCTACGTCCTGCATTCGCGCGCCTACCGCGAAACCAGCGCGCTGGTCGATTTCCTCACGCCGCAAGGTCGGCTGCGGGCGGTGTTGCGCAGTGCGCGGGGCAAGGCCGGGACATTGGCGCGACCGTTCGTGCCGCTGGAAGTCGAGTTTCGTGGCAAGGGTGAGCTGAAGAATGTCGGGCGCATGGAAAGCGCCGGCAACGCGACTTGGATGGTCGGTGAGGCGCTGTTCAGCGGCCTCTATCTCAATGAGCTGCTGATCCGCCTGCTGCCCGCCGAAGATCCGCACCCGGCGGTGTTCGATCACTACGCTGCAACCCTGCTGGCCCTGGCCGAAGGGCGCCCGCTGGAGCCGTTGTTGCGCTCCTTCGAATGGCGCCTGCTGGACGATCTCGGTTACGGCTTCTCGATGAACACTGACATCCACGGCGAGCCAGTGGCTGCGGATGGCCTCTATCGCCTGCAAGTGGATGCCGGGCTGGAACGCGTCTTCCTGTTGCAGCCGGGGCTGTTCAACGGCACCGAACTGCTGGCCATGGCCGAAGCCGACTGGACCGCGCCCGGTGCACTGTCGGCGGCCAAACGTCTGATGCGTCAGGCACTGGCCGTTCACTTGGGCGGTCGCCCCCTCGTCAGCCGCGAGCTATTTCGCAAGCCCTGATATGCTGTGCGCCGAATCTTTCCCTTCAGGAGCGCATCCGTGACCACCAGCAATCGCATTCTTCTTGGCGTGAACATCGACCACGTCGCCACCCTGCGTCAGGCCCGTGGCACTCGCTACCCGGATCCGGTCAAGGCAGCGCTGGACGCGGAAGAGGCGGGCGCCGATGGCATCACCGTGCACCTGCGTGAAGACCGTCGGCACATTCAGGAGCGCGACGTGTTGCTGCTCAAGGATGTGCTGCAGACTCGCATGAACTTTGAAATGGGCGTCACCGAAGAAATGATGGCGTTCGCCGAGCGCATCCGTCCGGCGCACATCTGCCTGGTGCCGGAAACCCGTCAGGAGCTGACCACTGAAGGCGGTCTGGATGTAGCGGGGCAGGAAGAACGCATCAGGGCAGCGGTCGAGCGTCTGTCGAAGATCGGCAGCGAAGTGTCGCTGTTCATCGATGCTGACGAACGCCAGATCGCTGCTTCGAAGCGCGTTGGTGCGCCGGCCATCGAGCTGCACACCGGGCGTTACGCTGATGCCGAGACCCCGACCGAAGTTGCTGAGGAATTGAAGCGCGTGGCGGACGGCGTGGCGTTTGGTCTGGCGCAGGGCCTGATCGTCAATGCCGGGCATGGTCTGCATTATCACAACGTCGAAGCCGTGGCAGCGATCAAGGGCATTAACGAATTGAACATCGGCCATGCGCTGGTGGCGCATGCGTTGTTCGTGGGCTTCAAGTCGGCAGTGTCCGAGATGAAGGCGCTGATTCTGGCGGCTGCGCTCAAAGGCTG
>NZ_JTKF01000059.1:0-32490 GCF_000828175.1 Pseudomonas sp. W15Feb9B | reverse complement strand
CGCCGTGTGGCTGAAGGTGGTTCGGATCGTCTGATCGAAAGCCGTAACGCCTGAAACATCAGTTCTAAAGCAGTCAAGGAAAGCCCGGCCTGATCAGCCGGGCTTTTTCATTTTGTCGTATGCAGGCGTGGTTCTTTTCAACAATCAGCGTCAGAACGGATCTTGCCCTGTAGAACATGGGCGAAACTTCCGACGGCGCTTATCCGAAGCGACCGACTGGCAGCCCGACGCTTAATGCGCATACCATGCGGCCACAACGTCCAAACAGAATTTGCCTGCCCATGCTCAAAGCCAGTCTGCGAAGCCACCTGACCCTCTGGTTCGCCGGTTTGTCCCTGCTGACCCTGGTGAGCGTCGGCTTCTATGTCGGCCATATCGCCACCGAACAGATGAAACAGGCCAGCGGCAGTGCCCTGCTCAATACCGCGCGTTCGGCGGCGACGCTGCTCGGTGACCAGTTGCGCGAACGCCAGCTGGAGGTTTACCTGCTCAGCCGTGCGCCGCATCTGGAA
Organism: Pseudomonas sp. W15Feb9B; assembly: GCF_000828175.1. NCBI lineage: Bacteria > Pseudomonadati > Pseudomonadota > Gammaproteobacteria > Pseudomonadales > Pseudomonadaceae > Pseudomonas > Pseudomonas sp. W15Feb9B. The sequence goes on along the minus strand of NZ_JTKF01000059.1, from coordinate 31,978 downwards.
CGCGGCGATCTCGACAACCCGGCGATTCTCAAGTCAATGCAACTGCGCACCCAGGCCCGTGCCGAGTATGCGTGGATGGGCGTGACCGATGCCGAGGGCCATGTGCATCAAGCGGTCAATAATTTGCTGGTCGGGCAATCGGTGCAGCAACGCCCATGGTTTCAGGCGGGTCTGCGGGGCGAGTACACCGGTGACCCGCACGAAGCGGTGTTGCTGGCCAAACTGCTACCGGGAACACCCAACGGCGAACCGCTGCGCTTCATCGATTTCGCCGCCCCGATCCGCAACGCCGACGGCCAGGTGATTGGCGTACTGGGGGCGCACGCGCACTGGAGCTGGGTGACGCGCATCGTCGAGTCGGCAGCGTTCTCGCATAAAAATGCCTCGCCGGATATCGAAGCGCTGATCATTGATCACGATGGCAAGGTGCTGTACCCGGAAGCGCTGATGGGCCAGCAACTGGCGGTGAATGATTCGAAGTCGCCGGGCTGGTCGGTCGGCAACGGTTACCTGACCAGCATGGTCACCGTACCGACGCCTTCGAGTACCGCGCTGTCATGGTCGATTGCCGTGCGCCAGCCACTGGACACCGCGCTGGAACCGGCACGCCTGCTGCTCTATAAATTGCTGCTGCTGGGGGTGGCCGCCGCCGTCGCGTTCGGGCTGGTGGCGTATTACCTGGCGCAGTACCTGAGCCGGCCCATCGAGCAACTCGCGCATTCGGCCAAACAGGTGCAGAACCAGCAGCCAGGCGCACACTTCCCGCTGCAACACCCGGTGCGGGAAATCGCCCAGTTAGGGCAGTCGATTGACGCCATGACCCAGTCGCTGCTGGCCAAGGAACGCGAACTGCAGGAAGCCAACGCCTCCCTGGAAGCCACCGTCGCCCAGCGCACCGCCGCACTCATGCAGGCCAATGCCGAACTGTTGAACCTGGCGACCCACGATGCCCTGACCGGCGTCTACAACCGCCGTCGCTTCGACGAAAAACTCAGCGAGTACAGCCTGCTGTTCCGCCGCACCGGGCGACCGTTTGCCCTGCTGCTGATTGATGCCGACCACTTCAAGCGCATCAACGACACCTACGGCCATGCGATTGGCGACGACGTGCTGCAGCAATTGGCGCAACTCATTCAGGTCAGCGTGCGCGCCACCGATTTCGTCGCCCGTTACGGCGGCGAGGAGTTCGCCGTACTGCTGCCGGAAGTTGCCCAGCCTGATACGCCAGAGGTGGTAGCCGAAAAGATCCGTGTTGCCGTGGCACAGGCGCACTTTCCCAACATCGGACAGGTCACGGTAAGCATTGGCGTCGCGCTGGCCGATCCGGCGGACAACAGTCACACGATGCTGATCAAACGTGCCGATCAGCAGCTGTATCAGGCGAAAGCGGCGGGCCGTAATCAGGTGGCTTGATCAGCGAGGTGTAAGGAGTCGAGTTGTCCTCGCCGAAAAATCAAGGTTTCAAGTCATCGACAAGCTTTTTCATCACCAGATCGGAAACATGGGTGAACGCCGTGCGCAATGCCTCGGGGTCAGTCGCATATTGCTCCGGTGTATAGGCGATGGTGTTGGCGTCGTTGAACACTGAAATGGTTTCGAAGTTACGCCATACCGCAGAGCCATTGCGCTTGATGGACGCATTGGCGCCGATAACCGGGTACAGCACGGTGCTGTAGTTCTTCAGGGAAAGTCCCCACTGCATCACGAGGATTTCCACTTCGGCGTCAGCCTGCTCGCCCTCACCCACGACAGTGAAGACTCGTTCCTGCTGGATGCGTTTGACGAAACTCTGGCGGATCAACTGACTCAGGTCGATACCGTTGGCTTTCATATTGTTCTGGATCGCTCGGGAAATATCGCCAGTCAGCACATCGCCCGTTTTAGTCCCGGCCACGGAGCCTGCCCCGGTCAGTGCTGCTGTACCGGCAGAGGATGCACCGGCCACCATGCCGGTTGCTGCGCCGGCACCCGCGCCCAGGCCTGCGCCCCATGCCTGAGTCATGCTGGTGTACTGGAAATTGTCGACCGCAACAAACACCGGCAACACCTTCAGGGTCTTGATCTGCTGGCGGTCTTCAGTGCTGAGGTTTTTGGTCACGCAACCAGAGAGCAATGCCAGCGCACAAACAATACCGAGAATCTTCTTCATATCAGGCAGGATCCAGAACATGGGTGACAGTCGTATCGCCCGCCACCTGCATTTCTTGAATCCGTATGAGCTGGAGAGTCAGGCTTGCGTGTCTGACCCGGATCAAACGAGCGAACTCAGGTATTGGTTGTCAACTTGGTCCACAACCGCGCAATCTCCGCCGGCCGCTCCTCCACGGTGAACACAACCTCGATGAGCTGGCATTGGGCGTGTTGGTGGTGCCGTTCGGATCACTGCTGAAGACGGGCGGAATTTACGCGTTATGCCTGCAACCGGCGGCGGCTTCGCATGCGACGTGCGCGGTGGTCATGCAGTGGTTTGCCGCGCAGTTCGAGAAAACTCTTCAGTTGGCGAACTGCTGCAGATACGCCAGCAAATTATCGATCTTCTCCTCGTCACTCAGCCCCCAGAAAATCATTCGCGTGCCCGGCACCACACCTTTTGGATCTTTCAGATACGCGGTCAGCGTGTCGCGATCCCAGGTCTTGCCGGAGTTTTTCATCGCCTCGGAATACACGTAATTGGCCGACGTCCCGGCCGGTCGGCCAATGATACCGTTGAGTTGCGGGCCGAAGCCGGGGCGCGCGTCCGGGCCAACTTGATGACAGCCGCCGCACAGACGTGGAAAGATCTTCTCGCCGGCTGCCGGATCGCCTGCGGCGCGGGCGGTTGAGCTGAACAGCACGGCGGTTGCGGCCAGGGCGAGAAGAAATGAAGCGGTGTTTTTCATCAGTCGATCCAGAACGGTGTGATGCAGTCGAGGCAAGGCTAACATTTTGTGGCGAGGGCGCTTGCTCCCGCTGGGTTGCGTAGCGACCCCAATATGGGCCTGCGCTGCAGGCCAGCGGGAGCAAGCGCCCTCGCCACAGGTGTATTTCACAGTCAGTATTTTTACAGATAAGCGCCGATGACCTTTCTGACGGTGATCAATGCCTGGCGCAAGACGTCCATCGGCACCGACCCCAACGCCAGCCGAATCGCATGCGGCACATGCGCCGACACCGCGAACGGCTCGGCAGTCGTCACCGAAATCTGCTCGCGCATCAACTCCACGACAATCTGATCGGCGCGCACATCTTCTGGCAACGGCAGCCACAAGAAGTATGAAGCTGGATGACCGATGCACGTCAGCCCTTGCAGCAACTCGGCGGCGAGCATTTGCCGGGCCTTGGCGTCGTCGCGTTTTTGTTGTTCCAGCAGGGTGACGGTGCCGTCATCGAGCCAGCTGCAAGCCATCGCGGTCATCACCCCGGGAGTGTTCCAAGTGGTGGCGCGAATGATCCGCTCCAGCGCCGGCACCGTGTGCAGCGGCGCGGCAATGAAGCCGACGCGCAGGCCGGTGGCGATATTCTTCGACAGCCCCGACACGTACACCGTGCGTTCCGGTGCCAGATCGACCAGGGTGCGCGGTGGGTTTTCCACCAGAAAAGCGTAGGCCGCGTCTTCGATGATCGTCAGATCATGGCGGCGGGCGAGCGCGACCAACTGCTCGCGCTGTTCAATCGGCGTCACCCAACCCAAGGGATTGTGCAAGGTCGGCATGCTGTAGATCGCCCGCACTGAACGGCTGCGACAGAGCTTGTCGAGCGCCGCCAGATCCGGCCCGTGATCACCGGGCAGAATCGCCACCACTTCCAGATGCAGCGCTTCGGCCAGTACCTTGAAGCCGGAATAGGTCAGCGCATCCGCCGCAATCACATCGCCGGGTTTGAGCAAGGCCATCAGTGTCACGGCCAACCCTTGCTGGGCGCCGTTGACGATCAGCACTTGCCCGGCCTCGACCTGCACCCCGCGAGCCTGCAAATGCTGCGCAATGGAAGCGCGCTCATGCTGGCGTCCAGCGTGGGGTTGATAACGCAGCAAGGCTTCCAGATCACCGGACAGGGCCAGTTGGCGTAACGCCGTGCGCAACAGATCGGCCTGGCCGGGCAGCGACGGATAGTTGAAATTCAAGTCGATCATGCCGACTGCCACGTCTTTCTGATCGATGCCCTGCCCCGTCGACAACGAGGTTTCGCGCACGAACGTCCCGCGCCCGGTTTCGCCGCTGACCAGTCCCATCGCCTCAAGCTCGGCGTACACCCGCGACGCAGTGACCAGCGCCAACCCCGCACTCGCTGCCAGTTCCCGATGGGTGGGCAGTCGGGTTCCGGGCGCCAGACGCCCCGCGCGAATGTCTGCGGCGTAGGCGTCAACGAGCGTCTTGTAGCGCGAACGCGGCATGCTGGATGTATCCATGACAATTATTTGATTGTGCTGATTCTCAGCCTCAGCATGGCTCGAAAGCAACTCACCTTTTGAGCGTGACCTGTATGGAACGGACTTCGAACCTGGTTAATCCCGCCCTGGAAAAAACCAGCGGCTGGATCAATGGCTTTATCGGCGTGGTGATCTTCAGCGGATCGCTACCTGCGACGCGTCTGGCGGTGCTGGAATTCGATCCAGTGTTCCTCACCGTCGCGCGCGCAGCCATTGCCGGCGTGTTGGCGCTCATTCTGTTGAGGCTGTTTCACGAACGACGCCCGACACGCGATCAGGGGTGGTCGTTATTGATTGTGGCCTTGGGCGTGGTGCTGGGTTTTCCACTGCTGACGGCATTGGCGCTGCAACATGTGACGTCGGCGCATTCGATCGTGTTTGTAGGATTGCTGCCACTGGCGACGGCGATTTTTGCCGTGCTGCGTGGCGGCGAACGTCCGCGGCCGGTGTTCTGGGTATTCTCGATTCTCGGTAGCGCGTTGGTCGTGGGCTTCGCCCTGTCACAGGGGCTGACCGCTTCGCCCACCGGTGATCTGCTGATGCTCGCCGCGATTCTGGCCTGTGGCCTGGGTTATGCCGAAGGCGCGAAGCTGTCCCGCGTCCTCGGCGGCTGGCAGGTTATCTGCTGGGCGCTGGTGTTGTCGCTGCCAGTGATGACGGTGCTCAGCCTGTGGCTGGCGCCCGCCTCGTTCAGCCACATCAGCCTGTCGGCCTGGCTGTGCCTGGCCTATGTGGCGCTGTTCAGCATGCTGATCGGCTTTGTGTTCTGGTATCGCGGCCTGGCCCAGGGCGGAATCGCGGCAGTGGGTCAGTTGCAATTGCTGCAGCCGTTTTTCGGTCTGGCGCTGGCGGCGACGTTACTGCATGAGCAGGTCAGCGTGGGGATGCTGGCGGTGACGCTGGGGGTGATTCTGTGTGTGGCCGGGGCAAAGAAATTCGCCAGATAACCCGACCGCCTCTGTAGGAGCTGCCGCAGGCTGCGATCTTTTGATGTTGATCTTTTAAAAGACAAGATCAAAAGATCGCAGCCTGCGGCAGCTCCTACAGGGGGGATCAGTGCTGTTCGACGCCCGCGCGTTTCAGCAGTTTCTTGCAGCGCTCGGACAGATGAAACACCTGAAACTCCTTCCCGGCCTTGGCGTAACGCTCGCGCAAGGTCTTCAGTGCGGCAATCGCCGAATAGTCAACGAAGCTCAAATGCCGGCAATCCAGCGTCACCCGGGCCGGGTCATTGGCCGGGTCGAACTGGTTGAGAAACGGCGTGGTCGAGGCGAAAAACAGTGTGCCGTGCAGGCGATAAAGTTTGCTGCCGTCGGCTTCCAGATGTTCATCGGCGTACAGCTCGCGGGCCTGCTGCCAGGCGAAATTCAGCGCGGCGATGATGATTCCGCAGAGCACGGCAGTGGCCAGATCGGTGAACACGGTGATGCTGGTCACGGCGATGATCACCAGCACATCGTTGAGCGGCACTTTGTTCAACACCCGCAACGAGGCCCAGGCGAAAGTCTGCTGTGACACCACGAACATCACGCCCACCAGTGCCGCCAGCGGAATACGCTCGATCAGCGGCGACAGAAACAGGATGAACAGCAGAATCAACACCCCCGCGACCACCCCGGACAAACGCCCACGGCCGCCGGAGCTGAGGTTGATCACGGTCTGGCCGATCATCGCGCAACCGCCCATGCCACCGAACGCGCCCGAGACCATATTCGCCGCCCCCAGCGCGACACATTCGCGATCCGGGTAGCCTCGGCTTTCGGTGATTTCGTCAGTGAGGTTGAGGGTCAGCAGGGTTTCCAGCAGACCGACCAGTGCCATCAGAATCGCGTACGGAGCGATGATGCGCAGGGTCTCCAGGCTCCATGGGATATCCGGCAAGGCGAAAGTCGGCAGACCGCCGGCGATGTGCGCCATGTCGCCGAGGGTGCGCGTCGGCAGGCCGAACAGGTAGACCAGCAAGCCCACGCCGAGGATCGCCACCAATGCCGGCGGCACCGCGCGGGTCAGGCGCGGCAGTATGTAGACGATGGCCATGGTCAGCAGCACCAGCCCGGTCATCAGGTACAGCGGCGTGCCGCTGAGCCAGTGTTCACCGTTCTTGAAATGCTCCAGTTGCGCCAGGGCAATGATGATCGCCAAGCCATTGACGAAACCGAGCATCACCGGATGCGGCACCATGCGCACCAGTTTGCCCAGGCGCAACAAGCCGAACGCCATCATGATCAGGCCACCGAGCAGCACGGTCGCCAACAGGTATTGCACGCCGTGCTGCACCACCAGCGCGACGATCACCACCGCCATCGAACCCGCCGCTCCGGAGACCATTCCCGGCCGGCCGCCGAACAATGCGGTCAACGTGCAAATGATAAAGGCGCCGTACAAGCCCATCAGTGGATTGAGATGCGCCACCAGCGCGAACGCAATGCATTCGGGCAACAAGGCAAACGAGGTGGTGAGTCCGGCCAGGACATCGGCGCGCAGACGTTGTGGTTTCATGGCTTACCTGACTGGCGGCCGACGAGCGCGGCCGCTGATGTTCACGAAAATGAGGGGTGCGGATGTTACGGAATAGTTCGGAATCGGGCCAGCGATCGCTGACACCGTTAGCCGTGCGATTTATCCTGACGCGCTTGTGCCTCCTCCGAGTATGACCATGACTGCATGGCTGACCGCCCGCGACGTTTGCCAGCGCTTGCGCGAGGCTGCGCTGGGTGTGCTGATGTTCAACAGATCCGAGAGACCCGGTGATGCCGGACTGGTTGCGGTCGATATCGAAGGCTGGCAGTTGCTGCTGGACTTTGAGGGCGGACGCTTGCACCACTGTGAACAGGCCCGCGCCCCGGATGGCCGCGAGGGGACATTGGCAACGTGGCAGCGTTACGGCACCAATCCAGTCGACCTGCTGAGTACCTGGGAGCTGGCGCAGATCGAGCGGTTGCTGGCGCGGCAGTGTTGAACTCGATCAACCCTGACGCAGATCGAGCGTATAAGTGTAATAACCGGTATCACGCACATAACCCAGCGACTCGTACAAACCCTGCGCCATCAAGTTGTCGGTGGCGGTTTCCAGCACCAGACCTTTGGCGCCAGTCTGCAAGGCAAAGTCGCGGGCCGTGTTCATCAGCAATCGCCCGACACCGTGACCACGGGCTGCGGGCGTGGTGAACAAATCGCTGAGCAGCCAGGTGCGGTGAGCGTCGATCGAGGAAAACGTCGGGTATAACTGCACAAAGCCGAGCGCATCGCCCTGTTCATCCTGCGCGAGGAAAATCGCCGATTCTTCGCCAGCCATGCGCTCAGCGATGAAGGCGCGCGATTGCGTCAGGTTCGAAGGTTGCTGATAAAAGCCACGATAGGCGTCGAACAGCTTTGCTACAGCCTCCAAGTGCGTCACCGTAGCGCGCAGTGCGTTGATGGCCATGTTCCCTCCCCCGACTTTTTGATGATCGAATCAGCATAGCGCTCTCGAACGAGTGAGCTGGCCTCATCGCTATATAGTTTTGTATATTACGAAGCCAAATTTGCCAGTATTCGTCCATGCCATTCATTCACACCGCATTCCCATGAGCGCCATCCGCGTACGCAACGAGCAACTGATCCTCGCCGCCGCCAGCGAAGAATTTGCCGCCAACGGCTTCGACGCCACTCAGACCCGCGACATCGCCGCCCGTGCCGGCGTGCCCAAGGCCAATCTGTATTACTACTTCCAGACCAAAGAAAACCTTTACTCCAAGGTTCTGCTGGGGTTCGTCGAACCGCTGCTGGAAGCCTCGGCGGCGTTACGTGAAAGCGATGATCCAATGATCGGCCTGAGCGCCTACGTCGCCGCGCGCATCCGCATCGCCCGTGAACACCCGGCGATTGCCAGGGTTTTCAGCGGCGAGCTGCTGCTGGGTGGTCGCCAGCTACCGACCGAATGCCGCGACCTGCTGCACGCCGAAGCCCGGCGCAACGTCGACTGCTTGCGCAGCTGGATCGACCGCGGCCTGCTGGCCCGGGTAGACCCGGAACACCTGATGCTGTTCATCTGGTCGGCGACCCGCACCTACACCAACCTGGGTTGGCAAATGGGCTGCATCACCGGGCGTGAAATCCCCCAGGATGAGGACTACGCGATAGCAGCTCGAACCATTACGCGGCTGGTGCTGGAGGGCGTCGAGGCGCCGCGGGTCGGGGCGATTCGCGGCGTGTTGTTTGCGACTTGAAGCGGGAGAGCTGCTGCGCAGCCCGGCGCGAGCAAGCTCGCTCGCCACAGAAGGTTTGCGCTGGACATGGGGATTGGTGATTACCATCAATCACTGTGGGAGCCAGCCTGCTGGCGATTGGGTGGGTACAGCTTGCATCTTCATTAACAGATCCACCGCCATCGCTGGCAAGCCAGCTCCCACAATGATATGTGTTGTTCAAAGACTTCGTGATCCATGCCAAACCCTGTGGGAGCTGGCTTGCCAGCGATGAGGCCAGTAAGAACAACAGAGGTATTTTCGGGCTTCAGAAAATGACCTCGATTGCGGGTTTGACGTCAATGCGTCCGGTAGCCCCCGTCAGGTGCGCCAGATCCTTGTTGTGTTCGGCGATGATGTCTTCGGCGCTCATGTTGCCGTTGTCGAGAGTGGAATGAGCGTCTGCCACGAGGACGACGTCGTAACCCAACTGATGGGCCTGGCGCACGGTGGCGTTGACGCAATAGTCGGTTTGCAGGCCGCAGATGATCAGGCGCTCGAAGTCTTCGCCGGGTAGCAGTTTGCCCAGCTCGGTCTGGTAGAACGAATCCGGGGTGGTTTTGCGTACGCGCAGGTCTTGATCTGTCGTCAGCAGGCCATCGGCGAGTTGCCAGCCTTCGGCTCCATGGGCCAGCGGGCTGTCCTTTTCTTCATGCTGCACCAGCACCACCGGCACGCTAGCCTTGCGCGCGCGAGTGCTGAGCTGGTTGATGGTGTCGATGACGCGGCGAATGTCGAAGCACTGATATTGGCCCGAGCAGAGAGCCTGTTGGACGTCGATGATCAGCAATGCACTAGACATGATGGGCCTTCCTTGATCGAACGTTGAAACCGGGGCGGAGCAGCGCCCGCCCCCTTTTTACCCCTGTCAGTAGCCTAGTGACAATCCGGTATTGCGTCGTGGATCGTTGGCCCCGTAGAAGCGGTTTTTGCCCACTGGCTTACCGCCCAGCGACGGCGCGCCGACCAGGATCGCGGCGATGTGGTTGGCGTCCTGCGGCCCGGCGAACTTGTGGCCCCAGCTCTCGAGGAGCTTCTTCGTATCCGGGCTGGCCGCGAAGTCTTCGAGGTTGGTTTCCTCAGGCATCCATTGCTGGTGGAAACGCGGCGCGTCAACCGCTTCCTGCAGGCCCATGCCATAGTCGATGACGTTGAGCATGGTCAGCAAGGTCGCAGTGATGATGCGGCTGCCACCCGGCGTACCGACCACCATCACCACTTTGCCGTCCTTGGTGACGATGGTCGGGCTCATCGACGACAGCGGAGTTTTGCCCGGAGCGATGGCATTGGCCTCGCCCTGCACCAGACCGTACATGTTCGGCACGCCGACCTTGGAGGTGAAGTCGTCCATTTCGTCGTTAAGGATCACCCCGGTCTTGCTCGCCATCACCCCGGCGCCGAACCAGTCGTTGAGGGTGTAGGTCACTGACACTGCGTTGCCCCACTTGTCGACGATCGAATAGTGCGTGGTGTTGTTGCCTTCATGGGGCGCGACGCCGGGTTTCAGTTCGGCGGAGATCCCGGCCTTCTGCGGCTGGATAGCGTTGCGTAGCTTGGTCGCGTAGTTCTTGTCCAGCAGATGCTCGATTGGATTCTTCACAAAATCCGGGTCGCCCAGATAGCTGTTGCGATCAACATAGGCATGGCGCATCGCTTCGATCTGGTAGTGCATGCCCTGGGCCGAATGGAAGCCCAGGTCCTTCATCGGATAGCCTTCGAGAATGTTCATGATCTCGCAGATCACCACCCCGCCGGAGCTTGGCGGTGGCGCCGAAACCACGTGGTAGCCGCGGTAATCGCACTCCACCGGGGCCAGTTCGCGGGTCTTGTATTTGTCGAGGTCGGCCTGGGTGATGATGCCCTTGTTGGCCTGACTGGAGGTGACAATGGCGTCGGCCACCCAGCCCTTATAGAAACCGTCAGCGCCTTTTTCCGAAATGGTGCGCAGGGTTTTCGCCAGATCCTTCTGCACCAGTTTCTGCCCGACCTGCATCGGTTCGCCGTTGTGCAGGAAGATCGAGCCGGAATCACGCATGTCCTTCTTGAATACATCGGTGGCGTAGTCCAGCAAATCGACGTCGCCCTGCTCCAGTTCGAAACCGTCTTCCGCCAGTTTGATCGCCGGGGCGATCATGTCCTTGCGCGGCTTGGTCCCGTACTTGCTCAGCGCCAGCTCCATGCCCGACACGGTGCCGGGCACCGCCACGGCGAGGTGACCGCGGGTGCTCAGGTCCGGGACGACGTTGCCGTCCTTGTCCAGGTACATGTTGGCGGTCGCCGCCAGCGGGGCTTTTTCGCGGAAGTCGAGGAAGGTCTTGCGCCCGTCCGCCAGTTGAATGGTCATGAAACCGCCACCGCCGAGGTTGCCTGCCGCGGGATACACCACCGCCAGCGCATAGCCCACAGCGACTGCCGCATCCACCGCGTTACCGCCGCTTTTCAACACCTCGACGCCGACATGGGAGGCCAGATGTTGAGCGGTGACCACCATGCCGTTCTCGGCGGCAACCGGGGCCACGGAAGCGGCGTGGGCCATCAGGCAGCTCAGTGCCAGTGAAGTCGCGATCAGCGTTTTGGCCAAATGTTCGTACTTCATGAGTCGATCTCTTTTTTGTTTTTGGGTTCTGTGCAGAGCAGAAGGGAACGCTGCAAAAGCACCAAGCAGTATGGTCGCTATTGCGATTTGCGCCTCCCCGATCAGCCAGTATGCTGGACGCCTTCGCCACGCTGATCCGGAGTTCTGCCCATGCCCTACACGTTCATCACCCTGCCCTCACCGGTCGGCGAACTGAAGCTGGTTGCGAACGACGCACGACTGGCGGCCATCCTCTGGGAAAACGACAAACCGGGCCGGGTGCGTCTTGGTCCGATGAGCGCAGCACCGGACAATCCGCTGCTGCAACGAACCGCACAGCAGCTTGAAGAATACTTTGCCGGCAAGCGTGATCGCTTCGACCTGGCGCTGGATTTTGTCGGCACCGATTTTCAGAAAAAGGTCTGGGCAGCGTTGCTGACCATTCCGTTTGGCGAAACCCGAACCTACAGCCAGATCGCCGAGCAGATCGGTCACCCGACAGCCGTGCGTGCGGTCGGAGCGGCGAATGGGCGCAATCCGATTTCGATTGTGGCGCCGTGCCATCGGGTGATTGGCGCGTCGGGGAAGTTGACCGGATTTGCGGGTGGGCTTGAGGCCAAAGAGCGGTTGCTGGTGCTGGAGGGTGGTAACTGGTCTGACGTCGGTAGAACAGGCGACCTGTTTTAACCCTGTAAATACCCATCTGTGGCGAGGGAGCTTGCTCCCGCTCCAGTGCGCAGCACTGGCAAAAATCGGTGGCTGCTGCGCAGCCCGGCGGGAGCAAGCTCCCTCGCCACAATGGATTTGCGCTGAGTTCAGAGGTTGAACAGGTTATTCATCGCCGCATACTGCAACAGCATGATGGTTTTGGCGTCGCAGATCTCACCACGGTGGAACGCCGCCAAGGCCTCATCGAAGCGCCACTCCAGCACGTCCAGTTCTTCGGTTTCTTCTTCCAGGCCGCCGCCCTCACTGACCTTCGATTTCGCGTCGTACTCGGCAATGAAAAAGTGCAGTTTCTCGGTCACCGAACCGGGGCTCATGTAAGCCTCGAACACCTTCTTCACGTCGTGCACGCGGTAGCCGGTTTCCTCTTCGGCCTCGTCGCGGATCCGCTGCTCCGGTGCCGCACCTTCCAGCAGACCTGCCGCCACTTCGATCAACAAGCCGTCGTGGCCGTTGACGAATACCGGCAAACGGAATTGGCGTGTCAGCACCACGGTGCGCTGTTCGCGGTTGAACAACAGGATCGCCGCACCATTGCCCCGGTCGTAGACCTCGCGCGTCTGCCGCTGCCAGTCGCCGTTGTTGCGCAGGTAGTCAAAGGTAATCTTCTTCAACAGGTACCAGTCGTGGGACAACACCTGAGTGTCGACGATGTTGACCCGCTCGGCTGTCTTGATCATGACGCCTGATCCTTTGTCATCGGAAAACGCCCATAGTCGATTAATCGCGCCCGCAAAAAAAGCCCGGCAGCGCTACCGGGCTTCTTTACTTGCGATTAACGGGCGATGCGCGACAACGCATCATCCGTTTCCTGCGCCGCTGTTCGAGCGCTGTGAATCAGCGGTCCATAACGCCGGCTGAACTCCCAGTTGTACGGCAGGCGATCCTTGCTGACGCCGTTGTCCCAGTTCACCGACCAGGTCATCAGGCCCTTGATCGGCAGCCCCTTGATCGCCAGACGCTTGAGCGCATTGCCCACGACGGTGCTGTCGATCACATAACCGGTGGCAGCGGCATCGACGTTGGCCGGCAGGCCGATGACGAATTTGTCCGCCGGGATTCTGGTGAAGCCCCGGGTACCGGTCACCAGACTTTCGGTAAGGTAATAGAGGAAGTCCTCTTTCAGCGCATCGTTGTTCTGCGCGATCCACGCGCCATTGCCATTATTGGCTTCCGGCACCCAGACCCCGTCGCCGCCCTGGTTGTAGAACTGCGGTGCGATGAAGTCGTAGTAGCCTTCCAGCGCCTGCAGGTAACCGACGTATTTGCCGTTGGTGGTCAGGTACGGAAACTCCGGGGCCATGCTGATGATGAAATGCTTGCCCTGGCCTGCGTAGTGATCCTTGACCAGCTTCAGCGCGGCCGGTAACACGGTCTTGTTGGCAGCGAAATCAATCGCGCTCTGTTCAAGATCGATGTCCAGCCCGTCAAAGCCATAGGTTTCCACCAGACGGATGATTTCATTGGCTAGGGGCTGTTCCTGACCGGCACGCAATTCGATGTGCGCATCGGCGCCGCCCAGGGAGATCAGTACCGCCCGCCCCTGGCTGTTGAGCACGCCGACCTGGCGCCGGAACTCGGCATCGGAGACGTTGTACGGTTTGAAGGTCGGAATCCCGCTGCCCTTCATGAACGCCACCGCAACCACGTTGTACTCCTTGGGCACCGCCTCCAGAGCGATCTCGGCAAAGCGACCCTGGCGGTAGCCGTCACTCGGACCGGCTGGCCAGTTGTGCCAGAAACCCATGAGAATTTTCTTGCCGGCGATGCTTGGCATCAGCGAGGCAGCGTCGGCGGCCTGACTGTGCATTAACGAAAAGTCGATATTTGACATGTTCTAATCCTTCAGAACCTGTGGGTTGAGCGTTACGCCGTTATTTGAAGTCGACGTCGAACGCCTGATAGAACGCGTTACCGGTGTTGGCGACGATCCACATCAACACGATGACGTGACGGCCCTTTTTGTTGGCCGGCAATTTCACCGAATGATTGACCTTGGCCTTCAATTCCCCCGGATAGCTGTAATACGGCACCTGAGTGTAGAAGTCTTCGGCGAAAGGCTGCGCTTCGAGTTGTGCACGGGAAATCCGCTGTTTCGGATCCCAGCCATCCTTGGTGATCAGCCAGCGATAACCACGGGTGGTGTGTGGCGCGGTGTATTCCCACTTAACTTCCAGCGTCTGGCCCGGGGTGACGCTGAGCAGCGGCCAGTTGAACGGACGGTTGAGCTTTTTGCTCATTTCCTCGTCGGTGAAGTTCACACAGTCACGGGCATCGGTCTTGCCACCGCTGAGAATGTAACCGTCGGCGGGTGGTGTGACGCTATCGCTGTCACTGCCATAGGGCGCAGGAAAAGGTCCTGCCGTCAGCGCCGGGAAGTTCTTGCCGCCTTCCATTTCGTTGACCTGCCAGGCACCGAGCAATCCTTGCTCGATGGCGACCGCACCGCGGCTGGCTGGAGAGGTGACGCGACCGTGTCGCAGTTGGGTTTGAGCTTGTGGTTGATTCATGTTTTTCACTCCGTTGATTTAAGAACTCTCCTGTCCGAGGAGAGGCCTTCAAGCTAACGGAGGTGGTTTTTTTGTCCATCGGCGGTTTTGTCGCAGGCAATCGGCATCTCTAGTGGAAAACGCCGCAAATACTGGATGCATATACAGCCAATTGCGACAACGCCCACCTGACGCATGGCTAAAGGCCTACACGCCGACACAGCAAAAACCCGCATTCATCACTCACTCCAACTGTGCCTGATATTCCTTCTCGTATTGCCCGGCGAGCTGTTCCTTTTGCTTGTCGTCGAGCAACTTGCCGGCCATCTGGAAGAATTTCTGCTCTTCCTCCTTGAGATGGTGATGAACCTTGTCGGAAAGTTTTTTAGCGGTGGCCAGCCACGCCGGGCTGGACATCTCGGTCTCATCCAGTTCTTCCATCATCTCGTCCATTTCATGGTGTTCCGAGATCGCGTGACGACTGAGATCGACGCCGTTGTCGAACTCCATCAACGGGATATAGAAGTGGCGCTCTTCGGCGGTCTCATGAGCCTGCAGTTCGGCCTTGAGCTGTTTGTAGGCTTCGACCCGCTCCGGGGTGTCGCCGCTGGTTTCGACCAGAGCTTTGGCGTAATTGCGCTGACGGTCGTGGCTTTCGCGAAGGGCTTCGAAAATATTCATGGGGGGTCCTCATCAACCGCGTTCGAAATGACGCTGTAGAAGCTAGACCCCGACGCAACAGCGGCGGTTCCAAAGGGATGAGCACGGACTTGGAAAGCGCCTGCCGGGCAGGATAGGCTGCGCGTTCACCTCACAAGGAAGTTGCGTATGACGTTGCGAATCGAGCTGTCACAGAACCCCACGGAAGAACAGCGCAAGGCAATCCTCGAGCCGTTGATTGCCTACAACGACGCCCAGACCGGGGGCTCCACGTCGGAACCGTTCGCCCTGCTGGTGCGCGATGAACACGACGCGATACTCGGCGGCTTGTATGGCCGGGTGATTTTCCAGTGGATGTACATCGAGTTGCTTTCGGTGCCGGAACAGGGGCGCGGCCAAGGTATTGGCTCGAGACTGATGACCATGGCCGAAGAGCTGGCCAACGAGAAGCGCTGCCTGGGCATCTGGCTGGATACCTTCGATTTTCAGGCGCCGGAGTTTTACAAGAAGTTGGGATTCAGCCAGTTTGGCGAGATCGTCGACTATCCGCCGGGGCATAGCAGGCACTATTTCCAGAAGCGCCTGAAGGGTTGAATTTCAAGAGCCCTTCGCGAGCAGGCTCGCTCCCACAATGGAATACATTTCAAACAGTGGGAGCAAGCCTGCAGCCGCTCAGCGCAATATCAAAGACAGGTCGCCAACCCCGCCAAACGCCGCTTGGCGACAAAATCATCCTTCTGCACGTAGTAATTGAGCACCGTCCCCGACGCATCGCTGGTCACGTCGACAAACGACTCTGCCGAACGGGTATACACCGTCGAGCCGCCCTTCTTGCCCGGTTGCAGATACGCGCCGGCGTCCACGCCAAACACCGCCTCGTCCTGCCAGGCGAATTGCACGCACTGGGCCACGACTTTCTCTGGCTTGTCCGAGGTCAGAACCTTGTAAGGGGCTTTGGTGCGAGAATCATCCATCACCGAACCCGCGCAGCCCGCCAGCACGGTCGCGGCCAGCGCTACCATCAGAATTCGCATTGCATTCGCTCATTCAGAAAAAAGCGGACTGTATCATCGCAACAGGCAAAATCGTTCTGCTTTACTGCATTTATAGCGCGACACACGCCGGCCGCTCCGGCACCCTAGGGTCATCAGCCTGACAAGGAATACACATGGCGCCCACCGACCAGCGACATGAGCAAGCCCTGAAACTGTTTCTCGAAGCACGCCCCGAATTGCGCGAAACCCTCGATCACCTCAACCCGCTGCTGGCCCAGGCCAAGGGCGAAACCCCGGCGCAGTATCGTGAGGAGCGCCTGCACGAAGCCTTCGAGGCTGAGGCGGAGAATCAAGGCCTGTTCGCTTGGGAACTGACCTTGCAGCTCACGGCGCAAACGCCCGAGGAGTACCAGGCTCAGCGCATGGAGGTGCACCGCGAAGTGGCGGAAATGGCCCACATGAGCTGGACCGATTACTGCGATCTGTACGGGTTGGAACCTTAACCGCCGCTCAAGGATATCGTCACCGATGCTGCCCTCCACTTCGACTCACCGCGCCACGTCCGGGCATTTGCATCGGCAGAAATGGCGTGGCCGTATCGGTCTGGCACTGGTGGCCAGTCTGTCCGTGCTGGCAGGCATGACCGATGCTATCGGCTTCATGGCCAGTGGCGATTTCGTGTCCTTTATGAGCGGCAACACCACGCGGCTGGCGGTGGCGATCAGTGACGGCGACCTCGGACTGACGCTGCGCCTGGTCATCCTCGTCGTCACGTTCGTGATCGGTAATGCCTTGGGCATCGTGATCGGTCGCCTCAGTGGTCGGCGCACACTGCCCTTGCTGCTGTGCATCGCCACCCTGCTGTGCTTCGCGGCCGCGTGGCCGTATGACACGCAACTGCCGGCGCTGCTGGCGGCGATCATCGCGATGGGCATGCTTAACGCGGCGGTCGAGGAAGTGAATGGTCTGCCGGTCGGTCTGACTTACGTGACCGGCGCGCTATCGCGCTTCGGCCGTGGACTCGGCCGCTGGATGCTCGGCGAACGCCGTAACGGCTGGCGGGTGCAACTGGTGCCGTGGAGCGGGATGTTCATCGGCGCAATTCTCGGCGCGGTACTGGAACATCATTTCGGGCTTCGGGCGCTGTTCGCCAGCGGCTTGCTGGCGGCGGCGCTCGGTGTGCTGTCGCTGAGCATTCCGCGGCGTTGGCAACTGGGCTATATGCCCCGCTGATCGAAACCACATCGGCTCCCACACAAAACACCACGCTTCACTTGGGTTTCGCGGCTGCCTTCATAAAGCTTTATCATGGCCGCAGTTTTGCTGATCGAGTCCGTCATGAAGTTCGCCATTGCGCTGTTTTCCGCCGCCCATGCGCCCTCCTCGCGCCGTGCCCTGCTGTTTGCTCAGGCGGCGCTGGCTGGTGGGCATGAGATTGTCCGGTTGTTTTTCTATCAGGACGGCGTCTACAACGCCTCCGACGCGGTGGTCACCCCGCAGGACGAACTGGACCTGCCCAAACAGTGGCGTGCGTTCATCACCGAGCAACAACTGGACGGCGTGGTATGCATCGCCGCCGCCCTGCGTCGTGGCGTACTGAATGACGAAGAGGCCAGGCGTTATCAGCGTGATGCCGTTGCGGTCAGCGCGCCGTGGGAGTTGTCCGGCCTCGGCCAGTTGCACGATGCGGTGCAGGACGCTGATCGACTGATCTGTTTCGGAGGTGCGTGAGATGGCCAAATCCCTGTTGATCATCAGCCGCCAGTCGCCATGGTCCGGCCCCGGCGCCCGCGAGGCGCTGGACATCGTGCTGGCCGGCGGCGCGTTCGATCTGCCGATCGGCCTGCTGTTTCTCGATGACGGCGTACTGCAATTGGCCGCCGGACAGAACGCCAAGGCCCTGCAACAGAAAGACCTGAGCGCCAACCTGCAGGCGCTGCCGATGTTCGGCGTTGAAGAACTGTTCTACTGCACCGACAGCGCCAGCGCCCGTGGCCTGAGCACGCTGTCGCTGGACGAAGCGCAGCCGCTCGGCGCCAGCGAAATCAGCGCCCTTATTGACCGTTACGACCAGGTGATCACCCTCTGATGTCGACTTTGCATGTGTTGTCTCATTCCCCGTTCGGCGACGAGCGCCTGAACAGTTGCCTGCGCGTGATCGGCGCTGCCGACGCCCTGCTGTTATCCGGTGACGCGGTGTATGCCCTGCAACCCGGCACCGCGCCATTCACCACGCTGAACGAGCGCCGGGTCAAGCTGTTCGCCCTCGCTGAAGACCTGCAGGCCCGCGCCATCGTTGCTCCCGACTGGGCAGAGGCCATCGATTACCCGGCATTCGTCGAACTGTCGATCCGCCACGACAAGGTCAACAGCTGGCTATGAACTCGATGACTGTCGGCGCCCGCGCCATCGAACTGGACAAGGACGGTTTTCTGGTCGACCTCGACGACTGGTCCCATGACGTCGCCAGCGCCCTTGCCGCTGCCGAGGACATCGAACTGACTGCCGAACACTGGGAAGTCCTCGAACTGCTGCGCAGCTTCTACGCGGAATTTCAGCTGTCGCCGGCCACCCGTCCATTGATCAAATACACCGCACTCAAACTCGGCCCGGACAAAGGCAACAGCCTGCACCTGAATCGACTGTTCAAAGGCACCCCTGCCAAACTCGCCGCGAAACTGGCGGGCCTGCCCAAACCGACGAATTGCCTATGACCGACTTTCCAGCGCTGACCCTCGAAACGCCCGCCGAGCACCCGTTCGCGCAGTTCGTACGGATCCTCGGCAAGGGCAAACGCGGCGCACGCGACCTGACCCGTGAAGAAGCCCGGGAAGCCATGGGCATGGTGCTCGACGACAAAGTCGAAGACACCCAGCTCGGGGCCTTTCTGATGCTGCTACGGCACAAGGAAGAAAGCGCGGAGGAAATGGCCGGTTTCACCGAAGCCTTGCGCGAGCGCCTGTCAGCGCCAACGCTGAATGTCGATCTGGACTGGCCGACCTATGCCGGCAAGAAACGCCATCTGCCGTGGTACCTGCTGGCGGCCAAGTGCCTGGCGCAAAACGGCGTGCGGATTTTCATGCACGGCGGCGGCGCGCATACCGCCGGGCGTCTGTACACCGAACAACTGCTTGGCGAGCTGAACATCCCGCTGTGCCGCACGTGGCAGCAGGTCGGCAACGCGCTGGACAACGGCGGCCTGGCATTCATGCCGCTAATGGACTGGGCGCCGCAGTTGCAGAAGATGATCGACCTGCGCAACACCATGGGCCTGCGCTCGCCGATCCATTCACTGGCACGGATTCTCAACCCGCTGCGCGCCCGTTGTGGCCTGCAAAGTATTTTTCATCCGGGCTATCAAGCGGTGCATCGCGAGGCCAGCGGTCTGCTCGGCGACACGGCGATCGTGGTCAAGGGCGACGGCGGCGAGATCGAGATCAACCCGGATGCCGACAGCCATCTATACGGCACCAAGGGCGGCGAGAGCTGGGATGAAGAATGGCCGCAACTGTCGAGCCAGCGCCACGTCAAACCGGCCTCGCTGGACGTTGAACATCTCAAAGCGGTATGGCGTGGCGACGTGGTCGACAGCTATCCGCAAATGGCCCTGATCTCGACCATGGCCCTGGCCCTGCGTGGCCTCGGTCAAAGCCGCGAGCAAGCCTTTGAAACCGCCGAGCAATACTGGGCCGCGCGCAACAAATCGATTTAACCGATCATAGACGCCCGATCTTTGCGCTTTTTGTTCGAACTCATCGGAATAGACTCGGCTCCAACGCTTATTGGATTCAGGAGTCTTGATCATGGGTTTACTCGTCGATGGCCACTGGCAGGACAAGTGGTATGAAAGCAGCAAGGACGGCGCGTTCCAGCGCGAACAGGCGCAACGTCGCCACTGGGTCACCGCTGACGGCCAGCCCGGGCCGAGCGGTGAAGGCGGTTTCGCCGCCGAAGCCGGGCGCTATCACCTCTATGTATCGCTCGCCTGCCCGTGGGCGCACCGCACGTTGATCCTGCGCAAGCTCAAAGGTCTGGAAAGCCTGATCGACGTGTCCGTGGTCAGCTGGCTGATGCTGGAAAACGGCTGGACCTTCGACAAGGCCTTGGGCTCGACCGGCGACAAACTTGATAATTTCGCTTTCATGCACCAGCGCTACACCGCCGACACCCCGGACTACACCGGGCGCGTCACGGTGCCGGTACTGTGGGACAAGAAACTCAAGCGCATTGTCAGCAATGAGTCGGCGGAAATCATCCGCATGTTCAACAGCGCCTTCGATGGCCTGACCGGTAACGAAATGGACTTCTACCCGGCACCGCTACGTGGCGAGATCGATGCACTGAACGAGCGGATTTATCCGGCGGTGAACAACGGCGTGTATCGCGCCGGCTTCGCCACCTCGCAACAGGCTTATGAAGAGGCGTTCGACGAGGTGTTTGCCGAGCTGGATCATCTGGAGCGAATACTGGGCGCCAATCGTTACCTGACCGGTGAATACCTGACCGAAGCCGACGTGCGTCTGTTCACCACGATGATTCGCTTCGATGCGGTGTATCACGGGCACTTCAAGTGCAATCTGCGGCGGATTGCCGATTACCCGAACCTGTCGAACTGGCTGCGTGAACTGTATCAGTGGCCGGGGATTGGCGAGACCGTGGATTTTCAGCACATCAAGAATCACTACTACGGCAGCCACAAGACCATCAATCCGACGGGGATTGTGCCGAAGGGGCCGGCGCAGGATTTCAGCGGGGCGCATGATCGGGCGCGTTTGGCTGGCAAAGGAGTCTGGCGCAAGGGCTGAGATTTTTATTGTTTTTGAGGGCCCCATCGCTGGCAAGCCAGCTCCCACAGGGATTTTGGTGATGCTGAAGATTGCAGTTTCAACACAAAACCTGTGGGAGCTGGCTTGCCAGCGATGGGGTCACTCGATTTTTAGACCTGCGCCTGAGCCCCTTCGAACCACGCCAGCTTCTCGCGCAGCTGCACCACTTCACCGACGATCACCAGTGTCGGCGCATGCACTTCATGCTCCGCCACCAGACGCGGCAGATCCGCCAGCGTGCCGGTAAAGACCCGCTGATTGACCGTCGTGCCCTGCTGGATCAACGCCGCCGGGGTATCCGCGCTGCGACCGTGCTTGATCAATTGCTCGCAGATCACCGGCAAGCCCACCAGGCCCATGTAGAACACCAGCGTCTGCGCCGGGGCGACGAGGTCGGCCCACGGCAGATCGGTGGAACCGTCCTTCAGGTGACCGGTGACGAAACGCACCGATTGCGCGTAATCGCGGTGGGTCAGCGGAATCCCTGCATACGCCGCGCAACCGCTGGCCGCCGTGATCCCCGGCACCACCTGGAACGGAATCCCGTGGGCCGCCAGCTCTTCGATCTCTTCACCGCCGCGACCGAAGATGAACGGGTCACCGCCCTTCAAGCGCACCACCCGCTTACCGGCCTTGGCCAGGTCCACCAGTTGCTGGTTGATCTGGTCCTGCGGTACCGCATGGTCGGAGCGCCGCTTGCCGACGTAGACACGCTCGGCATCGCGACGGCACAGCTCAAGAATCGCCGGCGCGACCAAGCGGTCGTACAGCACCACGTCAGCTTGCTGCATCAAACGCAAGGCGCGGAAGGTCAGCAGATCCGGATCACCCGGACCGGCGCCCACCAGATACACCTCACCGGTGGTGATGTCCGCCTCGCCATCAATCTTGGCCTGCAACAGACGCTCGGCCTCGGCGCCCTGCCCGGCCAGTTGCCGGTCGGCAATCGGGCCCTGGAACACGTCTTCCCAGAACCCGCGACGCTGCTGCACATCGGGAAACAGGTTTTTCACCTGATTTCGAAAACGTGCGGCAAGGCCGGCCAACTGGCCGTAAGTCGAAGGAATCCAGGTTTCGATCTTGGCGCGAATCAGCCGCGCCAGCACTGGCGCATCGCCGCCGCTGGACACCGCGATGATCAGCGGCGAGCGATCGACGATCGCCGGGAAGATCACGCTGCATAGCTGCGGCGCGTCGACCACGTTGACCGGCACGCAACGCCGATGGGCATCGCTGGAGACCTGCGCATTCAGCGTTTCATCGTCGGTGGCGGCGATGATCAGCCCGCAACCGTCCAGATCCGCTTCCACATAACCACGCAACAGGCATTCACCACCGCTGGCAGTGACCAGTTCGCGCAGTTGCGCTTCGATTTCAGGTGCGACCACCCGCAGCAGCGCACCGGCATCGGCCAGCAGGCGGGATTTGCGCAAGGCAATTTCCCCCCCACCGACCACCAACACACGACTGCCGCGCAGGTTGTGAAACAGCGGCAGATATTTCATTTAGCCGATGACCTCAAGGCCACCCATGTACGGTTTCAGTACATCCGGCACGCGGATCGAACCGTCGGCCTGCTGGTAGTTTTCCAGCACGGCAACCAGAGTACGACCGACCGCCAGGCCGGAACCGTTCAGGGTGTGTACCAGTTCAGGCTTGCCGGTTTCCGGGTTACGGAAACGCGCTTGCATACGGCGGGCCTGGAAGTCGCCGCAGTTGGAGCACGACGAAATTTCGCGGTACTTGTCCTGGCTTGGAATCCACACTTCCAGGTCGTAGGTCTTCACGGCGCTGAAGCCCATGTCGCCGGTGCACAGCGCCAGGGTGCGATAAGGCAGACCCAGCAGTTGCAGGACTTTTTCGGCGTTGGCGGTCAGGCCTTCCAGCGCTTCCATCGAGGTCGACGGCTCGACGATCTGGACCATCTCGACTTTGTCGAACTGGTGCTGACGGATCATCCCGCGAGTGTCACGACCCGATGCGCCGGCTTCGCTGCGGAAGCACGGGGTGTGCGCGACGAACTTGATCGGCAGCAGTTTCGAATCGACGATTTCACCGGCCACGATGTTGGTCAGCGACACTTCAGCAGTCGGGATCAGGTACAGATCGGCTTCGCCTTCGCGAGCGATCTTGAACAGGTCTTCTTCGAACTTCGGCAGTTGACCGGTGCCTTGCAGCGCCGGGGCCTGAACCAGATAAGGCGTGTAGGCCTCTTCGTAGCCATGCTCGTTGACGTGCAGGTTGATCATGAACTGTGCCAGGGCGCGATGCAGGCGAGCAATCGGGCCACGCAGCAAGGCGAAACGGGCGCCAGAGAGCTTGGCGGCGGTTTCAAAGTCCAGCCAGCCGAACTTCTCGCCCAGCGCGACGTGGTCCTTGACCTCGAAATCGAACTGGGTCGGCGTGCCCCAGCGACGCACTTCGACGTTGTCGTCTTCATCTTTACCGACCGGTACCGATTCGTGCGGCAGGTTGGGGATACCCAGCAGGATCGAGTCCAGTTCGGTCTGGATCGCGTCCAGCTCGACTTTACCGGCACTCAGCTCGCCCGCCATGCGCTCGACGTCCGCCATCAGCGGCGCGATGTCTTCGCCGCGCTGCTTGGCCTGACCGATGGATTTGGAACGCGCGTTACGCTCAGCCTGCAGTGCTTCGGTGCGGGTCTGGACGGTCTTGCGCTGTTCTTCCAGCGCTTCGATGCGCGCGGTATCCAGGGCAAAGCCACGGGAAGCCAGGCGGTCCGCTACGTCCTGAAGGTTGCTACGTAACAGTTTGGAATCGAGCATGTCGGTTTCTCGTTATCAAAGTTTGGTCAGGGACAGGCCG
This sequence comes from Pseudomonas sp. W15Feb9B, assembly GCF_000828175.1. Taxonomy (NCBI): domain Bacteria; kingdom Pseudomonadati; phylum Pseudomonadota; class Gammaproteobacteria; order Pseudomonadales; family Pseudomonadaceae; genus Pseudomonas; species Pseudomonas sp. W15Feb9B. Next base: position 8,247 of record NZ_JTKF01000059.1, on the reverse strand, counting down.
GCCCACGTCGCGAGCAGCCCGCCGAATACGCTGATCGCCGCATAGCCCAGGGCCAGCGGCACTTGCCCGCTTTCCAGCAGGCGCACCGTATCCAGTGAAAAGGATGAAAAAGTCGTCAGCCCCCCGAGGAAGCCGACCATTAACCCGGCACGCACCTCGATCGGCACCTCCGGGCGTATCAAAAACAGGCCGTACAACACGCCAATCAGCAGACAGCCCACGATATTAACGGCCAGCGTCGCGGTATAGAAGTGCCGCGGCCAATTGGCGTTGACCCAATTAGCGGTGGCGAAGCGCAACAGCGTGCCGGCGATTCCGCCGACGGAGACCGCAACAATCAATGGAAGCACTATTTTCTCCGCTGTCTTGGGCTTAAACGGTCGAGTTGCGCGAGATGGTTGAGCTTCTCGCCGATCTTCAATTCCAGGCCACGGGGCACCGGTTGATAGAACGGAATGGGCTCGAGCTCTTCCGGGAAATAATCTTCGCCGGCAGCATAGGCGTCCGGTTCGTCGTGGGCGTAGCGGTATTCGTCGCCATAGCCCAATTGCTTCATCAGTTTGGTCGGCGCATTGCGCAAGTGCAGCGGCACTTCCAGCGAACCGTACTCGGCAGCCGCGCGCAGCGCGGTCTTGAAGCCCATGTACACCGCGTTGCTTTTCGGTGCACAGGCCAGATAGGTGATGGCCTGGGCCACCGCCAGTTCGCCTTCCGGACTGCCGAGGCGCTCCTGCACCTCCCACGCTGCCAGGCACAGACTTAAAGCGCGCGGGTCGGCGTTACCGATGTCTTCGCTGGCCATGCGCACCACGCGTCGCGCCAGGTACAACGGATCGCAACCGCCATCGATCATCCGCGCGAACCAGTACAGCGCGCCATCAGGGTTGGAACCGCGTACCGATTTGTGCAGCGCGGAAATCTGGTCGTAAAACGCTTCGCCGCCCTTGTCGAAGCGCCGTCGGGTGTCGCCGAGCAGGCTTTGCAGCAGCTCGGTGCCCATTTCGCTGTTGTCTTCGGCCAGGTCCGAGGCGTTCTCCAGCAGATTGAGCAGGCGCCGGCCATCGCCATCGGCCGCCGACAACAGCATCTGGAAGCCTTCATCGCTGAGGGTCAGGTTGCGCTTGCCCAGGCCACGCTCTTCAGTGAGCGCGCGGTGCACCAGTTTGCGCAGTGCCGTCTCGTCGAGGCTTTTCAGCACATAGACGCGAGCCCGCGACAACAGCGCGTTGTTCAATTCAAACGAAGGGTTTTCAGTGGTAGCGCCGATAAAAATCAGCGTGCCGTCTTCAACGTAGGGCAGGAAGGCATCCTGCTGCGATTTGTTGAAGCGGTGCACTTCATCGACGAACAGAATCGTGCGCTTGCCGTATTGGCCGGCCTGCTGCTTGGCGATTTCCACCGCCTGACGGATTTCCTTGACCCCGGCGAGCACTGCCGAGACCGTTTCGAAATGCGCGTCCGAGACTTCCGCGAGCAAGCGCGCCAGGGTGGTCTTGCCCACACCCGGCGGTCCCCAGAAGATCATCGAATGCAGGGCACCCTGCTCCAGCGCCTCACGCAGAGGCTTGCCGCGAGCGAGCACGTGCTCCTGACCGACGTACTCATCCAGATTGGTCGCGCGCAAACGCGCGGCCAGCGGCTGGGCAATCGGTGCACTGCGAAACAGATCCATCACGTAGCGTTGAAACCTCTGATTGTCTTAAGCGTGTTGGAACACCTGTGGCGAGGGAGCTTGCTCCCGCTGGACTGCGTAGCAGTCCCCGCTTTTGATTCAAGAGCGGGGCAGCTTCGCGCCCCAGCGGGAGCAAGCTCCCTCGCCACAAAGGCTCCAAGCCACAAGAACCCGACCCGGGGTCCGGGGTTTATTCCTGGATAACGTCAGCACCCTTCGGGATGTCGAACTTGAACTTCGACGCCGGCACCGCTTCGTTGGCCTTGACCCCGGTGAACAGGATGTTGGTGCGCTGACCAACGCTGTCGATCAGTTGCATGTCATTGACCAGGCCGTTGCGGAACGACAGACGCAGACTGTCGAACAGGGTGTCCTTGGTCTTCGGCTTGAGGGTGAAGTCGATCACGCCACCCGCCTCTTTGGCACTGATCTCAAAGCTCTGGCTGATCTTCGACACGTCACCGGAGAGCAGCAGCGCCGGGGTCTGGGTCAGGCGCTCGTCGAGCTTCTTGATGGTCGCCTGTTCCAGGTCCGGGTCCCACAGGGTGACCTTCTTGCCGTCGGAAACCATGGTCTGCTCGTTTGGCGCTTCGGTGTGCCAGTAGAACAGGCCCGGACGCTGCAGGACCATATCACCGCGAGTTTCCTGCAACTGGGTGCCGCTACCATCGAGGGTCAGCTGCGAGAAGTTCGCGGTCAGGGTTTTCGATGTTTCCAGCAATTGAGTCAGACGCGCCACGTCCTTGTCATCGGCGTGGGCCGTGAGCGTGGTCAGCGCCAGTACTGGCAACAGCATGCGGATAAGACGCATGGGAGTCCTCTTGAATACTCGTTGGGAGAGCGGCGGCACATCATTGTCCCGCCTCTTGCTTGGCAATCAGTCGCGAACCGGGCCGGGGGCCAGAACTTCACGCGAACCGTTGGTGTTCATTGAGGTCACGACCCCGGCCATTTCCATGGCTTCGATCATGCGCGCAGCGCGGTTGTAACCGATCTTCAGCTTGCGCTGTACCGCAGAAATCGACGCCCGGCGGCTTTCCAGCACGAACTGCACGGCTTCGTCGTACAGCGCGTCGGTCTCGGCATCATCACCGTCGCCACCACCGCTGCTGCCTTCAAAGCCGCTGCCCGCCTCTTCGACACCGTTGAGGATGTCATCGTTGTATTCCGGTGCGCCACGCAGTTTCCACGCTTCCACCACGCGGTGTACTTCATCGTCGGAAACGAACGCGCCGTGTACCCGGATCGGCAGGCTGGTGCCCGGCGGCATGTAGAGCATGTCACCGTGACCGAGCAGTTGCTCGGCGCCGCCCTGATCGATGATGGTCCGCGAGTCGATCTTGCTCGACACCTGGAACGCCATACGGGTCGGAATGTTGGCTTTGATCAGACCGGTGATCACGTCCACAGAAGGACGCTGGGTCGCGAGGATCAAGTGGATACCGGCGGCACGTGCCTTCTGCGCGATACGGGCGATCAGTTCTTCGACCTTCTTGCCGACGATCATCATCATGTCGGCGAATTCGTCGACCACCACAACGATGGTCGGCAGCTTCTGCAGCAATGGCGCTTCGTCGTGAATGCTTTCGCGCTTGTACAGCGGATCGCTCAGCGGCTCACCGGCGTCCTGGGCTTCCTTGACCTTGGCATTGAAGCCGGACAGGTTTCGCACGCCCATCTTCGCCATCAGCTTGTAACGGCGCTCCATCTCGGCAACGCTCCAGCGCAGGGCGTTGGCGGCGTCCTTCATGTCGGTCACTACCGGGCACAGCAGGTGCGGAATGCCTTCGTAGATCGACAGCTCGAGCATTTTCGGGTCGATCATGATCAGTTTGGCGTCATCCGGGCCGGACTTGAACAGGATCGACAGGATCATCGCGTTCACGCCCACCGACTTACCGGAACCGGTGGTACCGGCCACCAGCAGGTGCGGCATTTTCGCCAGGTCGGTGATGACCGGTTTGCCGCCAATGTCGTGGCCCAGGGCCAAGGTGACCGGCGACTTGAAGTTGTCGTACTCGGGGGTCGACAGCACTTCGGAGAAACGCACGATCTGCCGGTCTTCGTTGGGAATTTCGATACCGACCGTGGTCTTGCCCGGAATCACCTCGACCACGCGCACGCTGGTCACCGCCAGCGAACGTGCGAGGTCTTTGGCCAGGTTGGCGATACGGCTGACCTTGACGCCAGCGGCAGGCTGGATTTCGTAACGGGTAATCACCGGGCCCGGATGGATCGAATCCACGGTGACTTCGACACCGAACTCCTTGAGCTTGATCTCCAGCAAGTGGCCGACGGCAGCCAGGGATTCCGGCGAATAATTGAGTTGTTTCTTTTCCGCCGGATCGAGAATCGAGATCGGTGGCAAAGTACCTTCCACGGCGCTGTCGACGAACAACGGCACCTGTTTCTCTTTCTGCACGCGCTTGCTTGGCTCCGGTGCTTTGACCGGGGCCGGGGCGATGACCGGCGGCACCTGCTTCTCGCGGTCCGACATGTGCTTGCTCAAGGCCTGCTCGCGCTCGATCAGGCGCTCCTTGACCTTGGCCTGTTCACGCTTGTCGGTAACGGTCGGCGCCACGACGTCGTGGACGCGGTCATCGACCTCACGCAACTGCGCGACCAATTGCTTGCGCTCGGTACGGGCCGACCACCAGCGGTTGATCGCGCCCTGAAACAGTTCGAACAGGTCGAGGGTGATCTTGCCGGTGACGTCCATCACCTTGAACCACGACAGGTCGGTGAACACCGTCAAGCCGAACAGGAACAGCGCGATGAACAGCAGCGTACTGCCCTGGATATTCAGGGCGTTGCGCGCCAGGTCACCGAGACTTTCGCCCAGCGCCCCGCCCGCACCGGCCGGCAGACCGGTGGCGGCATGGAAATGGATATGCGCCAGCGCCGCGCCGGACAGCACCAGAAACACCAGACCGATCAGGCGCCAGGAGAACAGCCAGCCACTCCACTGCCAGGGTTCGTGGCGTTGACGGAAAATTTGATACGCCTTGATCGCCAGCAGCAACGGGAAAATGTACGCGAAATAACCCAGCACCATGAACAGGATGTCAGCGCTGTAGGAACCGGCGGGGCCGCCGAAATTCTGCACGTCGTCGATCTTGCTGTTGTGGCTCCAGCCCGGATCGTCCTTGCCGTAGGTCAGCAAGGCCATCATCAGGAACAGGCACAAGGCACCGATGGCGATCAATGCACCTTCCTTGAGCCGGTAGTGCAATTGCTGGCGCCAGAGCGGAACGACTGTTTTTGGTGCTGCGGTGGATTTCTTCAAAACGCTTCTTTTCCTGCGCCCAAGGCGCGTCCATCTATTGAATGACGATAAAAAACTGCCCAATCCAGGCAGGTAAAAAAGTGAACCGGCGCATCTGAGACTACTTTTAACACTGTGCCGCAGCTTTTATAAACACAGCTATAAACACAGCGCTCTACAAATATTCTGTAACAGCCCTGCATTGTACGGGTTTGCGCGGCTGATGCCATGCTTCAAACCCCTTAGCTGAGCATAGCCAACCGCACAAATCCTGCGGTTCAATTTGAGCATGCATTGTCTTTTGTGACAAAGGCTTATGAGGTGTATTTGATGAACGCAGCGAAGCATTCACGCCTGATCATTCTTGGCTCCGGTCCTGCCGGCTACAGCGCCGCCGTATACGCTGCCCGCGCCAACCTCAAACCGGTGGTCATTACCGGGTTGCAGGCCGGTGGCCAGCTCACCACCACCGTCGAAGTCGACAATTGGCCCGGCGACGTCGAAGGCCTCACCGGCCCGGTACTGATGGAGCGCATGCAGAGACACGCCGAACGCTTTGCCACCGAGATCGTTTACGACCACATCCACACTGCCAAGTTGCAGCAGCGCCCTTTTGAGCTCATCGGCGACAGCGGCACTTATACCTGCGACGCCCTGATCATCGCCACCGGCGCTTCGGCGCAGTATCTGGGACTGCCCTCGGAAGAAGCCTTCGCCGGCAAAGGCGTCTCGGCCTGCGCGACCTGCGATGGCTTTTTCTATCGCAATCAGGTGGTCGCCGTGGTGGGCGGCGGCAACACTGCCGTCGAGGAAGCCCTGTACCTGTCGAACATTGCCAGAGAGGTGCACTTGATCCATCGCCGCGACAAGTTGCGCTCGGAGAAAATTCTCCAGGACAAACTGTTCGAAAAAGCCGCCAACGGCAACGTTCACCTGCACTGGAACCAGAATCTGGACGAAGTGCTGGGCGATGCCTGCGGTGTGACCGGCGCGCGCCTGCGTGACAGCCACACCGGGCAGACCCGCGAACTGGCCCTGGCCGGCGTGTTCATCGCCATCGGCCACAAACCCAACACCGACCTGTTTCAGGGCCAGTTGCCAATGCGCGACGGCTATCTGCTGGTCAAGGGCGGCAGCGACGGCGACGCCACCTCCACCGAGATCCCCGGCGTCTTCGCCGCTGGCGATGTGGCCGACCATGTCTACCGCCAAGCGGTGACCTCGGCCGGTGCCGGTTGCATGGCGGCACTGGACGCGGAGAAGTATCTGGACGACATTCCTGTCATTTAACGGCACACTTTATCGCGGGCCTCGCGCCCGCACCGCCCTCCCCTTCTGCAAGCCTGGACGCCATGCTGACTTGGTTACAACGCAATTCCCTGACTTTCCCGCCCCTGGAAAAGGCCATGCGCGATCCCAATGGATTGCTGGCTGCCGGTGGCGACCTGTCCGCCGATCGCCTGGTGCAGGCCTACCGGCACGGCTGTTTTCCATGGTTTTCCGAGGGCCAGCCAATCCTCTGGTGGTCGCCGGATCCGCGCACCGTTCTGTTTCCCGACGAACTGCATGTCTCGCGCAGCCTCGGCAAGCTGCTGCGCAAGCAACGCTACCAGGTGACCTTCGATCGGGATTTCGCGGCCGTGATTCGCGCCTGCGCCGCGCCTCGGGACTACGCCGATGGCACCTGGATTACCGAAGCGATGCAGGACGCCTACCTCGAACTGCACCGCCGCGGCTTCGCCCACTCGGTCGAGGTCTGGGATCAGGGCCAACTGGTCGGCGGCCTGTATGGCCTGGCGATGGGTCAGCTGTTTTTTGGTGAATCGATGTTCAGCCGCGCCGACAACGCCTCCAAATATGGCTTTGCCACGCTGGTGCAGCATCTGAAAGACGCGGGATTCGTTCTGATTGATTGCCAGATGCCGACCGATCATCTGCACAGCCTCGGCGCCCGGGCGATCCCCCGCCACGAATTCGCCAACTACCTGGCCCGCCACCTGGATCAATCCAGTCGCGCCACCTGGGTTTGCTGAGCGACTTTTGCGCGCGTGGCTTACACTTAATTCACCAGCTTATCCCGAGGGTTGATCATGACCGAGTTGGCGCGCTTGAAGTTCTATGCCACTCAGCCTCATTCCTGCAGTTATCTGCCCGAGGAGCAGGCGACGACGCTGTTTCTCGACCCGAGTCAGCCCATGGATGTGCACGTCTACGCAGACCTGTCGGAAATGGGCTTTCGCCGCAGCGGCGACCATCTGTATCGGCCCCATTGCCAGAATTGCAATGCGTGCGTGCCTGCACGCATCCCGGTGGCGCAGTTCAACCCCAACCGCCAGCAGAAACGCATTTTCAAACGCAATGCCGATCTGCAGGTGCGCCCGGTGAAACCGCATTTCAGCGAAGAATATTTCGACCTGTACCAGCGGTATATCGAACAGCGACACGCCGACGGCGACATGTACCCGCCAAGCCGCGACCAGTTCTCGACCTTTCTGGTGCGCGACCTGCCCTTCTCGCGCTTCTATGAATTTCGTCTCGACGGACGGCTACTCGCCGTCGCGGTGACCGATCTGCTGCCCAACGGCTTGTCGGCGGTCTATACCTTTTACGAACCTGACGAGGAGCGCCGCAGCCTGGGACGCTTCGCGATCCTGTGGCAAATCGCCGAAAGCCAGCGTCTGGGGCTGGAAGCGGTGTATCTCGGATACTGGATCAAGAACTGCAAAAAGATGAACTACAAGACCCAATATCGCCCCATCGAATTGCTGATCAATCAGCGCTGGGTAATCCTGAACTAATCGCGAACCCTAAACCCCTTGGCTTGCCCCCCCTTTTTCGGGCACAATGCACGCCGCTTTTGCCTGGCGCAGTTGCACCGGGCCATTCATTGGACACCGAGGGCTTTACTGCATGTCGAAAGAAGACAGCTTCGAAATGGAAGGCACTGTCGTCGACACCCTGCCCAACACCATGTTTCGTGTGGAGTTGGAAAATGGGCACGTCGTAACCGCGCATATCTCCGGCAAGATGCGCAAGAACTACATTCGTATTCTTACCGGTGACAAAGTGCGCGTCGAGCTGACGCCCTATGACTTGAGCAAAGGGCGCATTACTTACCGCGCTCGCTAACCAAGTCAATACAAGACGCCCGGTTTATACCGGGCGTTTTTGTTTGTCTGGGATTTGTTGGTTTTGTGTGTATATCCATTGCTTCGGGTGCTGCCGCTGGCGGTTTCGCTCTTACAGCGAGTCACCTTTTCCAGACGCCGAAAAGGTAACCCAAAAGGCTTTGGGTATGACTCACCCACAT
>NZ_JTKF01000058.1:0-34237 GCF_000828175.1 Pseudomonas sp. W15Feb9B | reverse complement strand
AGCAACATAGAATCTCCCACACAGCTAATCCACTCTCTGGATGTTTGCGGAATGTGAGCTAGATTGCACCCAATGTCCTTGCCTGAACCGGTGTTTGATTACGAAGCCCGTCTCGCGGCCTGCGCCCGCGGCGAGCACTCGGCCCTGCGCGATTTGTACGTGCAGGAAGGCCCGCGCCTGCTCGGCGTGGCCAAGCGACTGGTACGTGACACGGCGCTGGCCGAAGACATCGTGCATGAGGCGTTTATCAAGATCTGGAACGGTGCGGCGCAATTTGATCCGGCGCGCGGTTCAGCGCGCGCCGGATGTTCAGCGTGACCCGGCATCTGGCGTTGAACCAGCTGCGTGATCAAAGCCGGGAGACGCCGTTCAACGAAGAACACGATGCCGAGCCTGACGAGGACGCCTTCGATGTGCAGGGGCATTCGGCGCGGATCCATCGTTGTCTGGAACAACTCGACCCACAACGCCGAAGCTGCATCCTCCACGCTTATGTCGACGGCTACAGCCACGCGCAGATTTCCCAACGGTTGGGCACGCCGCTGGGCACGGTCAAAGCCTGGATCAAACGCAGCCTCAACGCTTTGCGGGAGTGCATGGGATGACCACTGAATCGGCGCAGGAACGCGATGAACTGGCCAGTGAATACGTGCTCGGCACCCTGTCGGCGCCAGAGCGCGAAGCGGTGCAACGGCGCCTGCCCCACGAGCCCGAACTGCAAGCGGCGGTGGACGCCTGGGAGCGGCGCTTGCTCGACCTGACCGATCTCGCCGGGACACAGCAGCCATCGCCGCACTTGTGGCCGCGTATCGAGCGCAGTGTCGAGCAACTCTCACGAAAAACACCGGCTCCGGCGCCCACCTCATGGTGGAATCTGCTGCCGCTGTGGCGTGGGCTGAGCGCGTTCGGACTGGCCGCGACGCTGATCCTGGGCTCGATTCTGCTGACCCAGACCACGCCGAAACCCAGTTATCTGGTGGTGCTGGTCGCGCCGCAGGACAAGGCGCCGGGCTGGGTGATTCAAGCCAGCAACGCCCGGGAAATTCAGCTGATCCCGCTGGGCGTGGTCGAAGTGCCGGCGGACAAGGCGCTGGAGTTCTGGACCAAGGCTGACGGCTGGCAAGGGCCGGTGTCGCTGGGGCTGGTCAAGCCGGGCCAGGCGCTGTCGGTGCCGCTGGACAAGCTGCCGCCGCTGCAACCGAATCAGCTGTTCGAGCTGACGCTGGAAGGCGCCAATGGCTCGCCGATCGGTAAACCGACCGGGCCGATTCAGGCGATCGGCCGCGCCGTCAAAGTGCTTTGAACCCGCGTTAACCGGTCTTGGCCAGGCAGCGCTTGTAGCGCTCATCCACGCGTTTGGCGAACCACGCCGTGGTCAGCTTGCGGGTGATTTTCGGGCTCTGCAAAACGATCCCCGGCAACACCGCGCGTGGCAAGGTCTTGCCTTCAGCCTTCTCGGCCAGTTCGAACACGCGCTGGTAGAGTTTGGTTTCTTCGAATTCCAGGGTCTTACCCTTCTCCAGTTGATCGCGAATGGTCGGGTTGCGCATGCCCAGCGACTTGCCGAGGGTGCGCACCGCCAGTTCGGTGGTGCCAGGCATGATCGAGTCATAGCGAATCAAGTCGCCATCCAGCGCCAGCGGGATGCCCGAAGCTCGGCTGACGGCGTTCTGGAACGCGGCATTGCGGCTGGCGTACCAGCCGGCATTGAAGTCGGCGAAGCGGTACAGCGGCTCGCGGTAACTCACCGGGTAGCCAAGTAAATGCGCGATGCCGAAGTACATGCCGCCACGGCGGGTGAACACTTCGTGGCGGATCGTGCCGTCTACCGGGTACGGATAGTCCTTGGCGTGCTGCTCGGCAAATTCGATGCTGACCTGCATCGGTCCGGCGGTGTGTACCGGGTTGAAGCCGCCGAACAAGGTGCGGCCCATCGGCACCCTGCCGATGAAGTCGTCAAAAATGGCGCTGAGTTCTTTTTCACTGCGTGCCGCGTTCAGGCGTTCGCTGTAGGTCTTGCCGTTGGTGGAGCGCACTTGCAGAGCGCCACTGACCAACAGACTGGGAATATGCACTTTGGCGGCACGACGGTCGATTTCGTCGCGGGCGATCTTGCCCAGCCCCGGCACCGTGGGGTCGGCCTGGAAGGTGGATTCCTGCTCGGCCACGGCTAGCACTGAACAGAGATTCTGCGTGGTCGGGCTGATGTGCTGAGCGGCGAACGCGGCATAGATGTCGGTGGCCCAGCCCTCACGGTCGGGCACTTTGGCTGGCATCAGCCGGACGATTTCAGCCTTCACTTCAGCCGGCGCACGCGGCGCCGGCTCCTGACTGCGCTGGCCGGCGCAACCGGCAAGCGCCAGCAGCGCAGCGAGGGTAATGAGTAATCGCATGTTGCTTCATCCAATCCAGTAAGCCCGAACACCATACACAATCCGTGTAGGAGCTGCCGCAGGCTGCGATCTTTTGATTTGTCTTTTAAAACCAAGTCAACAGATCGCAGCCTGCGGCAGCTCCTACAGGTGAATGTGTTTTCAGGGGTGATGACAAACTGATTGCAAAACGTTACTGCGAACTCCTATCATTTGCACCTGGAGTCGTATTTGCGCAAGGAGTTCCCCGCGCCGCCCTATTTTCTTACCGGCCCTGCGCCTCCAGGTACGAATACATGCCCGCTTCAGTTCGCCTCGCTGTCCCGTTCCGCCCGACGCTTCTCGCCCTGCTGTGCTCCCTGACTGTCACCGCTCACGCTGCCGATGAAAACGGCAAGGCGCTGGTGCTCGACAATGTCAACGTCAACGCCCAGGCACCGACGCCCAACGCCCTGCCCCCGGTCTACTCCGGCGGTCAGGTCGCCCGTGGTGGTCAGCTCGGCGTGCTCGGCAATCAGGACATGATGGACGTGCCGTTCAGCGCCGCGTCGTACACCGAGCAGCTGATTCAGGACCAACAGGCGGAAAACGTTGCCGATGTCCTGCTCAATGATGCCTCGGTACGTCAGGCTTCGGGCTTCTCCAACCAGGCGCAGGTGTTCATGATCCGCGGCCTGCCGCTGAACGGTGACGACATTTCCTATAACGGTCTGTACGGCGTGCTGCCCCGGCAGATCATTTCCACCGATGCCCTGGAGCGCGTGGAAGTGTTCAAAGGCCCGAACGCCTTCATCAACGGCGTGACCCCGACCGGCTCCGGCATCGGCGGTGGCGTCAACCTGCAGCCCAAGCGTGCCGGCGACGAGCCGCTGCGCCGCTACACCACCGACATCAACAGCGAAGGCCGGATCGGTCAGCACCTCGATATCGGTCAGCGTTTCGGCGAAGACAACCGCTTTGGCGCGCGGATCAACCTGTCCCAGCGCGAGGGCGACACCGGCATCGATCACGAAAACCAGCGTTCGAAACTGTTCGCCATTGGCCTCGATTATCGCGGTGACGCGCTGCGTATTTCCGGCGACTTCGCCTACCAGAAAGAACGCGTCAACGGTGGCCGCAACTCGGTCAACCTCGGCACCGCCACGCACATTCCGGACGCGCCGTCGGCAGACACGAATTACGCGCCGAAGTGGGGTTACACCGACATCGAAGACACCTTCGGCATGCTCCGCGCCGAATACGACCTGAACGACAACTGGACCGCGTACGTCGCCGGTGGCGCCAAGCACACCCGCGAAGTCGGGCGCTACAACTCGACCACGCTGGTGGGCAACAACGGCGCCTCCTACACCACCGGCTCGTTCATCCCCCACGATGAGGACAACACCAGCCTGATGGCCGGTCTCAACGGCAAGTTCAACACCGGCGCGGTCAGCCACAAGCTCAATTTCGGCCTCAGCGGTCTGTGGGCCGAACAGCGCAGTGCCTATGATTTCGACCTGACCCAGTACGCCAACAACATCTATCACCCGGTGGAAACGCCGTCGCCGGTCGGCAATTTTTCCGGCGGCGATCTCAATGACCCGGGCATCGTCGGCAAGACCTTCAACCGCAGCCTCGCGCTCTCCGACACCCTCGGTTTCTTCGATGATCGCCTGCTGATCACCGCCGGCCTGCGTCGCCAGCAACTGGTGGTGCAAGGCTACAACTACGCCAGTTACGGCAGCGGCAGCCGCAAGTCGAGCTACGACGAATCGATCACCACGCCGGTCTACGGCATCGTGTTCAAGCCGTGGGAGCACGTGTCGTTCTACGCCAACCACATCGAAGGCCTGGCCCAGGGGCCGACCTCGCCGACCAGCGCCGGCGGCTTGCGTGTGACCAACGGCAACGAAGTCTACGCACCGGCGCGCTCCAAACAGACCGAGGCCGGGGTCAAGGTCGACATGGGCACTTACGGCGCGAGCCTGGGCGTCTATCGCATCGAACAGCCGAGCGACGGTTACTGCGAAATCAACAGCGCTACCACCTGCACCTACGTGCGTGAAGGCGAGCAGATCAACAAAGGCGTGGAAATGAACGTGTTCGGCGAGCCGATCAATGGCCTGCGCCTGATCAGCGGCCTGACGCTGATGGACACCGAACTGCGCAACACCCAGAACGGCGCCAACGACGGCAACCGCGCCATTGGTGTGCCGAGCTTCCAGTTCAACGCCGGCGCCGATTGGGATGTACCGGGCCTGCAAGGCGTGGCGCTGAATGCGCGGATGCTGCGCACCGGTGGCCAATATGCCGACGCGGCCAACAACCTCAGCCTGCCGACCTGGAACCGCTTCGACGCGGGTGCGCGTTATGCGTTCAAGGTCTCGCAGAAAGACGTGACGTTGCGCCTGGGCGTCGAGAACCTGGCCAACAAGAAGTATTGGGAATCGGCGCAGGGTGGTTATCTGACCCAGGGTGAGCCACGGGTGGCGAAGTTGTCGGGGACAATCGATTTCTAAACCTCGCCGTGAAATGAAAAGGCCCCGCAGTTTTACCGTTGCGGGGCCTTTTTTATTTCTGCGGCGAGTTATAAGCCCCCTTCGCGAGCAAGCTCGCTCCCACATTTGGGATGCGTTCGACTGTGGGAGCGAGCTTGCTCGCGAAGGGGCCGGCACTGGCTAGCCTTTCCATCTGATCCATACTTGCTGCACAGCCAACGGAGGACAGGCTCATGCACCGCAGCGACGTACTGATCATCGGCGCCGGCCCGACCGGTCTGGTGCTGGCTCTGTGGCTGAGCAAACTGGGCGTGCGCGTGCGCATCATCGACAAGACGTCCGCGCCCGGCACCACCTCGCGGGCGCTGGCGGTGCAGGCGCGCACGCTGGAGTTGTATCGCCAGCTGGATCTGGCCGACACCGTGGTGCGCAACGGGCACAAGGTCGCGGCGGCGCATTTCTGGGTCAAGGGCAAACCGGTTGCGCAGTTGCCGCTGCAGCGCATCGGCGAAGACCTGACGCCCTACTCGTTCATCGAAATCTTTCCCCAGGACCAGCACGAACAGCTGCTGCTCGAACGCCTCGAAGACTATGACGTGGTGGTTGAGCGCAACACCGAACTCGAAAGTTTTGAAGAACTCGGCGACGGCCTCACCGCGCATCTGCGCTTGCCCGACGGGCAACAGGAAATCTGTCAGGCATGCTTTCTCGCGGGCTGCGATGGCGCGCGTTCGGTGGTGCGCAAAACCCTCGACACCGGTTTCCCGGGCGGCACCTATCAGCAGATTTTTTACGTCGCGGATGTGCAGGCCAGCGGCCCGGCGCTTAACGGTGATTTGCACCTGGATCTGGACGAAGCGGATTTTCTCGCCGTCTTCCCGTTGGCCGGCGAAGGCCGTGCGCGATTGATCGGCACGGTGCGCGATGAACGTGCCGATCGCGCCGAAACCCTGCAATTCGCCGACGTCAGCCGCCGCGCCATCGAGCACCTGAACGTGCACATCGACGAGGTCAACTGGTTCTCCACCTACCGCGTGCATCACCGCGTGGCCGAGCACTTTCGCAGCGGTCGGGCGTTTCTCCTCGGCGACGCCGCGCATGTGCACAGCCCCGCCGGCGGCCAGGGCATGAACACTGGGATTGGCGATGCAATCAACCTGGCGTGGAAACTCGCCGCCGTGCTCAACGGCAGCGCCACGGCGAAGCTGCTCGACACTTACGAAACCGAGCGCATCGCCTTCGCCCGGCGGCTGGTGTCGACCACCGACAAGGTGTTCACTTTCGTCACCGCCGAGGGGCGCATCGCCGATCTGCTGCGCACGCGCCTGGCACCGTTTCTGATCCCGAAAATGGCCACGTTCGAGGCCAGCCGCGAGTTCCTCTTTCGCACCGTCTCGCAGGTCACCCTCAACTACCGTGGCATGCCGCTGAGCCAGGGCAGCGCCGGCCACGTCCACGGCGGCGACCGCTTGCCGTGGGCGCATGATGGTGAGGGGGATAACTACGAACCGCTGCGCCAGCCTTGCTGGCAGGTGCACGTGTATGGCGACACCAGCGACGAGATGATCGCCTGGTGCCACGAACATCATTTGCCGCTGCACGTGTTCGACTGGCGCCCGGCGTTTGACACGGCGGGGTTGGGGCGTAACGGGTTTTATCTGTTGCGCCCGGATACCTATGTGGCGATTGCCGATAACAGTGCGGATCCGAAGGTGATTGAGCGGTATTTCCGCGATCACGGCATCCGGCCCTACTTCAACTGCCCCTGACCCAAGAACACCCTGAATACCTGTGGGAGCTGGCTTGCCAGCGATAGCGATGGATCAGCCAACATTGATTTTGACTGTGCCGACGCAATCGCTGGCAAGCCAGCTCCCACAAGGGTTCTGCGGTATTCGTCAGATCCCGGCCAGCGCCAGATCCATCGCAAAGTAGGTGAAGATCAGGTCCGCACCTGCGCGCTTGATCGCGCCCAGGCTCTCGCGCACCACGCGGTCCTCGTCGATTGCACCGGCCTGCGCGCCGAACTTGATCATCGCGTATTCGCCGCTGACCTGATACGCCGACAGCGGCAGGTTCGAGGCTTCACGGATGTCGCGGATGATGTCGAGGTACGCGCCGGCCGGTTTGACCATCAGCGCATCCGCACCTTCCTGTTCGTCGAGCAGCGATTCGCGCAGGGCTTCGCGACGGTTCATCGGGTTCATCTGATAGCTTTTGCGGTCGCCCTTCAGCGCACTGCCGCCGGCTTCACGGAACGGGCCGTACAGCGCCGAGGCGAATTTGGTCGAGTAGGCCATGATCGGAATCTGGGTGAAACCGGCGGCGTCCAGCGCCTGGCGGATCGCCCGCACCTGACCGTCCATCGCTGCCGAGGGAGCGATCACGTCAGCACCGGCACGCGCCGCCGCCACGGCTTGCTTGCCGAGGTTGATCAGGGTCTGGTCGTTGTCGACTTCGTGGTTGTGCATCACGCCGCAGTGGCCGTGATCGGTGTATTCGCAGAAACAGGTGTCGGACATCACGATCATTTCCGGCACCGCGTCCTTGGCAATCCGCGACATGCGCGAGACCAGGCCATCTTCACGCCAGGTGTCGCTGCCATTGGCGTCCAGATGATGGGACACGCCAAAGGTCATCACCGACTTGATCCCGGCACGGGCATAACGCTCGATTTCACTGGCCAGCTTGCGCTCGGGAATGCGCATCACCCCGGGCATGCTCTTGATCGGTACAAAGTCATCGATTTCTTCTTCGACGAAAATCGGCAGCACCAGATCATTCAGGCTGAACTCGGTTTCCTGGAACAGGCTGCGCAGGCTCGCATTGCGGCGCAGACGGCGGGGACGTGCTTCGGGGAACTGGCTGGACATGAGGCTTTCCTGAAATCGGAAGATGAGACGAAAGTCGTAGGGGGCGAAGCTTATGCCTTCGCTGGGCGCAGGTACAAACCTGGATCAATCAAGACAGCATTACCGTCAGCGCAATAATCCGTCAGACCACATACGTTCCACTGTAGGAGCTGCCGCAGGCTGCGATCTTTTGACTTTGTTTTTAGAAAACCAGATCAACAGATCGCAGCCTGCGGCAGCTCCTACAGGGATTGGTGTTGATTACGAGGGAATGGTCAGGCCTTGAACAACCGCCGGCCGCGCCAGAAAACGCTCCAGCACCCGGGTCACATTCGGGAAATTGCTGATTCCCACCAGATCGCCCGCCTCATAGAAGCCGATCAGGTTGCGCACCCACGGGAACGTGGCGATGTCGGCGATGGTGTAGCGTTCGCCCATGATCCAGTCGCGACCTTGCAGACGTTTGTCGAGCACGTTGAGCAGGCGTCTGCTCTCCTCGACATAGCGGTCACGCGGACGCTTGTCCTCGTAGTCCTTGCCGGCGAATTTGTTGAAGAAACCGAGCTGGCCGAACATCGGGCCGATACCGCCCATCTGGAACATCAGCCACTGAATCGTCTCGTAACGCAGCGCGCCTTCCTGGGCCAGCAACTGGCCGCTCTTGTCGGCGAGGTAGATCAGGATCGCGCCGGACTCGAACAGCGCCAGTGGTTGGTCCTCGGGGCCGTGAGGGTCGAGGATCGCCGGGATCTTGTTGTTGGGGTTCAGCGAGAGGAATTCCGGTGACATCTGATCCTGGGTGTCGAAGCCCACACGGTGCGGCTCGTACGGCAGGCCGATCTCTTCGAGCATGATCGAGACCTTGACGCCGTTGGGGGTCGGCAGGGAATAGAGCTGAATCCAGTCGGGGTACTGCGCCGGCCATTTCTGGGTGATCGGGAACGCGGACAGATCGGTCATGGGAAACATCCAGTCACATGGAAAGCACTGATCATAATGTAGGAGCTACACGAACCGTAACATCCTGCGGCTAATGTGCATGAACCAAACCGGCCTCAGAGGACTCTGAGCTATGCCCTTCGTAACGGAAGCGCGACACACGACATGGACAACACCCGGTGCCGGGAGCCCGTGGTGTAAGGGTTGGTCAGCCCCAACCGAATTTGCTGAAGAATCCTATATTCAATGACGAACCTCATGAGTTTCGCCAAACGCTTCAAACATCGCGCCTATGTGGCCCTGCCCTCCCTGCTGGCAGTCAGTGCGCTGACCTTGTCGCTCGAATCGAGCCAGATTCGCGCGCAACCGGTGGACGGTACGCAGACGCTTATCTTCCTGCGCCACGCGGAAAAACCCGCCGGCGGTCTCGGCCAGCTCAACTGCCAGGGCCTGAACCGGGCGATCGAGCTGTCGACCCTGCTGCCGGAAAAATTCGGCAAGGCCGATTACGTGTTCGCCGCCGACCCGACACGCAATGTCGAGGAAGGCGAACTGGACAACTCCTACAGCTACATCCGCCCGCTGATGACCATCAGCCCCGCCGCGATCAAGCTCGGCCTGCCGGTGAACATCGAGTTCTCCGCCAACGATACCAGTGACCTGGCGCGGGAACTGACCGAAGACAAGTACCACAACGCGACGATCTACACCGCGTGGTCCCACGGTTATCTGCCGGAGCTGATCAACAAGGTCGCGGGCAACGCGGTCGGCGAAAAGCAGACCATCACCGATGACTGGGCCTCAGGCGATTTCGATTCGCTGTATGTGCTGACCCTGACCTGGCACAACGGCAAGGCCAGCCTGCAGAGCCACAGCTACAAGCAGGGGCTGGATAACGGCAAGGCGACCTGTCCGACTTGAGGGATTGGCTGTTTGTCGGTTCCTCATCGCTGGCAAGCCAGCTCCCACAGGGTTTGGGTGATGCTTACATTTACAGCATCCCTAAAACACTGTGGGAGCTGGCTTGCCAGCGATTGGGCCAGCAAAGCCACCCTCAAACCCGCTGGTTCACTCGCTCACGCAAATACTCCAGCACCGCCCCGTGCTCCCCGGCAAACTCGATCCGCCCGCCCTTCTTCTCCCGCTGGAACGCATACATCGGGTCGTAATACTCGCGCAACAACACGCTGATCCAGTCATGGAACTGCTCGACCGATCCGCTGCGCGCCTGCTCGGCCAAGGCCTCTTCCATCTGCAGTAACATCCGCTGATGGCGCTCGCCGCCCAGCCGGCGCTGGATATTGTTCAAGCTAGCAATCAACCGCTCGGCATACAGCGCAAAGCCCTGCTCGCCGTGCACGGCGACGAACTCGGCGTGCAGGTTGATCACATAGTCCTGCAGAATCCGCTCGACCCGCTGTTCCAGGCTGTCTTCCAGCCAGACCATCGGCGCCACTTGCATGCCTCGGTACAACGGCAGTGGCAAGGCACAACTGCCGACTACCCGGCTCTCGTCTTCCAGCACAAACTGCTGGACGCCGCCGGCGCGTTTTTTCAACACATCAACGGCCAGACGGTTTTCGAAATCGATATTGGTCGGTTGCCCGGTGGCGCGTTTGCCGAAACTCGATCCCCGATGATTGGCGTGGCCTTCCAGATCCAGACCATTGCGCAACTGCACCAGCAGTTCGGTCTTGCCGGTACCGGTCATCCCGCCCAGCAACACCAGATCGCACTCGGCCACGGCCTGATCGATCGTCTCCAGCAGGAACGTGCGCATGGCCTTGTAGCCGCCGCCGACACGCGGGTAATCGATCCCGCCCTCCTCCTTGATCCATTGCTGGACGATCTGCGAACGCAAGCCGCCACGAAAGCAATACAGGTAGCCGTCAGGATGCGCCCGGGCAAACTCGACCCAGCCCTGAATGCGCTGCTCACGGACCTCGGCAGACACCAGCCGTTCGCCCAGGGCGATGGCGGCTTGTTGTCCGTGCTGCTTGTAGCACGTGCCTACTTGCTCGCGCTCGCGGTCGTTCATCAGCGGCAGGTTGACCACGCCGGGAAATGCGCCGTGGGCAAACTCGACCGGCGCGCGGGCATCCATCATCGGCCGGTCGTTGAGGAAAATGTCGCGGTAATCGGTGCAGTCGCGGTACATCAGATCACCTCGACTGCGTGGGTCTGTCGCTCAACCAGCTCGCCAATCGGCGCCAGGTCCAGGCCTAGTTCGGCGGCCACGGCGAGGAACTCGTCGTTACCTTCAGGGGTGACCGCAATCAGCAGACCACCGCTGGTCTGCGGGTCGCACAGCACGCGCTTGTGCAACTCCTGCAGACGGCCGAGCTTGCTCGAATAGCTGTCGAAGTTACGCAGGGTGCCACCGGGCACGCAGCCTTGTTCGAGGTAGTACTCGACGCTGTCCAGACGCGGCACATGGTTGTAGCCGATGCGAGCGGTCAGGTGGCTGCCATCGGCCATTTCCACCAGGTGCCCGAGCAGGCCGAAACCGGTAACGTCGGTCATTGCGGTGACGCCGGCCAGTTTGCCGAAGCGGCTGCCCGGCTTGTTCAGGGTGCACATCCAGTCACGGGCCACACCAATGTCGCCGGGGCGCAATTTGCCCTTTTTCTCGGCGGTGGTGAGGATGCCGATGCCCAGCGGCTTGGTCAGATACAGCAGGCAACCGGCGGTGGCGGTGTCGTTGCGCTTCATGTGGCGCTTTTCCACCAGACCGGTCACCGCCAAGCCGAAGATCGGCTCCGGCGCATCGATCGAATGCCCGCCGGCCAGCGGAATGCCGGCGGCGTCGCACACCGCACGCCCGCCGCGAATCACTTCCCGCGCCACCTCCGGCGCCAGCACATTGACCGGCCAGCCGAGGATCGCAATCGCCATCAGTGGGTCGCCGCCCATCGCATAGATGTCGCTGATCGCATTGGTCGCGGCGATACGGCCGAAGTCGAACGGGTCGTCGACAATCGGCATGAAGAAGTCCGTGGTCGACACCACGCCGCGCTCGGCATCGATCTCGTACACCGCCGCGTCATCACGCGAGGCATTGCCGACCCACAGTTTCGGGTCAAGGTTCTGCGCTCCGCTGCCGGCCAGAATCACTTCCAGCACCTGCGGGGAAATCTTGCAGCCACAACCGGCACCGTGGCTGTATTGGGTCAGGCGAATCGGCTCGCTCATGGGAGAGTCTCTGGCAGTTGATGGGGCGGATTCTAGCAGAGCGCGGGCCGGCAGATTTTTGCGCTGAAAGTTCGGCCCCCTTCGCGAGCAGGCTCGCTCCCACAGTGGATCGCTGTCATCCACAAATCCTGTGTTCACTGAAGATCCGTGTGGGAGCGAGCTTGCTCGCGAAAGCTATCGACGGGTCTCCACGGTTTCACGGCCGGGCACAAAAGGTGCCCTGATGAAAAACCATCTGCCACTGCTCACCCTGCCGCCGCCACACCGAACTGCGCAGACTGTCCGCCGGCACCCGCTGGCCGCCAGCAACGGTATGGCAGTGATATGTCACCAGCGCCGAATCTTCCGACAACGGCTTGAGCGTGAACTGACTGATGGTACGTCGTGCAAACGCTTGCTGCGGCAGCGCTTCCAGCACAGCGGATTTATTCCAGATGCCGCCGCTGGCGCCGAATTCGACAAAGTCATCCGCGATCAGTCTTGCCAGTTCAGCAGGGTCCCCGCGGACAGCGCACGACAGCAGGCGGTCTTCCAGATCTAGCAAATGCTTCGACAGATCCATCTCGTTCCTACCTCATTGACTAATTCACTTGCCACAAAGGCTTGTGATTGTGCAAAAAAAACCGCCCTTTCGGGCGGCTAAAGTACTTCGACCATGATTCAGAAGCTTTGACTGAAGCTGATGTTGAACGCGCTGTCGTTGTTGTCGCTCGACACCTGGCCCGAGTAGCCGATGCCCAGCTTGCCGGTCGGGGTGACCTGGAAGTCGATGCCGGCTTCGAGCAGTGCGCTGTCCTTGGCAATCGGCACGCCCTGGGTGCTGAACGAGGCGCCGCCGTCGATGAAGGTCAGGTCGGCGTCAGGTTTGGTGTCGCCGTAAGCGTGCCGCCAGCCGATGGCCGCGCGTGGTGTCAGCTGGCTGCCGTTGGCCAGGGTCACCAACTTGCCGACGCGCACGCCGAGGGTCGAGTAGGTGATGTCCTGATCGGCGTCGGCCTTCAGGCGCCCCACTCCCCCTTTTTCCTTGCCGGTGTCGCTGTCGTAGTTGACGTAGGCCAGCCCGGCAAACGGTTCGATGGCGACGCCTGCCGCGCTGATTGCGTAACCCACTTCACCGAACACCTGCGCACTGCGTGCGTCGTAATCGGCCTTCAGGCGATCGTTGTAGCTGCCGACGCTGACGTCGCGTTTGGTCTCGATGCTGTGCCAGCTGTAAGCCGCGCCGAGGCGCACCGCCAGTGCATCGAATTGCGAGTTCAGATAACCGGCCAAGTGGTAGCTGTCGACCTTGGCGTCCGAGTTGCGATCATGCGCGTTGAGGTTGCTGCGGGTGTAGCCGGCAGCCATCCCCGCACGCCAGCTGTCATCCAGCGCCTTGTCGGTACCGAGCATGAAACCGCCGAGGTTGCGATCGACTTTGGCTGTGTTGCTGTCGCCCCCCATATCGCCCCAGGCACCGATGGCCCGGATCCAGCCGACCATTTCACCGTGGCAACCGTTGCTGCTCAGTTGCGTGTCACTCGGTGCCAGAGTACGACGCGGATCATCCGCAGCGCTGCACGATGGCTGGCGCATGCGGTCGTTGACCGCCTCGCGAATGAAGCGCGAGTCCTCAAGCAAGGCGCTGGCGGTGCTGGCGTGGATTTCCCCGGAGAGGCTGTCGAACGCATTGCGCGCACCGGCCACGCTGAGGTTGACGATCTGGTTCTGCAACGCCGCGCCAGCCGCACCGTTATTGGACAGTGCCGTGGCGGTGCCGCGCTGGTTACCGGTGGCGGCGACGTCGGCGAACGAGTTGCCGTTGCGGCTGACGGCTAGGGTGACCGAATCTGCACCGTAGACCAGCGAGCTGCTGAGGAACGCGTACTGCGGCAGATCGGCTGCACTGAAGGTACCGGTCACACCACCGCCCGCAGTGATCAGCGAATAAGTGGTATTACCGGTGAACGGCGCGAGGCTGTTGACCACCAGACCGCCACCCAGGGCTGCCGTGCCCCCCACCACCAACGGCGTCGCGGTTGGCGAACTGACCGTCAACGCCAACACACCGTCACTGGCATTGGTCAGGTTGCCGGCCACGCTCAAGGTACCTTCAGCGCCACCGGAAGCCACCATCCCGTGGTTGACCACCGAACCGACGCTGCCGTTACCGCTCAGGCCTGCACCGTTGGCAACAGTGACCTGCCCACCCAGCGAGGCCCGGGCCGCACGGCTGCCGACTTGCAGCACGCCTTGATCGACCGAGACGGTGCCACTGAACGGTTGATCACCGGTCAGCAACAAGGTACCAGTGCCACGTTTGGCCAGCGCCCCGGTGCCTTTGAGTGCACCGTTGAACCGGCCATTGGTGTTCTGCTGGAACACCAATGATGCGTTGTCGGTGATGTTGCCTTGCAGACTCGTGGTGTTACCGATCAGCGTACCGCCACTGACGGTGGTGCCGCCGCTGTAAGTATTGGCACCGGTCAGCACCAGCGTGCCGGAATCGAGTTTTTCGATCCCGCCAGTGCCGATCAGCGGCACATCGATTTGAGCGCTGGCACCGGCGTTCACGCGGATCGGTGCGGGCGTGCCGCCAGGACCATTGACCGGGGTCAGCGTGTCACCGGCATCCGGCACCAGGCTGTAGCCACCGACGAGGAATTGCAGGCCGGTGAAATTCTGATTGCCCTGCACGGTGACAACACCTGGCTGACCGCCAAACACCGCGAACTGACCATTGGCCGCCAGTGCTTGCGTGCCGCTCGGATCGGTCCAGTTGGTGCCCGGGCCCCACACGCCACTGCCGCCGCCGATGCTGCCGTCAGGATTGGTGGTGCCGCCGTTCCAGAACTGCACTTCACCCGGCGTGTCCTGCACCAGCAGGTTGACCTGATTGGCGATCGCGGTTTGCAGGGTCAGGTTGGCCGCCGACACCGGCAGGCTGCCGTAGACCAGACCGTTGTCGGTCAGGCTGCCACCGTAGCGGAACAGTTGATAGACCCCGGTGCCGAAGCCACCGGTGTTGCTGATATTCAGCGTACCGTCGAGGGTCAGGTTGCCGGCGACATTGACCACCGTGGTCGAACTGGCCGCCGAGCCGAGGCTGAAGTCCAGGTTGGTCCCCGAGGACAGCGCCAGCGCACCGACCGACAACGGCGTGGCCGAGCCGCCACCGCTCAGCGTTGCACCGCTGGCCAGTTGCACGTTGCCAGCCAGTTGCCCGCTGCCACCGATTTGCGCACCGCTGGCGACGTTGACGTTGGCGCTGTTGAGCACGCCGTTGACGATCAGGTCGCCGGCCTGCACCGAGGTGTTGCCGGTGAAGGTGTTGTTGCCCGTCAGGAGCAACTGACCAGTACCGGTTTTGTTCAGCGTGCCGCTGCCGGTGAGGTTGCCGGTGTAGCTGCCGTCGGCGTTTTGCGCGAAAGTCAGCGCCGCGTTGTTGACGATGGCGCCTTGCAGGCTGCTGGTGTCGCCAGTGGTCGTGCCAGCGTTCAGCGTGGTGCCGCCGCTGTAGGTATTGGCACCACTGAGCACGAGGTCACCGCTGCCGTTTTTCACCAGGCTGCCAGTGCCGGTGATGGCGCCGAGCAACGTGGTGTTCTGGTTGCCGGCCAGGGTCAGTTGCCCACCAAGGTTGACGGCATTGGCCAGTTGCAGCGCCGAGGTGCTGTCGAGGCTGCCGTTGCCGGTCACGCTCAATGCACCGCTGCTGATTGCACTATTGTTGCCCAGCACCAGCGTACCGCCAGCGAGTTGCGTACCGCCGCTGTAGGTGTTGCTGCCATTGAGGGTCAGGCTCGAAGCGCCGGACTTGATCAGGCTGCCTGCACCGCTGACCACACCGTCGAGGGTCAAGGCGTTGCTGCCAGCGACGCTCAGGCCACCGTTCACCACCACATCGTTGCCCAGCGTGACGGCCGCGTTGCTGTCCAGTGCGGTGCCGTCAGCGGCAGTCAAGACGCCAGTGCCCAGCGCCGCGTTATTACCGACGACAATCTTGCCGCCGTTGAGCGCGGTACCACCGGTGTAGCCGTTGGCGGCATTGAGCACCAGCGTACCGCTGTCGTATTTGCCGAGGGTGCCGCTGCCGTTGAGCGCTACGCCAACGGTCGCGGTGGCGTTCGGATCGACTCGCACCGTGGCGTTACCCAGCGAACCGTTGACCAGGTTCAGCGAACCCGCCGTGCCGTTCTGCAGGCTGTAGCCATCAGTGACGAATTGCAGGCCGGTGATGGTTTGCGCGCCGTTGACGGTGACCGTGCCGGCTGTGCCCTGGAACACTGCGAAATTATTGGTCCAGGCCTGATTGGTGGTGCCGTTGACATCGGTCCAGTTGGTGGTGCCAGTGCCCCAGGTGCCGCTGCCGCCATCGACCGAACCGTTGGCGACGAGTTGGTTGCCGTCCCAGAACTGCACGGTGACGCCCGGTGCGGTGACCAGCAAATTGATCTGGTTGGCCAGCGCGGTTTGCAGGGTCAGATCCCCCGGGGTGACGCTGCCCGGCACCGTGCCGATCAACATGCCGTTGTCGGTCAGGCCGCCGGTGTAGTTGATCAACCGGTACACGCCGCTGCCAAAACCACCGATGTCGCTGACGTTGAGGGTGCCGTCGAGGGTCAGGTTGCCGCCAACGTTGACCAGCGCATTGCCGCCACCGGAAACCGGCACACCGAGGCCGACATCGAAGTTGGAATTGGCGTTGAGCACCAGCGAGTTCACCGACAGGGTGCTGCCGGTGGCGCCGGCCAGGTGACCGCCATCGGCCACGGTCACGGCACCGCCCAGTGAGCCGCCGCCAGTCAGGGTGCCGCCGCTGTTGACCAGCACACTGGCGCTGTCCAGCGAGCCGCTGACGTTCAAGGTGCCGGCGTTGACCGTGGTGTTGCCGGTCAGGCTGTTGAGACCGGCCAGGGTCAGCGTGCCGGTACCGAGTTTGCTCAAGTCGCCAGTACCGGTGAGTACACCGGCAAAAAGGCTGCTGGCGTTGTTGCCGCCGATGCTCAAGGTGTTGCCGCCGCCGATCAGTGCGGTGCCACTGCCGGTCAGGCTGGCGAGGCTGCCGGAGCCGCCGAGATTCAGCGTCGCCGCAGCGCCGAGATTGACTCCGGCGTTACTGCCCAGCGCCGAATTGCCCAGCGTGGTCAAGCTGCCGGACTGCACATCGAAGGTGCCGCTGAAGGTGTTGTTGCCCGACAGTGTCAGGTCGGCCAGACCATTTTTGGTCAGGGTGCCCGCCCCGGCGATCACACCACCGAGGGTCAGGTTGTTGTTGCCGGCCACGCTCAGGTTGGCATTGACGTTGACGTTGTTCGCCAGCACCAGCGGCGCGGTGGTGTCGAGGGTCGACGCACCCGCCACGGTCACCGCGCCGGAGCCCAGGCCCGCCGAGGTACCCAGGGTCACGGTGCCGGCGTTCAGTGTGGTGCCGCCGCTGTAGGTGTTAATGCCGTTGAGGGTCAGGTTGGACGCGCCGTTCTTGATCAGACCGCCGGTACCGCTGACCACGCCGCTGAGCGCTACGTCGCTGTTGCCGGTGTTGGTCAGATTGGCGTTGAGCACCACGTTGTTGCCCAACGACACCGAGGTGTTGCTGTCCAGCGCCGAGGCACCGGCCACGGTCAGGTTGCCCAGACCGAGGGCGCCGTTGCTGCCGGCGGTCAGGGTGCCGGCGTTGAGGGTGACGCCACCCAGAAAGTTGTTGGCCCCGCTCAGGATCAGGTTGGCCGCGCCGTCCTTGGTCAGGCTGCCAGCGCCGTTGATCGCGCCGCTCAGCGTCAGATCGTTGCTGCCGACGATGCCGAGGTTGCCCGCCAGGTTGATCGCGTTACCCGCCGTGAAGGCGCCGCCGGCATCCAGGGTGGTGCCGTTCGCCGCGTTCAGGGTCGCCGAGCCCAGCGCGCTGTTCGACGCCAGAATCAAACCTCCCGCATTCAGCGCCACCGGCCCGAGGAAAGCGTTGTTGCCACCGAGGGTCAGGCTGGCCGAACCGTTCTTGATCAAGCCGCTAGTGCCGGAAATGACACCGTTGAGGGTCAGCGCATTGCTGCCGAGGATCGTCAGGTTGCCGTTCAGCGTGGCCGCGTTGGCCAGGGTCACGGCGGTATTGCTGTCGAGTTGCGTGCCGGCGTTGGCGATCAACGCTCCGCTGCCCAGCGCGGTGTTGCTGCCGACCACCAGGGTGCCGCCATCCAGTTGCATACCGCCGGTGTAGCTGTTGGCGCCGTTGAGCACCAGGGTGCCGGCGTCGAGTTTGTTGAGGATGCCGCTGCCGTCGATGTTCACGCCGACCGTGGCAGTCACGCCCGGATCAACCCGCATCGCCGTGGTGCCACCGCTGCCATTGACGGCAGTCAGTAGCCCCGATGTGCCGTTGACCACGTTGTAGCCATCGGTGAGGAATTGCATTCCGGTGAACAGTTGCGTGCCGTTGACCGACACCGTACCGGCCGTGCCCTGAAACACCGCAAAGTCGCCGGCCCAAGTCTGGTTCAGCGTACCGTTGGAATTGGTCCAGTTGGTGCCGCCGGCAGTCCATGTGCCGCTGCCGCCGTCCACATTACCGTTCGGGATGGTCTGGCTGCCGTCCCAGAAGCGCAGGTTGGTGTTAGGCGCCGACACCACCAGATTCACCTGATTGCCAAGGGTCTGCACAAGGATGTCGCCGAGACCGTAACCCACTGGTACACCGGCCACCGTCAGGCCGTTGTCGGTCAGCGCACCAATGTAGTTGAACAAGCGATAGACACCGACGCCGAAGCCGCCGGCATCGGTGACGTTGAGGTTGCCGTCGAGGGTCAGGTTGCCGCCGATGTTCATCAGCGAGGAGGTCGAGGGCGTAGCGAGGCTCGCGTCGACATTGCTGTTGGCGGTGAGAATCAGCGACGAGGTGGACAAGGTGTTGCCCGAGGACAACGCCAGATGACCGCCGCTGTTGACCGTGACGACGCCAAGCGCCGAACCAGTGCCCGTGAGGGTCGCACCGTTATTGACGTTGAGCTGGGAACTGGCCAGCGAACCGGTAAGGTTCAGCGTGCCGCCGTTGACGTCGGTGTTGCCGGTGATGCCGTTGCTGCCCGTGAGGTTCAGCGTCCCGGTACCGACTTTGGTCAGGGTACCGCTGCCACCGAGGTCACCGTCAAAGGTGCTGGTGCTGCTCACGCCGCCCACGGTCAGCGTGTTGCCGCCGGCGACCTGCACGCTGCCGCTGCCGCTCAGCCCGTTGAGGCTGGCGCTGCTGTTGAGATAGAGATTCGCACCTGCGCTGATGTTGGCGCCGGAAGTGTTGCCCAGCGCCCCGCTGCTCACGGTGGTGACGCTGCCGGAGGCGATGTTCAGCGCACCGGTGAAGGTGTTGTTGCCGCTGAGCGTCAGATCGCCAAAGCCGTCCTTGGTCAGGCTGCCGGCGCCATCGATCACGCCGCTCAGGTTCAGGGTATTGCTGCCGGCCAGGGTCAGGCCGGCGTTGAGGGTGATGTTGTTGCCGACACTCATGCCTGTGCTGGTATCCAGCGTCGAATCGACACCGACGGTCAGGCCGCCACTGCCCAATGCAGCGGCCGAGCCCAGTGTCAGCGTACCCGCATTGAGGGTGGTGCCGCCGCTGAAGGTGTTGGTGCCGTTGAGGGTCAGGTTGGCCGCGCCGTTCTTGATCAACTGGCCGGTGCCGCTGGCAACGCCGCCGAGGGTCAGGTCCTGGGTGCCGCCGACGCTCAGGGCCGCATTGAGCACGACCGCGTTGGCCAGGCTGGACAGCGGCGAACTGCTGTCGAGGGTTGCTGCGCCACCGACGGTCAAGGCACCGGTGCCGAGGGCCGAGCTATTGCCGACGGTCACCGTACCGGCATTCAGTGTGGTGCCGCCGACGTAGGTGTTGGTGCCGTTGAGGCTCAGATTGGCCGCGCCGTTTTTCACCAGGCTGCCAGCCCCGGCGACGGTTCCGGTGAGGGTCAGATCGGCGCTGCCGCCCACATTGAGCGCCCCGGCCAGGTTGACCTGATTGCCCAGGGTGACGGCGGTGTTGGTGTCCAGCGTGGTGCCCGCCGCTGCGTTCAATGCGCCGCTGCCCAGCGCGGTGTTGCTGCCGACAATCAGCTTGCCGACGTTGAGTGCGGTGTTGCCGAAGTAGGTGTTGGCGCCGTTGAGAATCAGGTCGGCGGGGCCGCTTTTGGTCAACCCACCGACGCCGGAAACCACGCCCGCGAGGGTCAGCGCGTTGCTGCCGCCGACGGTCACGTTGCCACCGAGGTTGACGTTGTTGGCCAGGCTCGTCGCGGTGCTGGCATCCAGCGTGGTGTTGTTGCCGGCGTTGAGCACGCCGGTGCCGAGGGCGGTGTTGGAACCGGCGATCAGTGTCCCGGCGTTCAGCGACGTAGCGCCAGTGTAGGTGTTGTTGCCGGTCAGGGTCAGGGTCGAAGAACCGGTCTTGATCAGGTTGCTGCCACCACTGATCACGCCGCCGAGGGTCAGCGGGTTGGCGCCGCCGGCAGTCAGGTTGGCGTTCAGGGCAATCGCGTTGTTCAGCGTCACGTTGGTGCTGCTGTTGAGCGTTGCGCCCGCGCCGCCCACGGTCAGCGTACCGGTGCCGAGTGCCGCGCCGTTGCCGACGGTCAGGCTGCCGGCGTTGAGCGCGGTGCCACCGGTGAAGGTGTTGGCGCCGTTGAGGGTCAGGTTGGCGGTGCCGTTCTTGATCAACTGGCTGGCGCCACTGATCACGCCACCGAGGGTCAGCCCGTTGCTGCCGCCGATCCCCAGATTGTTGTTGAGAATGACGTTATTGTTCAGCGTTACCGCTGTATTGCTGTCGAGGGTCGCAGCGCCGCCGACGGTGATATCGCCGCTGCCGAGCGCAGCGTTGGCACCCGCCGTGATGGTGCCTGCGTTCAACGCAACAGCACCGAGGAAAGTATTGGCGCCGTTGAGAATCAGGTTGGCCGCGCCGTTCTTGGTCAGCCCGCCGCTGCCGCTGACCACACCACCGAGGGTCAGGTTGGCGTTGCCGGTGATGTTCAGGTTACCGCCAAGGGCGACCGCGTTGCTCAGCGCGACGGTGGTGCTGGCGTCGAGGGTAGTGCCCGCCGCCGTTGTCAGTGCGCCGGTACCGAGCGCGGTGTTGGAACCGACGATCAGCGTCCCGCTGTTCAGCGCTGTGCCGCCGGAGAAGGTGTTGTTGCCGCTGAGGGTCAGGTTCGCGGTGCCATTCTTGATCAGGTTGCCGGCACCGCTGATGACGCCGCTCAGGCCCAGTGCCTGAGTGCCGCCGATGGTCAGGTCCGCCGCCAGCACGACAGCGTTGGCCAGGGTCACCGCGGTGGTCGCATCCAGCGTGGTGCCCGCCGCCGCGTTCAAGGCGCCCGTGCCGAGGGCGGTGTTGCTGCCAACGAGCAAGCTGCCGCCGTTGAGCGCGGTGGCGCCGCTGTTGGTGTTGTTGCCGGTCAGCGTCAGGCTGGCGCTGCCGCTTTTGGTGATCGCGCCGGTGCCGGACACAATACCGCCCAGGGTCAGGGCATTGCTGCCGAGCACGTTCAACGCGCCGGTGATGCCGACGTTGTTGGCCAGGGTCACGTTGCCGGTGCTGTCGAGGCTGGTGCCGTTGCTGGTGTTGAGCACCCCGGTGCCCAAGGCGTTGTTGTTGCCCACGCGTAGGGTCCCGGCGCTGAGGCTGGTGATCCCGGTGTAGGTGTTGCTGCCGTTGAGGGTCAGGCTGCCGCTGCCGGTTTTGGTCAGGTTGGCGGCGCCGCTGATCACCCCGCCCAAGGTCAGCGCACCGGTGCCGGTCGCGGTCAGGGTGCTGTTGAGCGTGATCGCGTTCGCCAGCGAAATCGGCGCCGTCGCTGAAATGCTCGAAGAGCCGCCAACCGTGATGCCACCGGTACTGAACGACTGGTTGTTGCCCACCAGCACCACACCGCCATTGAGCACGGTGTTGCCGGTGTAAGTGTTGATGCCGTTGAGGTTGAGCTGACCGCTGCCGATCTTGGTCAGGCCGCCGCTGCCGGAGATCACACCGTTGAGGGTCGTACCATTGATGCCCTGCAGGGTCAGGCCGCCGGCGCCCAGATTGATCTGGTTGGCCAGCGTCAAACCGGCATTGCTGGCCTGCAGGATCCCGCCGTTAGACGTCAGCACGCCGCTGCCGAACGCCGCGTTGTCGTTGAACTGCGCGACACCGCCATTGAGCGTGGTCGCACCGCTGACCAACGGCCCCTGCAAGGTCCAGGTGCCGCTGTTGAGGGTCAGGTTGTTGAAGTTGACGTAGGTCGCGCTGGACGCCGTGCCGGTCCCGGTGGTGCCGCCGCCGAGGCCGATCGGGTTTTGCAGGATCAGCGTGTTGGTGCCCGCTGCGCCGCCATCGATCGTGCCGGTCGGGGCGAAGGTCAGGTTGATGCCGATCAAGCCCCCGAGGCCGACGGAGACTTGCACACCGTCGCCGACGTTCACGCTGGAACCGGTGATCGCGTAGAAGGTGTTGGTGCTGCCCGCCCCCATCGACACACCGCCGGTGATGTTGCCGGCGTTGGTGAAGGTGTTGCCCGCCACTGACGTCTCGAACGCAATCCGGCCGTTGATGGTGCCACTGGCACTGTTGGTCATGTTGACTTGTGAACCGCCATACACCCCGACCACCGGGGTATCGGCCAGGGTGATGCCGCCGACCGACAGTCCGGTGGAGGTGATGGTGCCGTCGTTGGTGATGGTCGTGGTGCCCGACACCGAGTTGTTCACGCCAATCCCCAGCCCGTCGATGCTGGTCAGGTTGAGGCCGAGCAGCATGCCGGTACCGCGAATGATCCCGGTGGCGTTGTTGACGATGCTCACCGTGCTGGTCGCGCCGGTACCGATGAACGCACCACCACTGAGGATCGAGACCAGGCCCAGCAACGCCGGGTCGAGGGTGCCGGAGTTGTTCAGGTTGATATTGGCCCCGGTCAGGTTGATGACCTTGCCACCCAGCGTCGCGTTCATCTGCGCCCCGGAGTTGACGTTGACCGTCAAGCCGCTGGTGGCGCTGCTGTAGTCATTGAGAAACAGCGGCAGCGTAGGGACGCCCGAACAGGTAATCGTCGAACCTGCCGCCGAGCAGGTCGCGAGCGCCTGCTCGCTGACCCCGCCGAACAGCAGTCCGGCAACGCTCAGGTGCACAGCAAGGGAAAGAGGGGAAAAACGCGAAACGAGGGCGACACCAAACCTTGCTTCCACGGGCTACTCCTTGTCGTGGCCAAATTCTTCCTTGAAGGCGTGCAACGGCGGCGAGATACCGCACACGTATCAAGCGTATGACGGTCATCAGATAAACCGTCTATTCCAGACACACGCTAGTTGATGCCCTGCGATGGGGCACCGGTTAAATAGTGTTAATACTTTTGTGGGATAAGGCCCTGCGTGGATACTTCCAGCCGTTCTGAACAAGGGGTTGGGGGCTTTTTCAGGCGCCAGACAGAGGGATCTTCAACGCTTTCGCGTTCTGACCCCGGAAACAAAAAACCGCCCTGGCGGGCGGTCTGAGTGCTTCGGCAACGATCAGAAGCTTTGGCTGAAGCTGATGCTCATCGCGCTGTCGTGGCTGTCGCTGGACACCTGGCCCGAGTAGCCGATGCCGAGTTTGCCGGTCGGGGTGATCTGGAAGTCCACACCGGCCTCGAGCAGCGCGCTGTCTCTGGCAATCGGCGCGCCCTGGGTGCTGAACGAAGCGCCGCCGTCGATGAAGGTCAGGTCGGCATCAGGCTGGGTATCGCCATAGGCATGCCGCCAGCCGATGGCCGCTCGCGGGGTCAGTTGACTGCCGTTGGCCAGTGTCACCAACTTGCCGATACGCACACCGAGGGTCGAATAGGTGATGTCCTGATCGGCATCGCCCTTCAGCCGCCCCATTCCACCTTTTTCCCTGGCGGTGTCGCTGTCGTAGTTGACGTAAGCCAGACCGGCGAACGGTTCGATGGCCACACCTGCCGCATTGATGGCGTAACCCACTTCACCGAACACCTGGGCACTGCGGGCATCGTAGCGAGCCTTCAATCGGTCGTTGTAACTGCCGACGTTGACTTCACGTTTGGTGTCGAGACGGTGCCAGCTGTAGGCGGCGCCAAGTCGCACTGCCAGGGCATCGAACTGCGAATTCAGGTAAGTCGCCAGGTGGTAGCTGTCGACCTTGGCATCGGAGTTTCGATCATGGGCATTGAGATTGCTGCGGGTGTAGCCGGCCGCCATACCGGCGCGCCATTGCTCGTCCAGTTGCTTGTCGGTGCCGAGCATGAAACCGCTGAGGCTACGATCGACACTGGCCGTGTTGCTGTCGCCGCTCATATCGCCCCATGCGCCAATGGCACGGGCCCAGCCGACCATTTCACCGTGACAGCCGTTGCTGCTCAATTGGGTATCGCTCGGGGCCAGCGTGCGGCGTGGATCATCCGCAGCGCTGCAGGTTGGCTGGCGCATACGGTCATTGACCGCTTCACGCAGGAAGCGCGAATCCTCGAGAACCGCACTGGCGGTGCTCGCATGGATCTCCCCGGACAGATTGTCGAAGGCCTGCCGAGCACCTGCCACGTTGAGGTTGGCGATTTCGTTCTGCAACGCCGCGCCCGCCGGGCCATTGCGCGTCAACGCCGAGGCCGTGTTGCGCTGGTTCCCGGTAGTCGCAGCGTCAGCGAACGAGGTGTCGTTACGGCTGAC
The DNA here is from genome assembly GCF_000828175.1 of Pseudomonas sp. W15Feb9B. NCBI lineage: Bacteria > Pseudomonadati > Pseudomonadota > Gammaproteobacteria > Pseudomonadales > Pseudomonadaceae > Pseudomonas > Pseudomonas sp. W15Feb9B. Next base: position 9,748 of record NZ_JTKF01000058.1, on the reverse strand, counting down.
CACCAGATTCACTGCGTTGGCGTCATACACCAGCGCTGTATTGAGGAACGTGTACTGCGGCAGATCGGCCGCGCTAAAGGTGCCAGTCACTCCACCGCCGGCAGTGATCAGCGAATACACCGTGTTGCCGGTGAACGGCGTCAGGCTGTTCACTTGCAGGCTTCCACCCAGCGCCGCTGTACCACCAACGGCCAGAGGTGTAGCGGTCGGAGAACTGACGGTCAGGGCCAACACGCCGTCGGCGGCGTTGGTCAGGTTGCCGGCCACGCTCAGGGTGCCGGCCTCGGCACCCGAAACCAGCACACCGTGGTTGACCACCGAACCGACACTGCCGTTACCGCTCAAGATTGCGCCATTGGCCACGCTCACCTGCCCGCCCAGGGAGCCCCGCGCCGCGCGGCTGCCGACCTGCAGCATGCCTTGATCCACCGAGACCGCGCCGTTGAACGGCTGATCGCCGGTCAACAGGAAGGTCCCGGTACCGCGTTTGGCCAGCGCACCGGCTCCGCCGAGTCGACCGTTGAAGGCGCTGCTGGCGTCGTTGCTGCCGATGCTCAAGGTGTGGCCAGCGCCGATCAATGCAGTGCCGGAGCCGGTCAATCTGGCCAGATTCGCCGAGCCACCCAGATTGAGCGTCGCAGGCGCTTCAAGGTTGAGACTGGCGCCGTTGCCCAGTGCCGAGTCGCCGACGGTTGTCAGGCTGCCGGCCCGGAAATCCAGGAGACCACTGAACGTGTTGGCGCCCGTCAGTTTCAGATCAACTTTGCTCAGATGGGTCAACGTGCCGGTGCCGGCAATCACTCCGTTGAAGACCATACCGTAGGTCAGAGATTGACTGCGAGTCACCGTCAGGTTGGCGTTGAGGTCGATGTCGTTGTCAAAAGTCGTCGGATTACCCGATTCAAGACTCGAATCACCGCCTACGATCAGCTTGCCAGTGCCCAAAGCACCGGAAAATGCGCTCAGCGAGCCGCCATTCAACGTGAGGCCACCGGTCCAGTTTCTGGCCTCAACGATGTGCAGGCTGGACGAACCGTTTTTGATCAGCCGACCGCTGCCGCTGACGTCGCGCAGGGATGTCGGTACGTCGCCGGGGAGCGTCAGGTCAGCGTTGAGCACCAGGCGGTTGGTAAGCTCGACCCGATCAATAGCGGTGAGAACCGATGCGCCGTTGACAACGATAGGCCCTGGGCCCGTAGAGCGATAGTCTTGCAGAGTCAGTGTCCCGCCATTCAACACCGTTCCACGGAAGGAGCTGTTACTTCCGATCAACGTCAGGTTGCCTGTACCGTCCTTGATCAGGCCACCCTCGCCAAGGATCATACCGCTCAACGTCAGATCGTTATTGCCAAGCAGGTGCAGGTCGCCTGTGAGGTACATCGTATTGCCGATATTCAAGCCACCCGTCGTTTCCAGCGTGGCGTCATTCGCCACTTTCAGGGCGCCGGAACCCAGCGCCGTGTTCGAGGCCAGAAGCAGGCCACCGGCATTCAACGTCACCGGCCCAAGGAAGTTGTTATTGCCGGCGAGCGTCAGGACGGAGGCGCCATTCTTGGTCAGCCCGCCTGTGCCACTGATAACGCCGTTGAGCGCAAGGTCGTGATTGCCGCCCACTGTGAGGTTGCTGTTGAGAGTGATCGCGTTGTCCAGCGCGACGGCCTTGTTGCTCTCCAGTTGCGTGTCCGCATTGGCGACCAGTGCGCCGCTGCCCAGCGCCGTGTTGCTGCCGACCACCAGCGTGCCGCCATCCAGTCGGGTTCCACCGGAATAACTGTTGTCGCCGTTGAGTACCAGCGTACCGCTGTCGACTTTATTGAGAATGCCACTGCCGTTGATGTTCACACCAATCGTTGCGGTCACCCCCGGATCGACCCGCATCACCGTAGTGCCACTGAAGCCGTTGACAGCGGTCAGTTGCCCCGCTGTGCCGTTCACCAGGTTGTAGCCATCGGTGAGAAATTGCAGACCGGCGAACCGTTGAGTGCCATTGACGGACACCGTGCCGGCCGCGCCCTGAAAGATGCCGAAGTCGTCACCCCAGGACTGATTCAGCGCGCCGTTGGAACGGGTCCAGTTCGTGCCGCCGGCGCTCCACGTGCCACTGCCACCGTCCACCGTTCCATTGGCGATGGTCTGGCTGCCGTCCCAGAAGCGCAGGTTGCTGTTCGGTGCCGCGACCACCAGATTGATCTGGTTACTCAGCGCCTGCACCACCATGTCGCCGAGACGGTAACCCAAGGGTACGTCGGTCACGGTCAGGCCATCGTCGGTCAGAGTGCCGGTGTAGTTGAACAAGCGATAGACACCGACGCCGAAACCACCGGCGTCTCTGACATTGAGGTTGCCGTCGAGGGTCAGGTTGCCGCCGATGTTCAACACCGGCGTGCTCGATGGAGTTGCAAGGCGCACATCGACATTACTGTCGGAATCGAGGATCAGTCGGCCTACGGACATCGTGGTGCCTGAGGACAATGCCAGGTGTCCGCCGTCGTCGATGTGCACCTGTTGCTGAATCGAACCACTGCCGGTCAGGGTGGCGCCGCTTTTGACGTCAACCGAGCTGTTCAGCAATCCGCCGACGTTCAAGGTACCGCCATCGACAATGCTTGAACCATTATGAAAGTCGTTGTTACCGGTGAGCGTCAGGGTACCGGTGCCATCTTTGATCAAGCGAGACGTATGGATCTCGCCGTCGAAGGTATTGCTGACGTCATTGCCCACGTAAAGGCCTTGGCCCGACACGTACACGTTACCGGCGCCATTCAGCCCGCCGAGAGAGAGATTGCGTTCAACGTAGAGATTGGTGCCGGCACTGAGGTTGACGATGGGATAGCGGCCGACCGCGCCGCCGTCATGCGCGTAGACGTTGCCGGAAACGATATTCAAAGGACCTTTGAAGATGTTGTACAGAGCCCCGAGCGTCAGATTGCCAGAGCCGGTCTTGGTCAGACCGCCGCTGCCGGATATCATCCCGCTCAAGGTTATGTCGTTGCTGCCCTGCACGGTCAGGCCGTCGGCCCCGAGGCTGATCTCGTTGGTCAGTGTCAACCCGGCATTGCCGGCCTCGATAGTTCCGCCGTTGGAAGTCAGGACACCGTTACCGAACGTGGCGTTGTCATTGAACCGGGCAATACCGCCATTGAGGGTGGTGCTGCCGCTGACCAATGCCCCCTCCAAGGTCCAGTTGCCGCTGTTGACGGTCAGGTTGTCGAAGTTGACGTAGGTGGCGCTCGATGCCGTGCCGACACCGCTGGTGCCGCCGCCGACACCGGCCGTGTTCTGCAGAATCAGGTTGTTGGTGCCACCTGCGCCGCCGTCGATCTGCCCGGTGGGGGCAAAGGCCAGATCGACGCCTGCCATGCCGCCGAGCCCGGCACCACTCTGCACGCCATCACCGATTCCAACGCTGGAGCCGGTCACCGCAGTGAAGGTGTTGTGACTGTTCGCACCCAGCGAAACACTGCCATTGATGCTGCCGGCGTTGGTGAATGCGTTGCCACCCGCCGACGATTCGAACGCCACCCGCCCGGTAATCTGGCCTGTGGCGCCGTTGACCATGTTCACCTGGGAACCACCACCGTGTACCGCGACCACGGGAGTATCGGCCAGAGGAATGCCGGGCTGGACTCCGGTTGAGGTAATGGTGCCGTTATTGATAATTCGGGTGACGCCGCCCGCCGGGTTGACGACATTGATCGCCAGGCCACCGAGATCAGTCAGGTTCGGCCCCTGCACCATGCCGGTGCCACGGAGGATACCGCCAGCATTGTTGAGCACGTTGATCACGCCTGGCGCGCCACTCGCCCCCAGCAACAGAGCACCGCTCAATTGCGACATGGGGCCGGTGTACGCCGGGTCGATGGTGCCGGAGTTGTTCAGCGTGACGTTGCTTCCCGTCAGGGCTATCGCGGAGCCTCCCGGAACGGCATTCATCGCTGCGCCAGCATCGACATTTACCGTCAGACCGTTGGCAGCACTGGCGTAGGTGTTGAGGAGCAGCGGCAAGGTCGGCACACCGGTGCACGTCACGGACGAGCCGACGGTTGCGCAACTGGCGAACGCCGGTGCGCTGAAACCGCCGAACAGGAGTCCGACGACGCTCAGGTGAACAGCAAGAGAAAGGGGGGAAATACGTGATCCGAGGCCAACACCAAACCTTGCTTCCACAAACAACTCCTTATGTGGTCAATTTCGTCCTTCGAGGCGTGCGAAAGTAAGCAGATTCGACAGACTAATCAAGCAGATCTCTAACATTCAGCAACAGTTTCCCATCCGAATCCAAGCGATACCCCACTTTCAAAAATCAAAGCCATTGCGACCTTTTTCAGTTTTCAACTTTGATAATTGGTACGGCTTGTGCAAACGTTTGCGAAGCGTCAATGCCGCCACTTTCGTAACACACCCGTACAGGCCCGCCGCTCCGGGCCTTGATCCGCAAAAAGGACTTTGAATGCACGTTTCTTCCTGCCACCGCCGTCGCGGTGTGCGCACCTTTGCTGTTTCCCTGCTACTGACCGGCGTTACCGGAGTTCTCAGTCAGACCGCGCTGGCGCAGCCTGCCCTGCCTGAGGAATCCGCCCAGGGCGAAGCCCTCAGCCCCGAAGCCAGTCCGCCGAAAAAAGGCGCGTACCTGTCGGACTGGTACAACCAGGACCTGATGCTGATCGGCAGCAAGGACATCAGCTTCGGCCCGCAGCCGGCCGATGATATTTACCTGGAATACGAGTACTTCGGGCGCAAGGGTCCGTTCGAGCTGTACGGCTACATCGACATTCCGAAGATCTTCAACATCGGCAACAGCCACGACAAAGGCGTGTGGGATCACGGCTCGCCGGTGTTCATGGAGCACGAACCGCGCATCTCCATCGACTACCTCGCCGGCCGTAGCCTGGCCATCGGGCCGTTCAAGGAATGGTACGTGGCGTTCGACTGGATCTACGACCACGGCAGCCGCAAGGAAAACCGCGCCAACACGCTGTACAGCGGTTTGGGTACCGACATCGACACCCACTCGCGGGTCAACCTGTCGGCCAACCTGTACGGGCGCTACCAGTGGGAAAACTACGGCGCCAGCAACGAATATTCGTGGGACGGCTACCGCGCGCAGCTGAAGTACATCGTGCCGATCGACAAATTCAGCAACGGCGCCTCGCTGACCTACATCGGCTTCACCAACTTCGATTTCGGTTCGGACCTGCACAAGGACAACCCGGCGCGCACCGCCAATGCCACGGTGGCGACCAATGTGTTGCTGTACTCGTTCACCCACCTGCGTTTCACCCTGGTTGGCCGCTACTTCCACAACGGCGGCAACTGGGAGGACGGCAGCGAGCTGAATTTTGGCGACGGCAATTTCCGCGCACGTTCCAATGGCTGGGGTTACTACGCCGGCATCGGTTATCAGTTCTGAATCCAGGAGCCATCATGAAAGCAATGACGCGTGTATCACTGGCCGCTGCGGCCCTGCTCTCTTCCAACGCTTGGTCGGGCGAGGCGCCGATTCAACCGAAAGTGGTGCTGATCACCATGTTCGCCCCGGAGGCGCAGCACTGGATCGATCGCCTCGAGCTCAAGCAGGAAATCCGCGTGCCGGGCCTGTCGGCCGAATACCCGACTATTCGCTGCAACACGCAGCAGGTGTGCCTGATGACCACCGGCATGGGCCAGACCAACGCCGCCGCCTCGACCCTGGTACTGGCGCTGTCGCCGAAATTCGACCTGCGCAAAAGCTACTTCCTGATTGCCGGGATTGCCGGCATCAGCCCCAAACACGGAACCATCGGCACCGCCGCGTGGGCGCATTACCTGGTGGAGTTCGGCACCCAGTGGGAGCTGGATTCGCGCGATGCGCCATCGAACTGGCCGACCGGTTACCTCGGCATCAACACGAAAGGCCCGAACGAAAAACCGCCGCTGGACTACAAGACCGAAGTCTTCGAACTCAACCCGAAACTGCAGGCCAAGGCCTTCGCCCTGAGCCACAAGGTCGAACTGAGCGAGAGCAAGGAATCGGCCGCGTGGCGCCAGAAATACCCGGCAGCACCGGCCAATCAGCCCCCCGTGGTCACCCGTTGCGACACGCTGGCGGGCAACACCTGGTTCTCCGGCACGCGTCTGAGCGAACGCGCCGAGGTCTGGACCAAACTGCTGACCGATAACAAGGGCGAATACTGCACCACCCAACAGGAAGACAACTCCACCTACGAAGCCTTGCTGCGCGCCAGCCGCGAGGGTCTGGTGGACGTGCAGCGCCTGGCCGTGGTGCGCGCCGGTTCCGACTTCGACCGCCCGGCGCCGGGCGGTAGCGAGGTGGACAATCTGCTGAAGTACGCCGATCAGGGCGGGTTCGTGCCGGCGCTGGAAAACCTCTATCGCGCGGGTAATCCGCTGGTGCAGGACATTCTGAAAAACTGGTCGGCATGGGAGAACGGCGTCCCACAATCCTGAGCCCGACAACGATTCCTGTGGGAGCTGGCAAGCCAGCTCCCACAGGTTATGCGGTGTCTGGAAGATCAGGGAATCAGGATGATCTTGTCACCACTGCCCTGATTCACCTTCGCGTAGCTGTCCAACCCCTCCGCCAGAGGCACTTCCACCCACTCCTGCGGCAACGGCAACAGCCCCTCATCGAAGAACCGCCCGAACTGCTCGAGCATCGCCGCACAGGCTTGCACGCCGTACAGCAGCGAGTTGATCCCGATCACCGAACCGCCCTTGCGGTACAACGCCAGCGCTGGCAATTGCACGTGGCCGTCGACCGGCGCGGCGATGATCGCGATGCGGCCGAACGCTGCCAGTGCCGCCACCGAGGCGGGCAGCCAGAAACCGGTGGTATCGAAGACCACGTCAGCGCCGCCGCCGTACACCGCGTTGACCTGCGCGCCGAGGTCTTCGGGCTTATCCAGCTGAATCGTCGCATAGCCCTGTGCCTGCAACGCCTTGACCTGCTCCGGCCGCCGCGCAGCCGCGAGGATCTGCGCGCCGCGCACCTTGGCCAATGCCAACGCCGCTGTCGCCACCGCACCACCGCCGATCACCAGCAAACGGGTTTCAGCGCTCACCAGGCTGCGCTCCAACGCATCCCAAGCGGTGGTGTAAGGCACGCCGAGGCTGGCCGCCTGAGCGAAGCTCAAGTGCGACGGTTTATGCGCCACGCCATTGGCCGGCAATTTGACGAATTGCGCGTGCGAACCATCGGCAAAAAAGCCCAGTTCGCGCCCGGTGCCCCAGACTTCCTGACCGAGCAACGCCTGCGGGCCTTCGACCACGACACCGGCAAAATCGCGCCCGGGAATCCGTGGCAATGTGGTGTAGGGAAACCGCCCGAGTACGTTCTTCACATCGCTGGGGTTCAGACCGGCGGCCTTGATTTCGACCAGCACGTCATCAGCGCCGGGCACCGGGGTCGGTACGTCGACGAAACGCAGGGAGGACAGGTCGCCGGTTTTATCGAATTGCAGTGCTTTCATGAGGACATCCACCAAAGGAAAAAAGGACATTCAGGACAACCAACCGGCGACCAGTTGCCGGCCCAGCGGCCACAGCTGCTCACCCGCGAGCATGCCCAGCAGCCCCACCAGCGCGATGGCCGGTGGCGCCGGGGAGCGAAAATCCAGCGCGCCATAGAGCAGGCCGACGCCCAGACCGATGGCCAGCGAAATCAGGTAGTTCATGGAAAACTCCGCCGCGTGAAAGGAATGGGCAAAGTCTAGGGAAGGATCGGCAGAGGTGTCGGCCAAGGACTTCTGAATTTCGGCCAAATCCTGGAAAGTCACCACAAAACCCTGTGGGAGCTGGCTTGCCAGCGATAGCGATTTGTCTGCCCTGAAGATATTGAATGTGCCGACGCCATCGCTGGCAAGCCAGCTCCCACAGGATTGTGTTCAATCAGTGGAGAATTGCGAAGGCGCCACCCCCAACTCACGCCGGAACATGTCACTGAAACTGCTCGGCGAATACCCCAGCTCCCGAGCGATCGCATTCACCGGCACGCCCTGAATCAACTCGGCCACCGCCGTCGCCAGTTGCACCTGCCGCCGCCATTCAGCGAAGCCCATGCCGAGGCTGTCCTTGAACAGCCGCGCCAGCGTGCGCACACTGGCTCCGGCGTTTTCCGCGTGCTGCTCGAACGGAATGTCCAGCGACGGCGCCGCCATCACCGCCTGACACAGGTTCATCAAACGCCGGTCGGAATCGTCGGGCAGCGGGATCTTCAATGGCGAGCGCCGGGCACGCTTGAGTTCCAGCAACGCCAGCCCGACCAAGGCGTCGTAATAAGCCGGCTCGCCGCTGTGACCCTGCTCCACCAAACCGACGATCAACTCACGCAGCAGCCCACCGACCTCAATCACCTGTACCGTCGCATCCAGCGTTGCCGCCAGCACCGGGCGCAGGTAGATATTTCGCATCTGCAAGTCCGACACCACGCGAATCCCGTGGGGCACTCCAGGCGGCAACCACACCGCCCGCTGCGGCGGCACCACCAGCGCCTCATGCGGGGTCTCGACCCACATCACCCCGCTCATCGCATACAGCAACTGCCCCCAGACATGCTCGTGCGGCTCGATGAACAATCCACGCGGATAGGTACGCGCCAGCGGTTGCACCGGCACATCGGTATCCGTCAGATCGGGGGGTGCGGCGAGGGCCATGGCGAGTATTCATTGGGGTTGGCGGAAGGCGCATGGTAACCAGTCGGTCACAGCGCCGCCAACGATAGATACCGTCGGACAATCCGAATGAATTTTCGCGACGCGCCGCGATCCTTCTAATACCACAGGGAGGAATACGGGCTTTATGAACAACGCAAAACTGTTTGTCATCGATTACACCCTTCACGGCACGCCCAAGTCGTTCATTATCCGCTCGGACAAAATGGACAACGCCGAGGCGTGGCACTGGGCAAGCTGTGATGCCGGCGTGGGTCGCATCCCGCGTTTCGGCCGGGAAAAAGTGCAAAAGACCAGCAAACCGATGGCGGAGAAATTCGGCGTGGAAAACGTCACATGGCGACCGGCGAGCTAGACTCTCGCCAGGCAGTGGGGACTCTTTGGGGGCGTACACAATGACCAGCATCTTCAGCCCGGCGCATCTGGATTATGGCCTGGACACCTTTTTCGGACGTATCACCAGAAGCGTGGACTGTCAGGTGGGTCTTGAAGCTGTCGAAGACGACCCCTATCGCTTCGCCTTGCGCGTGCCGGCGCCGTTACCGGAGGACCTCGACCAGGCGAAAACCGTGGTGGTCAGGGTCGAAGGCCGGCGTCTGCAAGGCACGGTTCGCCATACCGAACGGCTGGATGATGAAAGCCTGAAACTGCAAGTGGAGCCTGATTAGGCTCCACTTTTTTTTGCGCGCGGTTATTTGGGGTGGGCGCAATGGCAGCCTTTGCTTGAGCACTCTTCACCGCCCTTGTGGTGATGCGCGCAAGCCTCGCAGCAATAGTGTTTGCCGTGCACGGCGTAGGCGTGTTCGCCTTCCTTGATGGTGCATTTGCAGTTTGGGCAGTCACATTTTCTATCGGGCATGGGGGCAGACTCCTTTTTGGGTGGTTGTCTGGGCTTGTGGGATAAGCCGTAAATAGCAGTGTAGGAGCTGCCGAAGGCTGCGATCTTTTGATCTGGTGTTTTTTGCGGGATTGGGTGTATATCCGTTCGTGCTGGCGATATTGGGTGAATATCCATTTGTGCTGGCGATATTGGGTGAATATCCGTTTCTTCGGGTGCTGCCGCTGGCGGTTTCGCTCTT
>NZ_JTKF01000057.1:0-1076 GCF_000828175.1 Pseudomonas sp. W15Feb9B | reverse complement strand
ACCATTGGTCACGTTGACCACGGTAAAACCACTCTGACCGCTGCTCTGACTCGCGTCTGCTCCGAAGTTTTCGGTTCGGCCGTAGTTGAATTCGACAAGATCGACAGCGCTCCAGAAGAAAAAGCTCGCGGTATCACCATCAACACCGCTCACGTTGAGTACAACTCGACTATTCGTCACTACGCTCACGTTGACTGCCCAGGTCACGCTGACTACGTGAAGAACATGATCACCGGTGCTGCCCAGATGGACGGCGCGATCCTGGTTTGCTCGGCCGCTGATGGTCCGATGCCACAAACCCGTGAGCACATCCTGCTGTCCCGTCAGGTAGGCGTTCCGTACATCGTGGTTTTCCTGAACAAGGCTGACCTGGTAGACGACGCTGAGCTGCTGGAACTGGTTGAGATGGAAGTTCGCGACCTGCTGTCCACCTATGACTTCCCAGGCGACGACACTCCGATCATCATCGGTTCCGCTCGTATGGCGCTGGAAGGCAAAGACGACAACGAAATGGGCACCACTGCCGTTCGTAAACTGGTTGAAACTCTGGATACCTACATCCCAGAACCAGTTCGTATGATCGACAAGCCATTCCTGATGCCAATCGAAGACGTATTCTCGATCTCGGGTCGCGGTACTGTTGTGACTGGTCGTATCGAGCGCGGTATCGTTCGCGTTCAAGATGCACTGGAAATCGTTGGTCTGCGTGACACCACCACCACCACCTGCACCGGTGTTGAGATGTTCCGCAAGCTGCTCGACGAAGGTCGTGCTGGCGAGAACTGCGGCGTTCTGCTGCGTGGTACCAAGCGTGACGACGTTGAGCGTGGTCAGGTTCTGGTCAAGCCAGGTTCGGTTAAGCCGCACACCAAGTTCACCGCAGAAGTTTACGTTCTGAGCAAGGAAGAAGGCGGTCGTCACACTCCGTTCTTCAAAGGCTACCGTCCACAGTTCTACTTCCGTACTACTGACGTGACTGGTAACTGCGAGCTGCCAGAAGGCGTTGAAATGGTAATGCCAGGTGACAACATTCAGATGACTGTTACCCTGATCAAAACCATCGCGATGGAAGATGG
>NZ_JTKF01000056.1:0-22407 GCF_000828175.1 Pseudomonas sp. W15Feb9B | reverse complement strand
AGCGGGCTTGCCCGCGATGAGGCCCGCATCGACACCCGACAATTCAAGGCTTGCGCAACAGATAGGTATCCATGATCCACCCATGCTCGGCCCGCGCCGCCTTGCGCGTGCGCTCGATCTGATCCGCAACATCCTCAAGCTTGCCGCTGATCAGAAGCTCATCTGGCGTGCCCAGGTATGCTCCCCAGTAAATCTCGGTCTGCTGATCCGCCACATGGCGGTAGGAATCTTCAGCGTCGAGCATCACCACCAGGCTGTCCGTGTCACTCACCTGCCCCGCCGCCAGACGCCGGCCCGTGGTGATTTCGATTGACCGGCCAATGCTGTTCAACGGCACTTTATGCTGCGCGGCCAGTGCCTGAACGCTGGTAATCCCGGGGATCACTTCAAACTCGAACGCACAGCGGCCTGACGCCAGAATCGCCTGCAGGATACGAATCGTGCTGTCGTACAGCGCCGGGTCGCCCCACACGAGGAAACCGCCGCATTCGTTGTCAGCCAATTCTTGATTGATCAGCCGCTCGAAGGTTTTCTGCTTTGCACGGTTCAGATCTTCGACCGCGCGGGTGTAGTCCACGTCGCCACGCTCACGCTCCGGGCTGTGAGCCTCGACGAAGCGATAGGCTGGATCGGTGATGTAGCGCTCACAGATGTCGCGACGCAGATCGATCAGTTTGTCCTTGCGCGGGCCTTTGTCCATCAGAAAAAACACGTCTACCCGGTTGAGCGCTTTCACCGCCTGCAGGGTGATGTAGTCGGGGTTGCCGGCGCCGATGCCGATGACCAGCAGTCGTTTCATCACTGTGCTCCCACACGAACGCTACTCGGCAAGCGTAGCCGCCAGATCCCGTTGAACCGCAGTTCAACGACTGACAGCGGTTCAACATCAATCGCGTTGAACGCTACGCCCTGCACCACCTGCATCAATGCAGCCCGCACCACGAAAGGATGGGTGATCGCGACGATAGGCCCCGGCGTGCCTTGCAGGCTGGCCAGCCACGCCGCCACGCGTTCGCCCAATTGCGTCACCGACTCGCCGCCATGGGGTGCCGCCTGCGGATCACTGATCCATGCCTGCAAAGCCTCGGCCTCGCGCAGTTGCAGATCCTTGATCGCTTGTCCGTGCCAGCGCCCCATATCGCAATCGCGCAGCGCTTCGTCTACCTGCGGCGCCGCACCGAACCACTCGGCGGTCTGGCGCGTACGCAATTCCGGCCCGCACAGCAGACGGCCGGCGCTGGCGAGTTGTGTGGCCAACGCACCGAGCCCTGATGGCGGATTTTCAACAGGCTCGTTCGTAGGAAAACGCGACAATTTCTGTGCGACGGTTCGAGCGTGGCAGATCAATGTCAAACAGGTGGATTGCACAGGGTTGCACTCGCTGAACATCGGTTGAATCGGCGGCAAACCGCCGGTTTTGCGGCAATTGTGCCGTAAAACCGGGCGGCTCGGGGGACCTCGCGAGCTAGGACGTTACCCCGGCGAGCGTACAAAAACGGCAATGTCTCACACACTAATAGGCAATGGACTACAGGTGTCGAGGACATCGGTGTAGCCCTTGTGACACAGCTCTTTGAGGTTATTTAAACAGTGAATTCCTACCGCAAAAAATTCACTAGACATGTAACCTGAGTTACATAAATACTGTTTTAACGGATTATGAAACAAATTCAACACCCCCTCATCCAGCAGGAGCCCGGATGCCCCCTCTTAGAGACTTGATCACCGATCCCGGCCTGGAGCTGACGCCGTCGGAGCGCAAAGTGATTCGCGCCCTGCTCGACCAGTATCCACGCAATGGCCTGGGTCCGATGGCGCGTCTGGCCGAACACGCCGGCGTCAGCGATCCGACCATCGTGCGGCTGGTGAAGAAGCTCGGATTCGGCGGTTATGCCGAATTCCAGGACGCCCTGCTCAGCGACATGGACCACCGCCTGCGCTCGCCGCGCACCCTGTTGCAACCGCGTTCGCACCTGAACAAGGACGACGCCTGGGGCCATTATCTGGCCGATAGCCAACGCCTGCTGGTGGAAACCCAGGTTCTGACCCAGCCCGAAGACGTACGCATTCTGCTCGACTGGCTGCTCGATACGCGGCACCAGATCTACTGCTTCGGCGGACGCTTCAGCAGCCTGATGGCCAACTACCTGCTCAATCACCTGCGCCTGCTGCGCCCCGGCTGCTTTGCCCTGGAAGACAACGCGCAACTGCCCGACCGCCTGTTCGATCTGCAACGCCAGGACGTGGTGCTGCTGTTCGACTATCGCCGCTATCAGACCCAGGCCTTGCGCGTGGCCAGTGCTGCAAAAAGCCGCAACGCCCGGGTGGTGCTGTTCACCGACATCTATGCCTCACCGCTGCGCGAACTGGCCGACCTGATCATCAGTGCCCCGGTGGAATCGGCTTCGCCGTTCGACACCATGGTGCCAGCGCTGGCCCAGGTCGAAGCACTGATTGCCTGCCTGACCCTGCGCAGCCCCGATCTGGCCGATCGCCTGGAAGGCATCGACGCCCTGCGCAACGAGTTCAACACCCACTTGCTGGAGGATAAATAAGGATGTTCAGTCTTCCCCACCGCTCGCCGCGAGACTTGCCGTTTGTCACCGATCACACCGCGTTGCTGCTGGTGGACATGCAGCGTGCCTGGCTCGAACCGCAGTTCGATCCGCACCTGAACGGCCCGGACGCCGAGTATTTCCTGACCCGCACCCACATGCAGGTGGTGCCCAACCAGCGCCGCTTGCTCAGCGCCTTTCGCGAAGCGCGGCAGAATGTGCTGCACACCATTATCGAAAGCCTGACCGCCGACGGTCGCGACCGCTCGCTGGATCACAAACTGTCGGACATGCACCTGCCCAAAGGCAGTCAACAGGCGCGGATCATCGACGACCTGACCCCGGTAGAAAACGAAATCGTGCTGCCGAAAACCTCGTCCGGGGTGTTCAACTCGACCAACATCGATTACGTGCTGCGCAACCTCGAAACCCGCCACCTGATCATCGCCGGCATTGTCACCGACCAGTGCGTCGACATGGCGGTGCGTGATGCCGCCGACCGCGGTTATCTGGTGACGCTGGTCGAAGACGCCTGCGCCACCTACACCCCGGCGCGACATGACGCCTGCCTGAATGCGATCAAGGGCTACTGCTGGATCACCGACACGCAGACCGTGCTCGGCAGGTTGCAGGAGATGCGCCCATGAGCGAGCGCCTGACGCCGTTGCCGATGACCACCATCGTCACCACTGACCTGATCGGCATCACCCGTGGCCGTTCGTTTCCCACCGATCAGCTGGAGCATTATCAAGCGGCCGGTTGCGGCTGGGTGCCGGCCAACAGTGCCTTGACGCCGCAGGACATCATCGCCTCGACCAACCCGTGGGGCGCGTATGGCGATTTGCGGCTGATCCCTGACTTGAGCAGCCGCGTCACCGTCGGCAACGGCCCGGATGCCGCAGCGCCGGCGCTGGACTTCATCCACGGCGACATTCGCGAAACCGATGGCCGCCCGTGGAGTGCCTGTCCGCGCACGCTGCTGCGCGATGAAATCGAACGTTATCGCAACGACCTCGGCCTGCAGGTCAACGCGGCGTTCGAACACGAATTCAACCTGCATGCCGGCTTCGCCGAACACCTGGCGTTTTCCCTCGAAGCCCAGCGTCAGGGCGCCGAGTTCGGCGGCTGGCTGCTCAGCGCCTTGCGTGCCGGTGGCGTCGAGCCGGAGATGTTTCTGCCGGAATACGGCAAGCATCAATACGAAATCACCTGCCGCCCGACCTGTGGCGTGGCAGCGGCGGACCGTGCGGTCAATGTGCGCGAGATCACCCGTGAAATCGCCCGGCAAATGGGCCTGGACGTCAGCTTCGCGCCGAAAACCAAGGCCGATGCGGTGTGCAACGGCGTGCATTTGCACGTCAGCCTGCTCGACCTGCAAGGTCTGCCGCTGCTCTACGACGCCGGCACCAGCAACGGTCTGTCGACCCTTGGCCAGCATTGGGCGGCGGGGATTCTGCATTATCTGCCAGCGCTGTGTGCATTCACCGCGCCGACGCCGGTGTCGTACGAACGCCTGCAGCCGCATCACTGGAGCGCGTCCTACGCGTGTCTGGGGCAGCAGAACCGTGAAGCGGCGTTGCGCATTTGTCCGACCGTGAGCCTGGGCGGCAAATCCGTGGCGGCGCAGTACAACCTCGAATTCCGCGCCATGGACGCTACCGCTTCGCCGCACCTGGCAATGGCCGCGCTGCTGATCGCCGGACGGCTGGGCATCGAACAGCGTCTGGCGCTGAACGCGATCACTGACGAAATTCCCGATTCACTCAACGACGAGCAACGCAAGGCCCGGGGCATCGTTGCCCTGCCCGCCTCGCTGGCCCAGGCGCTGGATTGCCTGCGTGACAGTGCAGCCTTCAACCAATGGCTGCCCAAGCCGTTGCTCGACACTTACCACGCCCTTAAAACCGAGGAACTGGCGCTGACGGAACAGCTCTCGCCCGCTGACCTGTGTGAGCACTATGCACGCCTGTACTGAATCCGCCGAGCTGGGGTTGTATACCCGCCCGGTCTACAACCTGAGCCGCGAAGATTCATCGCATCCGTTGATCCTGGTGTGCGAGCACGCCAGCCGCTACATCCCCGAGGCCCTGAACAATCTGGGCCTGGACGATGCAGCCGCGCGCGAGCACATCGCCTGGGACATCGGCGCCTTGCAACTGGCTGAAAAGCTCTCGCAAGTGCTCGGGGCGACACTGTTGAGCGCCAACTATTCACGGTTGCTGATCGACCTCAACCGGCCCCGGCATGCCCCCGACAGCATTCCGGCACAGAGCGAGATTTATCAGGTGCCCGGCAATCGCGAGCTGGACGAAGCCACTCGCGAGTACCGGCGCCAGACGCTGTTCAAACCGTTTCACGCCCGGCTGCAAACCCTGATCGACCAACGCGTCGCGCAGGGTCAAGCGGTACGGGTGGTGGGGATTCACAGCTTTACCCCGGTGTATTACGGCCAGCCGCGCCCGCTGGAAGTCGGCGTGTTGTTCGGCCAGGCCAGCGCCTATGCACAACGGCTGATCGACGGCCTCGGCCAGCACCCGTTGAAGGTCGCGGGCAACCAGCCGTACCGGATCGATCCGCTGGGGGACATGACCGTGCCAGTGCACGGCGATGCCCGTGGACTGGAGTCGGTGCTGATCGAGGTGCGCAACGATCTGCTGCGCAGCCCGGAAGCGGTTTCGCTGTGGGCCGAGCGCCTGGCACCGCTGCTGTAACGAATGCAAAGATTGATAACGCGGTAAACGATGGACCGACATAACAACTAAAAACGCCGGATAGGCTGACAAGGAGTTG
The DNA here is from genome assembly GCF_000828175.1 of Pseudomonas sp. W15Feb9B. Lineage (NCBI taxonomy): Bacteria > Pseudomonadati > Pseudomonadota > Gammaproteobacteria > Pseudomonadales > Pseudomonadaceae > Pseudomonas > Pseudomonas sp. W15Feb9B. Next base: position 17,062 of record NZ_JTKF01000056.1, on the reverse strand, counting down.
CGCTTCATGGAAATAGAAGAGTTCGGCTACAAACAGGAGTTGAAACGTAGCCTGACACTGACCGATCTGGTGGTGTACGGAATGATCTTCATGATCCCCATCGCCCCGTTTGGCGTGTATGGCTACGTCAATGCCGAGGCGCCCGGGATGGTGCCGCTGGCCTACATCATCGGCATGGTGGCGATGCTGTTCACCGCGTTGAGCTATGGCAGCATGGCGCGGGCATTTCCGATTGCAGGTTCGGTCTACTCCTACGCGCAACGCGGCCTCAACCAACACGTCGGCTTCCTCGCCGGCTGGCTGATGCTGCTCGACTACCTGCTGATTCCGCCGCTGCTGTACGTCTACGCGGCGATGGCCCTCAACCATCTTTATCCGGACATTCCGAAAGTCGGCTTCATTCTGGCGTTCCTGGTCAGCGCGACGTTCGTCAACCTGCGCGGCATCACCTTCACCGCACGGATGAACATCATCTTCCTGCTGGCGCAATTGGTGGTGCTGGGGATTTTCCTGTTCTACGCCTGGAATGCCCTGCACAACGGCGGCGGCAACGGCGAGCTGACCCTGGCGCCGCTGTATCACCCGGAAACATTCAACTTCGCCCTGCTGATGCAAGCGGTGTCGATTGCGGTGCTGTCGTTCCTCGGCTTCGATGCGATCTCGACCCTCGCTGAAGAAATCAAGGGCGACCCGGGCAAAAGCGTCGGTCGGGCGGCGCTGATCACGCTGGTGGTGATGGGCGCAATTTTCGTCGTACAGACCTGGATCGCCACCGACCTCGCTGCCGGCATGGGCTTCAAGTCCGCCGACACCGCGTTCTATGAAATCGCCGAAATCGCGGCGGGCAGCTGGCTGGCAACGCTGACCGGTGTGGCGACTGCTCTGGCCTGGGGCGTTGCCGTGGCAATCACCTCGCAAGCCGCGGTGTCGCGCCTGCTGTTCGGCATGGCCCGTGACGGCAAGTTGCCGAAAGTGCTGGCCAAGGTGCACCCGAAGCACAACACCCCGTACCTGAGCATTTATCTGGTGGCGCTGCTGTCGCTGGTGATCTGCTACCTGTTCATCAATTCGGTCGACACCCTGACCTCGCTGGTCAACTTCGGTGCCCTCAGCGGTTTCATGCTGCTGCACCTGACAGTGATCAACTACTACTGGCGTCGGCAGAAGTCCGGCCAGGTCGTGCGCCATCTGATCTGCCCGGTGATCGGCTTCATCATCGTCGCCGCCATCATGTACAACATGGGCGTCGATGCGCAGAAACTCGGCCTGATCTGGATCGCGCTGGGTCTGGTGTACCTGTTCTTCCTGAACAAGCTCGGCGCCAGCAGTGCGTTGCCTGACCCGAGTAATGGCTGACAAGAAAAAGAGCGGCGTCTGACAACAAATCAGGCGACCGCCGCTTTAAAGCGTGGCAACCGACAGTGATAGTCAGGTTCGGTGCGGATCACCGGACCCTTTGATACAGGAGTACATCCATGCTGGTCTTACGCCCAGTCGAGCCAACCGACCTGCCGCAATTGCAGCAACTGGCCCGCGACAGTCTGGTCGGCGTCACGTCGCTGCCGGACGACAGCGAACGCCTGCGTGAAAAAATCGCCGGTTCCTGCGCCTCGTTCGACAAAGACATTCAGGCGCAAGGCCCGGAGAATTACTTCTTCGTGCTGGAAGACCTCGACACTCGGCGGCTGGTCGGCTGCTCGGAGATCCTCGCCACGGCCGGTTTCAACGAACCGTTCTACAGCCTGCGCAACCGCCACTTCACCAGTGCCTCGCGGGAATTGAACATCGAGCACGGGGTGCCGGCGCTGTCGCTGTGTCACGACCTCAACGACCACACCCTGCTGCGCGGTTTTCACATCGACAATGCGCTGGTGCGCAGCGCTTTTTCCGAACTGCTGTCGCGGGCGCGGCTGCTGTTCATCGCCGCTCACGCATCCCGTTTCGCCGATGCGGTGATCACCGAAATCGTCGGCTACAGCGACGAGAACGGTCATTCGCCATTCTGGGATGCACTGGGCAAGCATTTCTTCGACCTGCCCTACGTCGAGGCCGAGCGCCTGTGCGGTCTGCAAAGCCGCACGTTTCTCGCCGAACTGATGCCGCAATACCCGATCTACGTACCGATGCTGCCCCCGGAAGCACAGGCATGCATCGGCCGGATTCACCCGGACGGCCAGGAAGCGTTCGACATCCTTGAACGCGAAGGCTTTGAAACCAACAGCTACATCGACCTGTTCGACGCCGGCCCGACCCTGTATGCGCGCACCGCGAACATCCGTTCGATCGCCCGCAGCCAGACCGCCACCGTGCGCCAGCAAGCACAAATCGACGCTCGGGGACGCTATCTGGTGAGCAACGACGCCTTGCACGGTTTCCGGGCCATCGTCGCCGAACTGGATTACCAGCCCGATCAACCGCTGTCCCTTACGCCAGCCCTGTGCACGGCGCTGAAGGTCACCGATGGCAGCACGATCAGGCTGACAGCCCTGTGAACGGCGCCCGGTTGCACACCCAACGACAGTGCCCGAACAGGCGCGTACAAGGAGTTACCGCATGATCGTCCGTCCGGTCAAAGTCAGCGACCTGCCAGCGCTGATGACTCTGGTGCAGCAGGCCGGCCCCGGGTTCACCACCCTGCCGGCCAATGAAGACCGCCTCGCTCACCGGGTGCGCTGGGCGCAACGTGCGTTCGCCGAGCAGGTGGAACGGGCCGACGCCGACTACCTGTTCGTGCTCGAAGACGACGATCTGCGCGTGGTGGGTGTCAGCGCCCTGACCGGCGCGGTTGGCCTGCGCGAGCCGTGGTACAACTACCGCGTCGGGTTGACCGTGAGTTCATCAGCGGATCTGGGCATTTCCCGGCAGATACCCACGCTGTTTCTCAATAATGAGCTGACCGGCCAGTCGGAACTGTGCTCGCTGTTTCTCAGCCACGACCATCGTCATGGCAGCAACGGCCGGCTGCTGTCGTTGGGGCGCCTGCTGTTCGTGGCTGAATTTCCGCAATTGTTTGGCGAGAAGATGATCGCCGAACTGCGTGGCAGTGCCGATGAACGCGGTTGTTCGCCGTTCTGGGACAGTCTGGGCCGACACTTTTTCCAGATGGACTTCAGCCACGCCGACCACTTGTCGGGCCTGGGCAACAAGTCGTTCATCGCCGAACTGATGCCACGCCAGCCGTTGTACACCTGCATGCTGACCGAACAGGCACAAGCGGCCATCGGCCAGCCACATCCCAATACCGAGCCGGCGCTGAAGATCCTGCGCGAAGAAGGCTTTGTACATAAGGGCTACATCGACATCTTCGACGGCGGCCCGGTGATCGAAGCGCCGATCGGCAGCATTCGTACCGTGCGCGACAGCCAGGCGCTGACCCTGAGCCTCGGCACGCCGGACGATCAGGCCCCCTTATGGCTGATTCACAACCGTCGCCTGGAGAACTGCCGCATCACCGTGGCCCCCGGTCGTCTGGTCGGCAATACCCTGGTGGTCGATCGCCTGACCGCCAAGCGCCTGCAACTGCAGCCGGGCAATTCGGTCCGCGCCGTGCTGCTGCCCAGGCAACAGCAACATGCAGTCGCGGCCTGAACGCCGGCCCTGACACTGGAAATCCGCTGATTGCAGATGAAACCTTTCAGCCTTTGCACCCGTGCTCAACGCCTCACTTGCAAATTCGTCATGAACCTTGACCCATTCGCGTGATAGCCTTTTCATTCTTCGGCGTTGACACCTTTGCTCAAGCCGTTCCATTCCTTTGTATTGGTGGAACTCGTATGACCAGGCTTTCCCATCAAGATTTGCGCCGTAACTTCCGTCAATTGCTGGCTTCCGACACCTGCTACCACACGGCCTCGGTGTTCGACCCGATGTCCGCGCGCATCGCCGCAGACCTGGGTTTTGAAGTGGGGATCCTCGGCGGCTCCGTCGCCTCGTTGCAGGTGCTGGGCGCTCCCGACTTCGCCTTGATCACCCTCAGCGAGTTCGCTGAGCAAGCCACCCGCATTGGCCGCGTCGCTCAGCTGCCGGTGATCGCCGACGCCGACCACGGCTACGGCAACGCTCTCAACGTGATGCGCACCATCGTCGAACTGGAACGCGCCGGCGTCGCCGCCCTGACCATCGAAGACACGCTGCTGCCGGCACAATTCGGCCGTAAATCCACCGACTTGATCTCGGTTGCCGAAGGCGTCGGCAAGATCCGTGCAGCGCTGGAAGCCCGGGTCGATTCGGAAATGGCGATCATCGCCCGCACCAACGCCGGCATTCTGCCGAACCAGGAAATCATCAGCCGCACCAAGCAATACCAGGCCGCCGGTGCCGACGGCATCTGCATGGTCGGCGTGCAGGACTTCGATCAGCTTGAGCAAATTGCCGAACACCTGACGGTACCGCTGATGCTGGTCACCTACGGCAACCCGGCGTTGCGTGATGACAAGCGTCTGGCCGAACTCGGTGTGCGCGTAACCATCGACGGTCACGGCGCGTACTTCGCGGCGATCAAGGCCACCTACGACAGCCTGCGTGAGCAACGCCAGATCTTCACCCAGGCTTCGGACCTGAGTGCCACCGAACTGACGCACACCTACACCCAGCCAGAGGACTACATTCTGTGGGCGAAGGAATACATGAGCGTCAAGGAATAAGCTGCGGTCAGGACTGGCCTCTTCGCGAGCAGGCTCGCTCACAGTGGATCTTCAGTGAGCACAGCATGGGTGTTGAACACAGATCCCATGTAGGAGTTAGCCTGCTCGCGATGACGTCAGCACATTCAACACCCATTTAGCCTGACCCGCCGCCTTCGCGAGCAAGCCCGCTCCCACAGTGGATCTTCAGTGAACACAGCAGTGGTGTTCGGCACAGATCCATTGTGGGAGCGAGCTTGCTCGCGAAGGCGTCAGTTGCAGCACCGCCAATCCGAGGGAGTCAGCGCTTGGCCAGTTCCATGATCATCCGCGATAACAGATAAATCCGCGGCGTCACGCTCGCCACCTCGGCGTACTCCTCCGGCGTATGAATATTGCCGCCGACAATCCCGAAACCGTCCAGCGTCGGCGTGCCCACGCCGGCTGACAGGCTGGCATCCGCCGCACCACCACTGCCCTCTTCGGTCAGCTTGCGGCCGATCTCGCCGTAAATCCCTTGGGCCATCGCCATCAAGCGATCCGACTCCGCCGTTTGCGGCATCGGCGGCAAGCCGCGTTTGAGGCTGGTGGTGACTTCGGTTTCCGCGATCAGCTTGTCCTGAGAGACCCGCGCCAGGTCTTTCTCGATCCGGTCGAATTCTTCCGGCACGGCCGCGCGCACGTCAGCCTTGGCGGTGGCGTGATCGGGAATCACGTTGGTGCGGTCGCCGGCCTGGAGCACGGTGAAGTTGATCGTGGTTTTCTTCGCTTCGTCGCCGAGTTTGCCCAATTGCAGAATCTGGTGCGCCGCTTCCATCGCGGCGTTGCGTCCCAGCTCCGGCGCAACGCCCGCGTGCGCAGCCTTGCCCTTGACCTCGACCAGCGCCGTTGCGCTGCCTTTGCGCCACACCACCAGACCATCGGCCGGACGCCCCGGTTCGAGGTTGAGCGTCACGTCGTGGGCCTTGGCGGTTTTCTTGATCAGGTCGGTGGCGACGTCCGAGCCGGTTTCTTCGCTGGCATCAAGCAGGAAGGTGATTTGCGCGTAGTCCTTGAAGTCGAGGTTCTTCAAGATCTTCAGTGCGTAGATCCCGGCGACGATGCCGCCCTTGTCGTCCATCACCCCCGGCCCGTAGGCGCGGCCGTCCTTGATGTGGAACGGGCGCTCGGCGGCGGAGCCTTCCTTGAACACCGTGTCCATGTGCGCCATCAAGAGGATTTTCGCCTTGCCGGTGCCTTTGAAAGTGGCCAGCACGTGGTTGGTTTTTTCCGGTGTATTGGGCACCAGCTCGATGGTGGCGCCGAGTTTTTTCAGCTCGTCGATGGCGATCTCGCTGACGTGTTTAAGGCCCGGTTCATAGCCGGAACCGGAGTCGATGTTGACCAGCCGTTCCAGCAGTTTCAGGGCTTCAGGCTGATACTGCTCGGCATCGGCCAGCACTTGCTTGTGCGGTTCGGCAAAGGCACCGGCAGCGCTGAAGGCGAGAGACAGGCCGAGGGTGGCGGCCAGCAGGGAGCGGGGAAATGAGAACGTCATGAATCGATCCTTGTTTCGCGTCGGGGGATTCAAACCGTACCTGACATCGACGCAAGGCTCTATAGCGGATGCGACACCCGAGCCGCCGACACCGAACACTTCCAGGAGCGAGCCGGCTCGCACAGGTGAATGTGGTGAGCAGTCAGACCGAATCGAGCAGTTCCTGCTTCGGCAGGTCGTCACTGTTGCAAATCACCCGATTGCGCCCGGTCGCCTTGGCCTCGTACAGCGCCTGATCCGCATCATTGAGCCAGCGGGTCGCGTCGCCATGCGCCGGATCATAAGCCGCCAGACCAATGCTCAGGCTGACCTTGAGCGCCGGGTTCTGCTCGTAACCCAGGGTGGCGAAACGTTCGCGCAAGGCTTCCATGGCCTGCGCGGCATTGAACAGCGGCAGGTCGGGCAGAATCACGCAGAACTCATCGCCGCCGTAGCGCCCGGCAATATCCGCAGCGCGCAGGTTCTGCTTGAGCATTTTGCTCAACTGGCGCAGGACGATGTCACCCGCCACATGCCCATACGTGTCATTGATCGACTTGAAGTGGTCGATATCGATCAACGCAATCGCCGCGCCCTGTTGCTGTCGACGGCAACGTTGAAACGCGATGTCCAGTTGATCCTTCCAGGCGCCGTGGTTGAGCAGACCGGTCAGGCTGTCGGTGCGACTCAGGGCCAGCAGTTCACGCTTGTGCAGGCCCAGCGTGTAGGCCTGGCGAAAGCAGATCCAGCCCAGCGCCAAAGGGTACAACATCAACAACGGCAGGCAGGCATACAGCTGTAAAGGTGAGGTGGGCGGGATGAACGCCGGGGCGAACACCACCAGGCCGACGCCGATTCCAAGGACCTGCGCCGCCAGGCCCGCCGCGAGAAAACGCAAGCCGCCGATGGCGACATTATTCATCGCCATCATCGAAACAGTGGTGGCACTGGGCAACGGATTGAACTGCATGGCGGCGACCCAGAAGCCGCCCATAAACGCGTCGATCAACAGATTGCGGTGTTCAGCGTGGTAGGGAACGCTGGAGCGACGGGCCCATTGAAACGCCAGATGCGGCCAGACCAGGCCATTGAACAGCATCAGTGCCCAGACCCACGGCGGCGGGTCAAGCGGGTACATCGCCACGCCCACGCACAACAACCCCAGCACCAGGCCGAGGGTTCGCGATGTATAAAGCCTCCTGGCCAGTGAAAGTCCCTTTCCCCCCTTGTTTCGCATAAGGGCCTCGACCACTCAACGGAACCTGCGCACACCGTCAGACCGATGTGCTGGGAGTCTATCAGCCAGCCGTTAAATAGCCATCACCGCCCAGCCGCCCGCTCCCACTCGGCGAATTTTTAGCTATACCTGAAAGGATGAAAACGCTGAAACGACTATAAGAAGGAGACCCATGCGGACCTACCAGGTGTTGATCATCGGCAGCGGATTTGGCGGTCAATGTGCGGCGGTCAATTTGCTCAAGGCCGGCATTGACGATTTTCGCCTGCTGGAACGAAGGGCGTTCTTCGGTGGCACCTGGTGCCAGAACACCTATCCCGGCGCAGCGGTGGATGTGCCCTCACCGCTGTACTCGCTGTCCTTCGCGCCGTACCGCTGGACGCAGATGTTTGCCGCCCAGCCTGAACTGCACCGATACACCGAACACGTCATCGAACGCTTCGGCCTGCGCGAACGCGTGGAACTGCAAACCAACGTCGAACGCATCGAATGGGATGACGCCGCCAGGCAGTGGGCGGTGCACACTGACAAAGGGATGTTCTGCGCGCAGTTCGTGATCAACGCCTCCGGGCCATTGAGCCAACCGGTGATCCCGCCCTTCCCCGGCCAGGATCGCTTTCAGGGCAAGACTTTTCATACAAACAATTGGGATCACAGCTACGACTACCGCGGTAAACGCGTGGCCATCGTCGGCAGCGGCGCCAGCGCCGCGCAGGTCATTCCGGCAATTGCCCCCGAGGTCGCACAACTGCATGTATTCCAGCGCACACCACATTGGGTGCTGCCGCGCGCCGATCGTCGGTTCGGGCCTTTTCAGCGCTGGCTGCTGGGGGTAAAACCGGCCTACAAGCTGCTGCGCTGGCTGCTTTACTGGCAATTCGAAACGCGGGTCATCGCCTTCAAATATTCGAAACCGGCGATTCACCTGGTCCAGCGCCAGGCCCTGCGCTTTCTCAAGCAACAGGTGCCGGACCCGCTGTTGCGCGAAAAACTCACCCCGGACTTCACCATCGGCTGCAAGCGCATCCTGCTTTCCAGCACCTATTACCCGGCGCTGACCCGACCCAACGTCACCCTGCACAGCCGCGAGCAAAGCATCGCCGCGCTCGATGAAACCGGCATCGTCACCCAGGATGGCCAGCACATCGATGTCGACCTGATTGTCTGGTCAACCGGCTACGACGCCACCGACGGCGTGGTCTCCTATCCGGTGACCGGCAAGGACGGTGTGCAACTCAAGGACGTCTGGGCGCAATACCCGCGCGCCTATCTGGGCACCAGCCTGCCGGACTTTCCCAACCTGTTTATCGTCACCGGGCCCAACACTGGCATCGGGCATACCTCGGCGCTGTTCATCATCGAGGCGCAGATGAACTACATCCTCGACTGTATCCACACCCTGCAGGCAAAAGGACTGCGCAGCATCGAAGTGCGCCCCGACGCGGAACGTACCTACACTGCAATGATCCACCGTGAGATGGAGCGCACGGTATGGAAGTCCGGCGGCTGTCACAGTTGGTATCAAAGCAAGAGCGGTCATGTGATCGCGATATTTCCGGGCTTCAGTTTCAGCTACTACCGGTTGACCCGGGCGCTGAAACCGGCTGACCACACTCTGTCCTGAACACGTAAAAGGAAGACGTCGATGCTTGTGCTGTTTGTCGCTCTCGCGGTTTTCGTGGCCTGGAGCTGGTTGAGTTATCCGGCGATCGGCCATTGGCTATATGACCTGAGCACGGCGCTCGAGGCCAGGATGTACAAGTTGCACAAGATCGAAGTGCCGATTGCCGAAATGACCGTCTCGACCTGGCAAGGTGGGCCCTATGAAGCCGCCAGCGCGATCCTGATGCTGCACGGCTACAGCGCCGAGAAAAACCTCTGGCTGCGCTTCGCCAGGCACTTTGTCCGCCAGTACCGAGTGATCATTCCGGACATCGCCGGCCACGGTGAAACCGGCTTCAAGGCCGGCGGCGGCTATGACATTGCGCTGCAGGCCAAGCGCATGATCCAGCTGCTCGACGTGTGCGGCGTGGAGAAAGTCCACGTGATCGGCAACTCGATGGGCGGCTACATCGCAGCGTGGCTGGCGGCAACCTACCCGGACCGGATTGCCTCAGTGGCACTGATCGACCCGGCCGGCGTCACCGCACCGCAGGCCAGCGACATGGAACGCCATCTGGCCCGTGGACATAACCCGTTCCTGATCAACTCCCGGGAAGAATTCCGCCAGTTTTATGCGATGACCATGGCCTCGCCACCGTGGGTACCCGGACTGGTGCTGGACGCCATCGCCCAGCGTTACCAACGCCAGCGTGATGAGCTGGAAGAGATCTTCCGCGACTTTCGCGCCAGCCCGCCGATGGAACCGAAACTGGCCGAAATCAAATGCCCGGCGCTGCTGCTGTGGGGGCGCAAGGACCGTTTGATCGACGTCAGCAGCGTGCCGGTGTGGAGCAAGGGCATCGCCAATCTGCGGGTCGAAGTGTGGGACGGTGTCGGGCACATGCCGATGGTCGAACAACCGGGGAATACTGCGCGGTTGTATCGGGAGTTTCTGGGCAGTCAGCGATGACAGCCACCACAGTCCTTGTGGCGAGGGAGCTTGCTCCCGCTGGGGCGCGAAGCGGCCCTGATCCAGCGAAAGCGACTTGCCTGCCTCGACACGGCACCAATCTCAGGTCTGCTGCGCAGCCCAGCGGGAGCAAGCTCCCTCGCCACAAAAAACCGTCCCGGCGACAAAGATTCGGAAGGTCGGAATGAACATTCTCTACGACGAACGCCTCGACGGCCCGCTACCGGAAGTGAACAAGGCCGAGCTGCTCAAAACCCTGCAGCACGCCCTCCCGGATCTCGACCTTCTGTGGCGCGAAGACGAACTCAAGCCGTACGAATGCGATGGCCTGTCGGCCTATCGCACCACGCCGATGCTGGTGGCGCTGCCCCGGCGACTCGATCAGGTACAAACCCTGCTCAGGCTCTGCCATCAATACCATGTGCCGGTGGTGGCCCGTGGCGCCGGCACCGGGTTGTCGGGCGGCGCGCTGCCGCTGGAAAGCGGCCTGTTGCTGGTGATGGCGCGGTTCAACAACATCCTGCACATCGACCCGGCGGCTCGCACCGCACGGGTACAACCCGGGGTGCGCAACCTGGCGATATCCCAGGCGGCGGCGCCGTTCGGCCTGTATTACGCGCCGGATCCGTCGTCGCAGATTGCCTGTTCGATCGGCGGCAACGTCGCGGAAAATGCCGGTGGCGTGCATTGCCTCAAGTACGGTCTGACCGTACACAACCTGCTGAAAATCGAGGCGCTGACCATCGAAGGCGAACGCCTGACGCTGGGCAGCGAGGCCCTCGATGCCCCGGGTTTCGATTTGCTGGCGCTGTTCACCGGCTCCGAAGGTTTGCTCGGGATCATCACCGAAGTCACGGTCAAACTGCTGCCCAGACCGCAGGTCGCCAAGGTGCTGCTAGGCAGCTTCGATTCGGTGGAAAAGGCTGGCCGCGCGGTGGCCGACATCATCGCTGCGGGGATTATTCCCGGCGGCCTGGAGATGATGGACAACCTGGCGATCCGCGCCGCCGAAGATTTCATCCACGCCGGTTACCCGGTCGCTGCCGAAGCGATTCTTCTATGCGAACTCGATGGTGTCGAAGCCGATGTCCACGACGATTGCCTGCGAGTCCGCGAGGTCATGCTTCAGGCCGGCGCCAGCGAAGTGCGCCAGGCCCGCGATGAATCCGAGCGCGTGCGCTTCTGGGCCGGACGCAAAAACGCTTTTCCGGCGATCGGCCGCTTGTCGCCGGACTACTACTGCATGGACGGCACCATCCCGCGTCGCGAATTGCCCGGCGTGCTGCAAGGCATCGCGCGCCTCGGCGCCGAATACGGCTTGCGCGTGGCCAACGTGTTCCATGCCGGCGACGGCAACATGCACCCATTGATCCTGTTCGACGCCAACCAACCGGGCGAACTGCATCGCGCTGAAGCGCTGGGCGGGAAGATTCTCGAACTGTGCGTGCAGGTCGGCGGCAGCATCACCGGCGAACACGGCGTCGGACGCGAGAAAATCAATCAGATGTGTGCGCAATTCAACAGCGCAGAGCTGACCCTGTTCCACGCCGTCAAAGCCGCGTTCGACCCGCAAGGCCTGCTCAACCCCGGCAAGAACATCCCGACCCTGCACCGCTGCGCAGAATTCGGCGCCATGCACATTCACGCCGGACAACTGCCATTCCCCGAACTGGAGCGCTTCTGATGGCTGACGTCGACGCCAGCGGCGCCCTGCTCGATCAGGTCAATCAGGCCCGGACCAACGCCACGCCGCTGAAAATCCAGGGTGGCAACAGCAAGGCGTTTCTGGGACGCGAGGTGGCCGGCGAAGTGCTCGACACTCGCGCGCACTGCGGCATCGTGCGCTATGAACCGACCGAGCTGGTGGTCAGCGTGCGCGCCGGTACGCCGCTGCGCGAGTTGCTCGCGGCGCTCGACGCTGCCGGGCAGATGCTGCCGTGCGAACCGCCGGCCTTCGGTGACAGTGCCACCGTTGGCGGGATGATTGCCAGCGGGCTGTCCGGGCCACGGCGGCCATGGTCAGGTTCGGTGCGCGATTTCGTCCTCGGCACCCGGGTCATCACTGGCCTCGGCGAGCACCTGCGGTTCGGTGGCGAGGTGATGAAAAACGTTGCCGGCTACGATCTGTCGCGCTTGTTGACTGGTAGTTTCGGCTGTCTCGGCGTGCTCACCGAGGTCTCGCTGAAAGTCCTGCCGAAACCGCGTCAATGCCTGAGCATCCGCCTCGATATCGACTGCACCCGAGCGCTGACCAGGCTGGCCGAATGGGGTCAGCAACCGTTGCCGATCAGCGGCGCCTGCCATGACGGGCAAAGCCTGTACCTGCGCCTGGAGGGCGGCGAAGGCTCGGTGACCGCCGCGCATCAACGACTCGGCGGCGAGCCGCTCGACTCGGTGTTCTGGCGCGATTTAAACGAGCAACGCCTGAGCTTTTTCGACGAAGGCCTGCCGCTGTGGCGCCTGTCGCTGCCGAACAATCTCGGGCCGCAAGAATTGCCCGGCCAGCAGTTGATCGACTGGGCCGGCGCGCAACGCTGGCTGAAGTCCGATCACGAGCACGTTCAGATTCTCGCCCAGGAACTCGGTGGCCATGCCACCTGCTTCACCCATGGCGCCAGCGACACACCGTTCCAGCCGCTGCCGCGCACGCTGATGCGTTATCACCAGCAACTCAAGGCGCAACTCGACCCGCAAGGGCTGTTCAACCCCGGCCGGATGTACGCGGAGTTCTAGCCATGCAGACCACCCTCAGCGAACAATCCCGACAACTGCCGCGTGCGGCCGAGGCGGAAAAGATTCTGCGCACCTGCGTGCATTGCGGTTTTTGCAACGCCACCTGCCCGACCTATCAGTTGCTCGGTGATGAGCTCGATGGGCCACGCGGACGCATCTATCTGATCAAACAAGTGCTCGAAGGGACGCCGGCCACCGAGCAGACTCAGTTGCATCTGGATCGCTGCCTGTCCTGCCGCAATTGCGAAACCACCTGCCCCTCCGGTGTTGACTATCACAACCTGTTGGATATCGGGCGGGCGGTGGTCGATCAGGCCGTGCCGCGACCTGCCGCCCAGCGCTTGTTGCGCGAGGGCTTGCGTGCACTGGCGCCGAATCCGGGCGTATTCAAGGGACTGCTGCGGGTAGGCACGACGTTCCGGCCGCTGTTACCGCGCATCCTCGAAAGCAAATTGCCGCAACGCGCCCCAGTGTCCGGCTCACGCCCCGCCCCATGCCATGTGCGGCGGGTGTTGCTGCTCGAAGGCTGCGTGCAACCGGGCCTGTCGCCGAACACCAACGACGCGACGGCACGAGTGCTGGACCGGTTGGGGATCAGCGTCACGCCGGTGACCGAGGCCGGTTGCTGTGGCGCGCTGGACTATCACCTCGACGCCCAGGCCAAAGGCCTCGAGCGCGCCCGACAGAACATCGACGCCTGGTGGCCGCACCTGCAAAACGGCGCGGAAGCCATCGTGCAGACGGCCAGCGGTTGCGGCGCGTTCATCAAGGATTACGGGCATCTGCTGGCGCAGGATCCGCGCTACGCCGACAAGGCGCGGCAGATCAGTGAGCGAACGCTGGATCTGGTGCAACTGCTCGCTCAGGAACCGCTGGAGCAAGTGTGCGCCGCCCGCCAGCGGCGGATCGCCGTGCATTGCCCCTGCACCCTGCAACATGCGCTGAAACTCGGCGGCGCAGTCGAAACGCTGCTGAGCCGCCTTGGATTCAATCTCACCCCAGTGCCGGACGGTCACCTGTGTTGTGGTTCGGCCGGCACTTATTCGCTGACGCAACCGACCCTCGCCCGGCAATTGCGCGATAACCGCCTCAATGCGCTGGAAAGCGGGCGCCCGGAGCTGATCGTCACGTCCAACGTCGGCTGCCAGAATCATCTGGCCGGCGCCGGACGCACGCAGGTTTTGCACTGGATCGAACTGGTGGATCAGTCGTTGACAGAATGAAGTTCGTAGGATTCTTCGTTTGCCGCCGTCGGCGAAGGCTGCGATCTTTTCCTCCATCCTTTACGTGACCGTGGCAGGAATTTTTTTCATGACCGTGCAGCCTTTCGTCAGCCCCGACCTGATCCGTCAACGCTTCTCCAAAGCGATGTCCGACATGTACCGCGAAGAAGTGCCGTTGTACGGCGCGCTGATGGAGTTGGTGGAACAGACCAACCGTGAAGTGCTGGCCGCCCAGCCAGACCTCGCACGGCAGCTCGACAGCACCGGTGAAATCGAGCGCCTGGACATGGAGCGACACGGCGCGATCCGCGTCGGCACCGGCAAAGAGCTCGCGACCCTCGCGCGCCTGTTCGCGGTGATGGGCATGCAACCGGTGGGCTACTACGACCTGACCCCGGCGGGTGTGCCGGTGCACTCCACGGCGTTTCGCGCGGTGCATGAAGCGGCGCTGCAGGTCAGCCCGTTTCGGGTGTTCACTTCGTTGCTGCGGCTGGAGCTGATCGAAGATCCAGAGTTGCGCGGTTTTGCCGAATCGGTGTTGAACCGGCGTTCGATCTTTACCCCTGCTGCCTTGCAGCTGATCGAGCGGGCGGAGTCAGCCGGTGGGCTGAATGAGGAGGACGCGGCGCAATTTGTCCTACAGGCACTGGAAACCTTTCGCTGGCATCACAGCGCCACTGTCACCGCTGCGCAGTACCAGACCCTCAGCGCCCAGCACCGTCTGATCGCCGATGTGGTGGCGTTCAAAGGCCCGCACATCAATCACCTGACCCCACGCACGCTGGACATCGATATTGTCCAGGCGCAAATGCCGGTGCACGGCATCACCCCCAAAGCAGTGATCGAAGGCCCGCCACGCCGCAAGTGCCCGATCCTGTTGCGCCAGACCAGTTTCAAGGCGCTGGACGAGCCGATCGCTTTCACCGATCAGCACGAGACTCGTGGTAGCCACAGCGCGCGTTTCGGCGAAATCGAACAACGCGGTGCGGCGCTGACCCCCAAAGGCCGAGCGCTGTATGACCGCTTGCTGAATGCCGCGCGCGATGAACTGGGCGACTTTCCCAACGAAGGCAACGCCGCACGTTACAACACGCTGATGACCCGACACTTTGGCGAATTTCCGGACAGCGTCGACGGCATGCGTGAACAGGAGCTGGCGTATTTTCGCTATTTCCCCACGGAAAAAGGCTTGGCAGCGGCTAGCCTCAAATCGACATCGCTGGAGGATTTGCTCCGCGAAGGCCATGTGAAAGCTGAACCGTTGGTGTACGAAGATTTTCTGCCAGTGAGTGCGGCGGGGATTTTTCAGTCGAACCTTGGGGACGCGGCGCAGACGCACTATGGCGAACACTCGAACCGCCAGGCATTCGAACAGGCGCTGGGGCGTGCGACCATTGATGAGCTGGGGTTGTATGCCGAGACGCAGCGGCGTTCGATTGAGGAGTGTGCTCAGGTTTTGGGCTTGAAACTGTTCTGACTGTGGCGAGGGAGCTTGCTCCCGCTGGGCTGCGAAGCGGCTCAGGTTTTGGGAGCGCTGCGCACTCCAGCGGGAGCAAGCTCCCTCGCCACAGAATCAAATGTTGCTTCTAGCGCAACCGCGACAACAGCGCGAACGCTGTCTCTTCCGACGACGCCGGATTCTGCCCGGTCAGCAGCAATCCGTCCTCACGGGTGTAGCTCGACCAGTCCGCGCCCTTGGAGAAAATCCCGCCTTTGACCTTGAGCTCGTCCTCCACCAGAAACGGCACCACGTTGGTCAACTGCACCGCATCTTCTTCGCTGTTGCTGAAACCAGTCACCTGCTTACCCTTGACCAACGGCTGACCGTCCGCACCTTTGACATGGCGCAGCACCCCGGACGCATGACACACCGCCGCCACGGGTTTGCCACTGTTGTAAAACGCTTCGATCAGCGCAATCGAATGGCGGTCTTCAGCCAGGTCCCACAACGGGCCGTGGCCGCCGGGATAGAACACGGCATCGAATTCCGCAGCCTTCACCGTGTCCAGTTTGACCGTAGAGGACAGTGCCGACTGGGCGGCGGAGTCCTTGTGAAAGCGCTCGGTTGCGGCGGTCTGCGCATCGGGCTCGTCACTTTTCGGGTCCAGCGGTGGCTGGCCGCCCTTGGGCGAGGCCAGCGTCAGTTGCGCGCCGGCATCCTTGAACACGTAATACGGCGCGGCGAATTCTTCCAGCCAGAAGCCGGTTTTCTTGCCGGTATCACCCAGTTGATCGTGGGACGTTAAAACCATCAGGATTTTCATGTCGTTCTCACTCGCGGTGGGGAATGTTCAGACGCCTGCGGCGCAGTCGTGAGTGATTGACCGTCGCGCTGGGTGGATCGTTTCAAACGCTCGACGCTGGCACTTGGCCTTACTGCGCAACTTCTTGCGCACTCGCTCGGCGAAAAAGACTGATCATCGCGCTGTAGGCCTTGAGGCACGTGGCCCGCAGCCGAGTGCGCAACTTCTTGCGCAGTACTGCGCAAGAAGTTGCGCACTTTCCACCTCGATTCAGCAAAAAACATCGGTCATAACGCAGACTAGAGCTGCTTCACCCCCGGCTGCCGGGCCCTTCGACAAACCTGGCACGCTCCTTGATAACAGTCAGGCACCCACCGGGCGATTTCGCCTCCCGGGCACCCTAAATTTATCCGCAAGGAGAGCACCCCATGGCAACACCAGCGTACATGTCGGTTACCGGCGAAAAACAAGGCCTGATCACTGCCGGCGCTTTCACCGCCGACTCCGTTGGCAACACCTACCAGGAAGGCCACGAAGACCAGGTCATGGTTCAGGCGTTCAGCCACGACGTGATCATCCCGCGTGACCCACAATCCGGTCAGCCAACCGGTCAGCGCGTTCACAAGCCAGTGATCATCACCAAGGTCTACGACAAGGCTTCGCCTCTGCTGCAAGCTGCTCTGACCTCCGGCGAGCGCATGAGCGAAATCGTTATCCAGTGGTACCGTACTTCTGCTCAAGGTACTCAAGAGCACTACTACACCACCAAACTGGAAGACGCGATCATCGTCGCCATCAACAACAAAATGCACAACTGCCAGGATCCAGGCAACTCGCACTTCACCCACCTGGAAGAAGTGCAGTTCACCTACCGCAAAATCACCTGGACCCACGAAGTATCCGGTACTTCGGGTTC
>NZ_JTKF01000055.1:0-8190 GCF_000828175.1 Pseudomonas sp. W15Feb9B | reverse complement strand
GTCCCCTCTCCCTCCGGGAGAGGGCTAGGGTGAGGGTAGCGATCCCCAGCCGAACCCATACCTCAAATCCCATAGCGTAAAAAGCTTTTTGACAGCATCACATTTCAACAGGTTAGAATCGCTGGCACGCAGACTGCATGGTCAGTTTGTGCCCGTCTTTACGCTTCTGGAGTACTGCCTTTGAATGCGACGACCATCAACAGCCTGTTCTTGATCGGCGCGTTGCTGGTAGGTGCGAGCATTCTTGTCAGCTCACTGTCCTCCCGTCTCGGCATTCCCATTCTGGTGATCATCCTCGCAGTCGGCATGACCGCCGGGGTCGATGGCGGCGGGATCATTTTCGATAACTACCCGACGGCTTATCTGGTCGGCAACCTCGCACTGGCGGTGATCCTCCTCGACGGTGGCTTGCGCACCCGGGTTTCGAGTTTCCGCGTGGCCCTGTGGCCGGCGCTGTCACTGGCGACGGTCGGGGTGTTGATCACCACCGGACTGACCGGCATGGCCGCCGCGTGGCTGTTCGACCTGAACCTGATTCAGGGCCTGCTGATCGGTGCCATCGTCGGTTCGACTGACGCCGCTGCGGTGTTCTCGCTGCTCGGCGGCAAGGGCCTCAACGAACGGGTGACCGCCAGCCTGGAAATCGAATCCGGCAGCAACGACCCGATGGCGGTGTTCCTCACGGTGACCCTGATCGACATGCTCGCCAGCGGCCAGACCGGCCTGCACTGGAGCCTGTTGACCCACCTGATCCGCGAATTCGGCATCGGCGGCGTGATCGGCCTGGGCGGTGGCTGGCTGATGCTGCAACTGGTCAACCGGATCAACCTCGCCACCGGCCTGTACCCGATTCTGGTGATCGCCGGCGGTCTGGTGGTGTTCGCCCTGACCAACGCCCTGCACGGCAGCGGCTTCCTCGCGGTGTACCTGTGCGGTCTGGTGATCGGCAACCGCCCGGTGCGCAGCCGTCACGGCATTCTGCACATGCTCGACGGCATGGCCTGGCTGGCGCAGATCGGCATGTTCCTGGTGCTGGGGCTGCTGGTCACTCCGCATGATTTGCTGCCGATCGCCCTGCCCGCCCTCGGTCTGGCGCTGTGGATGATTCTGTTCGCCCGGCCACTGTCGGTGATCGTCGGCCTGCTGCCGTTCAAGGCGTTCCATGGTCGCGAGAAAGCGTTTATTTCCTGGGTCGGTCTGCGCGGCGCGGTACCGATCATTCTCGCAGTGTTCCCGTTGATGGCCGGGCTGCCGAATGCGCAGCTGTACTTCAACCTCGCGTTCTTCATCGTACTGGTGTCGCTGCTGGTGCAGGGCACAAGCCTGCCGTGGGTCGCCAGACTGCTCAAGGTGACAGTGCCGCCGGAGCCGGCGCCGATCTCGCGATCGGCGCTGGAAGTGCACATCACCAGCGAGTGGGAACTGTTCGTTTACAAGCTCGGCGCCGAGAAATGGTGCATTGGTTCACCGCTGCGCGAGCTGAAAATGCCCGAAGGGACACGTATCGCCGCGCTGTTTCGTGGCCAGCAACTGCTCCATCCGTCGGGTAGTACGGTGCTGGAAGTCGATGATTTGCTGTGTGTTATCGGCCATGAACACAACCTTCCAGCCCTCGGCAAACTGTTCAGCCAGGCACCGCAACGCGGTCTGGATCTGCGTTTCTTCGGTGACTTCGTCCTCGAAGGAGACGCCCAGCTTAAAGCGGTTGCGGCGCTTTACGGGTTGCCGGCCGAGGGCATTGATCCGGACATGACCCTGGGCGCGTTCATTGCCCAGAAGGTTGGCGGTGCGCCGATCGTTGGCGACCAGGTGGAGTGGAACAACACCCACTGGACGGTCGCGGTCATGGACGGGAACAAGATCGGCAAAGTGGGCGTCAGATTCCCCGAAGGAAGTCGCCCGGGTCCCGGTCTCTTCCTCTAAACTGCGTCCACTCTCACTTGCTTGACCGGTCTCTATGCCTACCCTGCGCTCTTTCTTTTTCGCGGCCCTGCTGGGCCTGAGTCTTTCCGTCGGCCCGCTGTATGCCGCTGAACCGCCGTCCAGCGAAGCCGTGCAGGCCAGCCTGGACAAACTGGCCGACAGCAAACTGCCGGATGCCGACAAAAAGACCCTGCAAACGGTCCTGCAAACCACGCTCAACCAGCTCAACAGCCGGCGTGATTACGACCAGAAGCTGATCGACCTCAAGCAGCAACTGGCCTCCGCCCCGCGGCAGACCATCGAGAACACTCGCGAACTGGCACGCCTCAAGGCCACGGCAGTGGTGCCAGTGGCGCAGCGTTTCAGCAAAGAGTCGATCCAGCAGCTGGAGCAGATCCTCACCGATCGCTCGACCCAGCAAAGTGACCTGCAAAAAGCCCTGGCCGATGCCAACAGCCTGATCATCACCGCCCAGACTCGCCCAGAGCGTGCGCAGGCAGAAATCTCTGCCAGCCAGACGCGCATCCAGCAGATCAACAACATCCTCAAGTCCGGCAAGGACAGCGGCAAGACCGTCAGTGCCGAACAACGCGATCAATTGAACGCCGAGCTCGCCGCGTTGAACGCACTGATCCCGCTGCGCCGTCAGGAACTGGCCGGCAACAGCCAGTTGCAGGATCTGGGCAACAGCCAGCACGACCTGCTCACGGAAAAGTCCGACCGACTCGATCGCGAGATCCAGGAACTGCAGACGCTGATCAACCAGAAGCGCCTGGCACAGTCGCAGGAAACCGTCACCCAGCAATCGATCGAGGCACAGAAGGCCGGCGGCAGCAGCCTGCTCGCCACTGAAAGCGCCGCCAACCTCAAGCTCTCTGACTACCTGCTCAAAAGCACCGACCGCCTCAACGAAGTCACCCAACAGAACCTGCAGACCAAACAGCAACTCGACAGCCTGACCCAAAGCGACTCGGCCCTCGACGAGCAGATCAACGTGCTCAAGGGCAGCCTGCTGCTGTCGAAGATTCTCTATAAGCAGAAGCAGGCGTTGCCGCGGCTCAAGGTCGACCGCGATCTGGCGGACCAGATTGCCGACATTCGCCTGTATCAGTTCGAAGTCAGTCAGCAACGCGAACTGCTGAGCAACCCGGCGACCTACGTCGACAACCTGCTTTCCACCCAGCCACCGGAACAAGTCACCCCGCAACTGCGCAAGAGCCTGATGGAACTGGCCAACACCCGCGCCGATCTGCTGGAACGTCTGAACCGCGAGCTGAGCGCGGTGCTCAACGAATCGATCACCCTGCAGCTCAACCAGAAACAACTGCTGAGCACCGCGCAGAGCCTGCGTGCGACCCTCGACGAGCAGATGTTCTGGATCCCCAGCAACAAGCCACTGGACACAGAATGGCTACGCGGTGTGCCGGAGCGGCTCAAGCGGCAGATCGACACCCTGCCGCTGGCCTCGAGCCTGAGCGAGCTGACCGACGGTCTGACCCAGCGTCCGCTGCTGTTTCTGCCGCTGGCCCTGCTGATCGGCGCTCTGCTGTGGCGGCGCAAGGCGCTGTATGCACGGCTGAACAAGGTTCACCAGGACATCGGTCACTTCAAGCGTGACAGCCAGTGGCATACCCCGCAGGCGATCCTGATCAACATTCTGCTGGCGATGCCGGTGGCCCTTGGCCTGGCGCTGTGCGGGCTGGCCCTGCAGATCGACGCCCGCGGGCAGAACGCCAACATGGGCGCGGCGCTGCTGCAAATGGGTCAGGCGTGGCTCGTGTTCTACACCGCTTACCGGATTCTCTCGCCAGGCGGTGTGGCCGAGTTGCATTTCCGCTGGGACAAACCGCAGGTCGAATTCCTTCAGGGCTGGATCCGTCGCCTCGGGCTGGTGGTGATGGCGCTGGTGACCGTGGTGGCGGTGGCCGAATTGCAACCGGCAGCGCTGGCCGACGACGTCATCGGCATGCCGGTGGTGCTGACCTGCTACGCGCTGATGGCGTGGCTGCTCAGCCGCCTGTTGATCAGCAGCCCGGCCCACGAAAACACCTCGCTGTTCCGCAAGGCCGTAGGCGTGATGTTCACTCTGTTGCCAATCGCCCTGTTCGTCGCGGTGTGCTTCGGCTACTACTACACCGCGCTGAAACTCAGCGACCGATTGATCAACACCCTGTACCTGCTGATGTTCTGGCTGGTGATCGAAGCCACGTTCGTGCGCGGTCTGGCGGTCGCTGCACGCCGCCTGGCCTATCAGCGCGCCTTGGCCAAACGTCAGGCGGCCAAGGAGGCCGGCGACGGCGAAGCGGTGATCGAAGAGCCGACCCTGGACATCGAGAAGGTCAACGAACAGTCCCTGCGCCTGATCCGTCTGGCGCTGCTCGGTGGCTTCATCGCCGCGCTGTACTGGGTCTGGGCTGACCTGATCTCGGTGTTCTCGTATCTCGACAACATCACCCTTTACGAATACACCAGCGGCACCGGCGCCAACATGAGCATGGTGCCAATCAGCATCGGCGACATGCTCGGCGCGCTGATCATCATCGGCATCACCTTCGCCCTGGCGCGCAACCTGCCGGGTCTGCTGGAAGTGTTCGTGCTGTCGAAACTCAATCTGGCGCAGGGCAGCGCCTATGCGACCACGACGCTGCTGTCCTACGTGATCGCCGGCGTCGGTTTCGTTTCCACGCTGTCGACCCTCGGCGTCAGCTGGGACAAGTTGCAGTGGCTGGTGGCGGCGCTGTCGGTCGGTCTCGGTTTCGGTATGCAGGAGATCTTCGCCAACTTCATCTCCGGCATCATGATCCTGTTCGAACGCCCGGTGCGGATCGGTGACACCATCACCATCGGCAACCTGTCGGGCACCGTGAGCAAGATCCGCATCCGCGCCACCACCATCACCGATTTCGACCGCAAGGACATCATTGTCCCGAACAAGACGTTCATTACCGGGCAACTGATCAACTGGTCGCTGACCGACACCATTACCCGCGTCACGCTGAAACTCGGTGTGGATTACGGCTCCGACCTGGATCTGGTCAAGGAACTGCTGCTCAAGGCCGCCCGGGAAAACCCACGCGTGCTCAAGGAACCCGAGCCGCACGTGTACTTCCTCAACTTCGGCGAAAGCACCCTCGATCACGAACTGCGCATGCACGTGCGTGACCTCGGTGACCGCAACCCGGTAATCGATGAAGTGAACCGCTTCATCAACCGCGAGTTCAAGAAGCAGCACATCAACATCTCGTTCCGCCAGATGGAGGTGTACCTGAAAAACCTTCATGGCCAGGAATACAAGCTGGTACCCATCGAAGACGAGAACAAAACCATCGTCCCGATGGGCGCGGAGCAAAAGCCGCTGCAAGAGCCGCCGCCGGCCAAACTCGACTAACCGGTCTGATCCCAGCAGAATGCTCGGACATTCTGCTGGAGCCGGCCCTTGAAAGCCCTCGACGAACTGACCTTCGACAATCGCTTCGCCCGCCTCGGCGACGCGTTCTCCGCCCATGTGCTGCCCGAGCCGATCGACAACCCGCGCCTGGTCGTCGCCAGCCCGGCGGCCCTGGCCTTGCTCGATCTCGACCCGACGACGGCTGACACTCAGGAATTTGCCGAGCTGTTCGGCGGCCACAAGTTGTGGGCCGATGCCGAGCCGCGGGCGATGGTCTATTCCGGGCACCAGTTTGGCGGCTACACGCCACAACTGGGCGATGGTCGCGGGCTGTTGCTCGGCGAGGTGTATAACCAGGCCGGCGAACATTGGGACCTGCATCTGAAGGGCGCCGGGCAGACGCCGTTTTCGCGTATGGGCGATGGTCGGGCGGTGCTGCGTTCATCGATCCGTGAATTTCTCGCTTCCGAAGCGCTGCACGCGCTGAACATTCCGTCTTCACGTGCAGCCTGCGTGATTGGCTCCGACACCCCGGTGTGGCGCGAAAAGCAGGAACGCGCGGCGATGGTGTTGCGTCTGGCGCCAAGCCATATCCGTTTCGGCCACTTCGAATATTTCTATTACACCAAGCGTCCCGAGCAGCAGAAGCAGCTCGGCGAGCATGTATTGGCGATGCACTATCCCGAATGCCTGGAGCAACCGGAACCGTATCTGGCAATGTTCCGCGAGATCGTCGAGCGCAATGCCGAACTGATCGCCAAGTGGCAGGCCTACGGCTTCTGTCACGGGGTGATGAACACCGACAACATGTCGATCCTCGGCATCACCTTCGACTTCGGCCCGTTCGCCTTCCTCGACGATTTCGATGCCCACTTCATCTGCAACCATTCCGATGATCAGGGTCGCTACTCGTTCAGCAATCAAGTGCCGATCGGCCAGTGGAACCTCAGCGCCTTGGCCCAGGCGCTGACGCCGTTCATCAGCGTCGAAGCCCTGCGCGAAACCCTCGGCCTGTACCTGCCGCTGTTCCAGGCGCACTACCTCGACCTGATGCGCCGTCGCCTCGGCTTCACCAGCGCCGAAGATGACGACCAGAAATTGCTTGAAGACCTGCTGCAGCTGATGCAGAACAGCGGCGTCGACTACACCTTGTTTTTCCGCCGCCTCGGCGAAGATTCAGCAGAACAGGCTGTCGCCCAATTGCGCGATGACTTCGTCGACATCAAAGGCTTCGATGCCTGGGGCGAGCGCTACGTGGCACGGGTTGCCCGCGATGGTGACAGCGATCAGGCACAACGCCGTACGCGGATGCACGCGGTCAATCCGCTGTACATCCTGCGCAACTACCTGGCGCAAAAGGCCATCGATGCCGCCGAACAAGGCGACTACTCCGAGGTGCGCCGGCTGCATGCGGTGTTGAGCAAACCGTTCGACGAACAGCCGGGAATGGAAGGTTATGCCGAACGGCCGCCGGAGTGGGGCAAGCATCTGGAGATCAGTTGTTCGTCTTGAGGCAGCCTAGATGAATACGTCTACAGGCACCTTGAAGTAGTCGGCCAGCCAGCGAACTTGCCGCAAGTTCAACTTGCGCTTGCCGTTCAGAATTTCCGAAACAACGGATTGAGTACCCACACCCGGCAGGTCGCTCTGAGTCAGTCCATGTTCGCGCATCAGGTAGCCGAGGACCTCTTCGCCGCTCGCCTCGGCCATCGGATGGTGTGTGCGATCCCACTCCCCAATCCAGTCACTGATGATGTCCACCAGACTCGCGAGTGGGTGCGAGCCATCATCACCGGTTATCTCAAGGATCTCGCCGACGGCCTGAACCAAGGCGTCGTAATCCTCTTCATTTTTCGGTTTGCGCAGCAACGGAGAGACAAACTCCCAGTGCTCGGCAACTGTCTTGATCAAACTACTCATACCTTTCCCTCCTTCCATTTGCCCCGATCGTATTCGCGGTGGTCGAGCACATGTTTGATGTAGAGCCTTTGTGACCGATAACTGACAAAAGCGATTAGCCTCAATTTGTTGCCACCAATGTCGAAAACGTGGAGATCACCCACCTTGTCGGTGGCAGGAAATATCGACTTCATTGCCGCGAAGTCCGTTGGATTACTCCTGCTTGCCAGACGAAACCATTGCGCTAGCGCGCTTGCTGCCTGTGGCCACTGCTCCTTGGCCTCTCGAATGGGTTTTTCACTGAACACATGCATGCAACATCCTTATCGCATTCTGCTATGGGGAGTTAATCACAAAATGAAATTATCGCAACTTGCGATACATCCAGGCAGACCAACGGTCTGCCTCGGTACGACTCAGCCTAGATCCAACATTGAAATCCGCATGATTGAAAATATGAGCAAACGTCTCCAACTAGGGTTTATCGCCCTTCACTGGACCTCGTTCATGACCACCCCATTGCTGATCCCCTGCCCCGCCTGCAACGGCCTCAACCGCATCCCCGCCGAACGCCTCGCCGACCAGCCAAAATGCGGGCGCTGCAAGTCCGAGGTGCTGCGGAGCAAGCCGTTCGAACTCAAGCAAGGCGATTACGCCAGCCAGATCAAGGGTGATCTGCCGTTGTTGGTGGATGTGTGGGCGGACTGGTGCGGGCCGTGCAAGTCGTTTGCGCCGGTATTCGAGCAGGCGGCGGCGCAGTTGGCAGGCAAGTGCCGGCTGGCCAAGCTCGACAGCGAAGCCAATCAGCAGTTGTCGGCGCAGTTGGGGATTCGTTCGATTCCGAGTTTGATTCTGTTCAAGAACGGCCGGGAAGTGGCGCGTCAGAGCGGGGCGTTTCCATTGCCGCAGTTGCTGGCGTGGCTGCGTAGCCAGGGCATCTGACCCTCCACAGGACCCCATGTGGGAGATTCTATGTTGCT
>NZ_JTKF01000054.1:0-46716 GCF_000828175.1 Pseudomonas sp. W15Feb9B | reverse complement strand
ACTGAGCTACGCCCACCATATCGCGCTACTTGTGCCAAAGCTGCCTAATGGCGCACCCGGCAGGACTCGAACCTGCGACCATCCGCTTAGAAGGCGGATGCTCTATCCAGCTGAGCTACGGGCGCCTTATTAATCTGTACTCTTGGAGGACTACAAACTAAATGCTTTCCAGCTTCGCAGAACGCTAATTCCGCTCAACCTTCTTAACCAGTGCTAGGCTGTGCCCGACAAGTGCGACGAATAGTATAGAGCGCTCCCAAGGTCGTCAAATCCTTTTTGAAAAAAATTCATTTAATTAAAGGAGTTAGGGGAATTTGCTGACCAAGCGCCTTTGCCCTCACCGTCTGACATGCGAGAATGCGTTCTCTTTTTTTCCCCTCTCGATGGTTAATCACGCGCAATGACTGCACAACTAATCGACGGCAAATCGATCGCCGCCAGCCTGCGCCAGCAGATCGCCCAACGAGTTGCCGAGCGTCGCCAGCAAGGCCTGCGCACTCCCGGCCTCGCGGTGATCCTGGTCGGCAGCGATCCTGCCTCTCAGGTTTATGTCTCGCACAAGCGTAAAGACTGTGAAGAGGTAGGCTTCCTCTCCCAAGCCTACGACCTGCCCTCCGACACCACTCAAGAAGCGCTGACCGATCTGATCGATCGCCTCAACGACGACCCGGCCATCGACGGCGTTCTGCTGCAACTGCCGCTGCCCGAGCACCTGGACGCCTCCAAGCTGCTGGAGCGCATTCGCCCGGACAAAGACGTCGACGGTTTCCATCCTTATAACGTCGGCCGTCTGGCCCAACGCATCCCGCTGCTGCGCCCATGCACCCCGAAAGGCATCATGACCTTGCTGGAAAGCACCGGCGTTGACCTTTATGGTCTGGATGCGGTGGTGGTTGGCGCCTCCAACATCGTCGGTCGCCCGATGGCGATGGAACTGCTGCTGGCCGGTTGCACCGTGACCGTCACCCACCGCTTTACCAAGGATCTGGCCGGCCACGTCGGTCGCGCCGATCTGGTGGTGGTCGCCGCCGGCAAGCCGGGCCTGGTCAAGGGCGAGTGGATCAAGGAAGGCGCGATCGTGATCGACGTCGGCATCAACCGTCAGGACGATGGCAAGCTGGTCGGTGACGTGGTGTACGAAACCGCTCTGCCCCGCGCCGGCTGGATCACTCCGGTTCCCGGCGGCGTTGGCCCGATGACCCGTGCCTGCCTGCTGGAAAACACCCTCTACGCGGCAGAAACCCTGCACGCCTGAGAGGCTTTTCCGCAATAAAAGAACCCCGCCTTTGTGCGGGGTTTTTTGTATCTGAGAAAAAACACTAACCGTTCGCCGGAAACCCCTCTTTTTACAGGCCTTTTCACGAGATTTTCAGGTCATTCAAACAACCATCGACAGATCTTCAGCCATACTCCTAGAATGCGACGCTTTGAAGAAATAACCCGTTACAAACTAACGGAATATCCAACCTTTATGAGTTCGCCCGCGTGAAAATTCGTCTTTCGATCCTGAGCCTGGTTTTTGCTTTTTCAGGCACATTCGTCACGCCAACCGTCAACGCCGCTGAAACCACTGCTGCGCCACGCGATGCTTCGCAACTGAAGATCGCCTCCGGCAGCGCCCTGCTCATGGATTTGCAGACCAATAAAGTCATCTATTCGAGCAACCCGGATGTGATCGTACCCATCGCTTCGGTCAGTAAGCTGATGACCGGGCTGGTGGTCGTTGAAGCGCACCAGAACATGGACGAATGGATCGACGTCGACATCAGCCACACGCCGGAAATGAAAGGCGTGTTCTCCCGAGTCAAGCTGAAGAGCGAACTGCCGCGCCGGGAAATGTTGCTGATTGCCCTGATGTCCTCGGAAAACCGTGCAGCCGCCAGCCTTGCGCATCACTACCCGGGCGGTTATGCAGCCTTCATCGCGGCGATGAATGCCAAGGCCAAGGCACTGGGCATGACCAACACCCACTATGTCGAACCGACCGGCTTGTCGGAACGTAACGTTTCCACCGCCCGCGATCTGAGCAAACTGTTGGTGGCCGCGAGCAAGCACCCGATCCTCACTGAACTGACGACCACCAAGGAAAAAACGGTGTCGTTCCGCAAACCCAACTACACCCTGGGTTTCCGCAACACCGATCACTTGGTGAACAAGGCCGACTGGGACATCAAAATCACTAAAACCGGCTTCACCAACCCGGCGGGTCATTGCCTGGTGCTGGTGACGCGGATGAGCAACCGCCCGGTTGCCCTGGTGATTCTCGATGCGTTCGGCAAATACACGCACTTCGCCGATGCCAGCCGTATCCGCAGTTGGATGGAAACCGGTCGCAGCACCAACGTTCCGGCAGTGGCCCAACAATATAAGGCCGAGAAAAACCTCAAGGCGCGCCAGAGCGGCGTGGTCGAAGCCTCCAAGTAGTTCGCGAAACAATAAAAAGCCCCGACATCTCGGGGCTTTTTAATGCCTGCGTCTCAGTCATTGGGCAGCGGCATCTGTTCGTCATCGGGAATGCCATCACCGGCACTCGGATCGCGATGATGCTCCGGGGTCAGCACATTAGGCCGGGCCAATGGATCACGCAGCGGGCTGTCCGGATCCAGTACTGGGTCTACGTCATCCTCAGGCGTGGTCGGCACGCTGTCCGGTTTTTTATCGTCAAAGCTGGAATCGGTACTCATACGCACCTCCCTTAGGGTTTCAGATCAGCCAACGGATCATAAGGCTTGGCCGGACGCTTGCTGTCTTCGCCGGTCTCCACATCCTTCGGCGCCTTGGCAGGGCCGACCGGATCAACCTGCGGGTCGTCGAGATCCGGTGAATCCGGATCGAAACCCAGATCATGACCGGACGAATGCTCGCTTGAATGTGGGCCTTTCGGGGATGGGGAATCTGCCATGCTCGCCTCCTGATTCACCCGCACATTCGGGCTCTATCGTTAAGAGGCGTGCCGGGCGTGAGGGTGCCCGGCAAATGACGAACGGAGGCTTAATGTGCAGCCAGAGCTTTTTTGGCTTGCTCCGCTTCACGCTCCTGCCCGGCCTGCGCCAACTCATCGGCCGCCTTTAGCCAGCGCTGACGATCAACCTCGGCTGGAATCTGCGACGGCTTCTGGATCAGCACGGCCCAACCGCCCGACTTCTCGAACGCCGACTCGAAGGAACTGAAACTCATCAGTTCGCGGCGATTCATTCCGGCGCGCAACAGCACTTTCTGTTTCAAGCGGTCGTAACCGGAAAGAATGGCGTAACGCGGCTCAGCCCAGAACGCCGAGCCTTCGCTAAAGCGCACCATCACCGGATATCCGGCCGCGACCTGGGTGAGCAAGGCTGGCAGGTTCTTGTCCAGCGGATAGACCACCATGCCGTAATCGCGGGCCAGGTTTTGCAGATTCTGCTGCAACTGATCCTGTGCACCCGGCAGCTGCAACGGTTTTTCCAGCAGCCCCGGCGTGATCATGATGCCCTGCTGCGACAACAGGCTGGCCAGCACTTGCGGACCACTCTGATTGGCTTCACCGCGATAGAACGTACCGCTGAGTTCGACCCGCTCCGGCAGGCGCTTGACCTGCGGCGCGACAGTGCCCGCACAACCCGCCAATACAGCCGCGCAACCGGCCACCAGCAACGCCCCTCGCAATCGAGTCAATACCTGCACCATTGTCACTCTCTGATCAGACGCCGGTCATCGTGTTCCGGCAACGCCTGTGATCATAGGGCGACGCACGGCTGCGGTATAGCCTTAACCCGCAGACCGATCGATTGCATAGAGCGAACTGATTGGTCATCACCGACCTTTGGTCAATAGTCTGAAACACCCCATTGTCTAGACTGTCACTGAAACAGAGCGAATTGAAAAAGTGTGTGCCCGACGCAGGGCAAAGAGGAGGCACTGATGAGCCTGACCATGACCATCGTAATGTTGATAGCCGGCTGGCTGGCCGTTGCCAGCGCCATGCTGTGGGGCGTGCTGCGCATTGCGCGACGCCATCATCATCCAGTCGATTCGACCCCGAATCACAAGCCAGAAAAGCACCACCACGCGACTGCGCACTGACAGGTCAGTTGATATAAAACCTCTGTAGGAACTGCCGAAGGCTGCGATCTTTTGATCTTGCTCTAAAAATCAAAAGATCGCAGCCTTCGGCAGCTCCTGCATAAGGCACAAGCCGTACGGCATGAGGCATAAGCAAAAGGGCCGGCTGAACTCGACGAGTCCAGCCGGCCTTTTGGTTTGCTGCAGATTATGCCTGCTGAGCCAGCTTCTTCTGCTTCGCCCGGCGCGACATCATGTTCAGCACTTCAATCGCTGCCGAGAAGGCCATGGCCGCGTACACATAACCTTTCGGTACATGGGCACCGAAGCCTTCGGCGATCAGCGTCATGCCGATCATGATCAAGAAGCCCAGGGCCAGCATCACCACTGTCGGGTTGTCGTTGATGAACTTGGCCAGCGGCTCAGCTGCGAACAGCATCACCATCACCGACACCACCACCGCGATCACCATGATCGGCAAGTGTTCAGTCATGCCCACCGCAGTAATGATGCTGTCGATGGAGAACACCATGTCCAGCATCAGGATCTGACCGATTGCGGCAGCGAAGCCCAGGGTCACGGTCGAAGTTGCCGTTTTCGGATCTTCCGGAGCCGGGTCCATGCTGTGATGGATCTCGGTCGTGGCTTTCCACACCAGGAACAGACCACCGGCAATCAGGATCATGTCTTTCCAGGAGAACGCCTGGCCCATGATTTCGATTACAGGTTCGGTCAACTGCACGATGAAAGCGATGGTGCTCAACAGGGCCAGACGCAGGATCAGCGCCATGCCGATACCGATGCGGCGCGCCTTCTGCCGATGCTGCACAGGCAACTTGTTGGTCAGGATCGAAATAAAGATCAGGTTATCGATGCCGAGCACGATTTCCATCACCACCAGTGTGGCCAAAGCAACCCAGGCGGCGGGGCTGGCGGCGAGTTCTAACAGATATTCCATGGGTCAGTCCTGGCTCTTGTATGACGGTTTTAGATGGTCTTGGAGGAAGATTCGGATTTTTCCGCATCTTTTTCCGGCGCTTCTTTTTTCTCGATCAAGCCGCCGGTGGCGTCGCTGAGCGCTTGTTCAGCAGCTTTGTGCGTATCGTCGATCGCCTGTTTGGCGCTTTCGGCAGCCTTGCCCATCAACTGCTGGGCACTTTTCTCGGCCTGATCGCAACCGGCCATGAGCAGTAAAGACGTGAACATCAATGCAGGGATTGTGTATTTCATGAGACTTCCTTCGAATGAACAGACAGGGTCACAGACCACCCGTCGATGGCTGGGCATTCTAGGGAGACAAACACTTCAGGAAAATTCGTATTTTTAGCGGCTATACTTCGGCATTAACGAACTATGACCATCAGTGTAGAAGCTGCCGAAGGCTGCGATCTTTTGATTTTTTAAAGCAAGATCAAAAGATCGCAGCTTGCGGCAGCTCCTACAGGGGGGGGGAACCTTAGAGTGCTCAATTACCGACAACTGCATTACTTCTGGGTGGTCGCCAAGACCGGCAGCATCGTGCGTGCCTGCGAGCAACTCAACCTCACACCGCAAACCATCAGCGGGCAGATTTCGCTGCTCGAACAAACCTACGGCATCGAACTGTTTCAGCGGGTCGGCCGCCAGCTGGAACTGACCGAGGCCGGACGCCAGGCCCTGCCCTACGCCGAGCAGATGTTCCAGTTGGGCGGCGAACTGGAGTTGATGATGCGTGCCCAGCCCAACGAACAGCAGATCCTGTTTCGCGTCGGCGTGGCCGACGTGGTGCCCAAGTCCATCGTCTATCGGCTGATCGCGCCGACCATGGAGTTGCACGAACCGCTGCGCATCACCTGCCGCGAAGACAAACTCGAACGCCTGTTGGCGGACCTGGCCATCCAGCGTCTGGACCTGGTGATTTCCGACAGCCCGATGCCGTCGCACCTCGACATCAAGGGCTACAGCCAGAAACTCGGCGAATGCGGGATCAGTTTTTTCGCCACCGCGCAATTGGCGGCGCAATACGGGCAAGACTTTCCGCGCAGCCTCAACGGCGCACCGCTGCTGATTCCCGGCGCAGAAACCGTGGTGCGCAGCCGTCTGCAGCGCTGGTTTGCCGAGCAGCAGATCCAGCCACAAATCGTTGGGGAATTCGATGACAGCGCCCTGATGCAGGCCTTCGGCCAATCGGGCAGCGGGATTTTCATCGGCCCAAGCGTGATTGCCGATGAAGTCAAACGCCAGTACGGCGTCGAGGTGATTGGCCAGACCGACGCGGTGACCGAGTCGTTCTATGCCATTTCCGTGGAACGCAAGGTCAAGCACCCCGGCATCGTGGCGATTACCGAAGGTGCCCGACGCGAGCTGTTTACCGCGCTATGACGCCTGGGCGCACGCTTCGCGCGGCTTGAGCGTCATCAAGACCATGGCGAGGAATACCGACAACAGAATGAACCCGGCAGCGGCAAATCCCAGAAAGCCAAGGCCGGCACTGTCGATCACTCGACCGCCGATCATCGCTCCGAGGCCGATCCCGAGGTTGGCCCCGGCGATATTCAGCGAGGCGGCAAAGGCTGGCGCTTCCGGTGCGGCCTTCATCAGGCGTACATGGCTGACCAGAAACAGCGCCGCCTGGGTGATACCCCAGATGCCCATGGCCACCGCCAGGCCCAGCGTCGAGTGGATATTCGGCACCAGCGAGACCATGCCGGCAATCATGAACGCGCAGAACAACACCGAGGCGCCCAGTGGATGACGATCCACCGCGCGACCGCCCAGTGAGTTGCCGATCAGCCCGACCGCACCGAAGCCCATCAGGCACCAGCCAACCACCGTACCGTTGAACCCGGCCAGACGCTCAAGAATGTCGGCCAGATAGGTATAAGCGGTGAACATGCCGCTGAATACCAGGATCGACAACAGCACATGGCCGAGCATCAGCGGGCTGCGCAGGATCTTGAACTGCGAGCTGAAGCTGACCTGGTGCTGATGCAGGCTGGTTTTCGGCAAATAAACAAACAGCAACAAGGCCTTGGCAAAAGCGATCACCGCCAGAATCGCGAATGCACTGCGCCAGCCGAACGCATCGGAAATCAACGTGCCCACCGGGATGCCGAATACCGTCGCGCAGACGATGCCGAAGCCGATCTTGGCAATCGCACGGCCGGCGTAATCCGGGCCGACGATGTCTACAGCGGTCTCACTGGCCAAGGCCCAGAACACCGGCAGGCCGAGGGCCGGGATCAAGCGCGCAATGGCCATGACCCAGATGTTCGGCGCCAGCGCGGCAACGGTGTTGGCCAGGCCGAACATGATCAGGATGGTGATGAACAACTTGCGCCGCTCGAAGCGGGCGAAATAGGCGGTCAAAAACGGGCCGAACATCGCCACCGTGAAAGCGAACAGAGTCACCAGCAGACCCGCCTGCGGAATGGTTACCGCCAGGTCTCGGGCAATGGCCGGCAACAGGCCGACGATGACGAATTCCGTGGTCAGCACCGTGAATCCGGCAGCGGACAACAGAAGAATGGGCAACAGCATGAGCAACTCCAGCAAAACGACGACACCAGCGAAGGCCGGAAGGCCCGCTGGCAACGATTAAAATGAGGATGGCGAATCTTAACAGAGTGTTTCAGCAGTGACTTGCATAAACCTGCCGACTTGCCGATCAATCCGGTGGCAGATCGTCACAGGCCTGAAGGATAACGCCTACGCTGTGATAAAGTCCGCGCCCTGAAAAACGTACACCCTGTTCAGCGCCCCGTTTAACAGCGTTGATCGCGCGTCAGCCCTTTCGGTTCGTGCCGGTGACCTGCCCCCTTGATGTACCACCGGTTTCACGCAACCTTGCACCCTATAAAAAATCAGAGATGCCGTTATGACCGCTTCATCCCCTTCTCTAATGCAACGCCTGAAAAACCTCAGTCTGGTCACGCAGATCCTGATCGGCCTGCTCGCCGGTATCGCTCTGGCGTTGTTCGCCCCGGAAGCGGCAAAAGGCTCGGCGTTCATCGGCAAAGTATTTGTCTCGGCGCTCAAAGCCGTGGCGCCGATTCTGGTGTTCGTGCTGGTGATGGCGTCGATCGCCAACCACAAGCACGGTCAGGAAACCCACATCAGACCCATCCTGTTCCTGTATCTGCTCGGCACTTTCGCCGCAGCCGTGGTCGCGGTGGTGGCCAGCATGGCGTTTCCCTCGCATCTGGTGCTGTCCACCGACAATGTGTCAGTCACCGCGCCGGGCGGCATTGCCGAAGTGCTGCAAAGCCTGCTGTTGAGCGTGGTCGACAACCCGGTCAGCGCGCTGATGAATGCCAACTTCATCGGCATTCTGGCCTGGGCGATCGGCATGGGCGTCGCGATTCGCCATGCCAGCGACACCACACGCGAGGTGCTGGGCGACCTGTCCAACGGCGTGACCGTGATCGTGCGCGTAGTGATTCGTTTCGCCCCACTGGGCATTTTCGGTCTGGTGGCGTCTACCCTCGCCACCTCGGGCTTCGGCGCGTTGATCGGTTATGCGCACCTGCTGGCCGTGCTGCTGGGCTGCATGCTGTTTGTCGCGCTGGTGATGAACCCGCTGATTGTGTTCTGGAAGCTGCGCCGCAACCCGTACCCGCTGACCCTCAAGTGCCTGCGCGAAAGCGGCATCACCGCCTTCTTCACCCGCAGTTCGGCAGCGAACATTCCGGTCAACCTGGAACTGAGCAAGCGCCTGGGCCTGCATGAAGACACTTACTCGGTATCGATCCCGCTGGGTGCGACCATCAACATGGCTGGCGCAGCGATCACCATCACCGTGCTGACCCTGGCTGCCGTGCACACGCTGGGGATTGCCGTGGACATTCCGACCGCGATCCTGCTCAGCGTCGTCGCGGCGATCTGTGCCTGTGGCGCCTCGGGCGTGGCCGGTGGCTCGCTGCTGCTGATTCCGCTGGCGTGCAGCCTGTTCGGCATTCCCAGCGAGATTGCCATGCAGGTGGTGGCGGTGGGTTTCATCATTGGTGTGCTGCAGGACTCGGCGGAAACAGCGCTGAACTCGTCCACTGATGTGCTGTTTACTGCCGCGGCTTGCTTGGGTGAAGAGGCGAAAGTTCAGCGCTCAGTCTAAAGATCAAAAGATCAAAAGATCGCAGCCTGCGGCAGCTCCTACATTAGGAATGCGTTTCCCTGTAGGAGCTGCCGCAGGCTGCGATCTTTTGCTTTATCCAATAAGAAGCCCGCCAAGGCGTGAACCTTGGCGGGCTTTTTTGTCGCCGGGTGTTTTAGTACGCGCCCATGTAATCGCGTTTACCCACTTCAACACCGTTGTGGCGCAGCAGCGCATAGGCAGTGGTGACGTGGAAGAAGAACTGCGGCAGACCGTAGCTCAGCAGGTAAGCCTGACCGCTGAAGCGCTTCTCTTTCGGCGTGCCCGGACGGGTCACGATCTCGATGCCTTCCTTGCCGTTGATCTGCTCCGGCTTGATCTCGCCGATGTAGGCCAGCACCTTGGCGATCAGCGCCTGCAGTTCGGCGAAAGTGGTTTCAGTGTCGTCATACTTCGGGATTTCGACTTCGGCCAGACGCGAGGAAACGCCCTTGGCGAAGTCGACGGCGATCTGCACCTGACGCACCAGCGGAAACATGTCCGGGTACAGGCGCGCTTGCAGGAAGGCGTTCGGGTCGATGTTTTTCTCGGTGGCGTGGGCTTCAGCCTTTTTCAGGACATCGCTCAGGGCGCTGAGCATTTGTTGAAAAACCGGGACGGATGCGGCGTAAAGGGAAATGGTCATGGCAGTCTCGTGTGGTGGCTGGGTGGAACGTGGAGGCGATTATAGCCATGCTTGATGACCACACGGCTTGCCTTTTGTTAGCCAAGGATTAGGCTAGGCGCCTTCGACTGCTGAGGGAACGCGCGATGACCACCGAACTTGCAACCACCACCAACGAACCACGGCTCAACGCCACGGAAATCCGCATTCTGGGTTCGTTGATCGAAAAACAGGCCACCAGCCCGGAAACCTATCCGTTGACCCTCAATGCATTGGTGCTGGCCTGTAATCAGAAGACCAGCCGCGAGCCGGTGATGAACCTGACTCAGGGCCAGGTCGGCCAAAGTCTGCGGGCGCTGGAAAGCCACGGTTACACCAAACTGGTCATGGGCAGTCGCGCTGATCGCTGGGAGCATAAACTCGACAAGGCGCTGGAGCTGGTGCCGGCCCAAGTGATTCTCACCGGTTTGATGTTCTTGCGTGGCCCGCAGACAGTGAATGAGTTGCTGACCCGCAGCGGCCGCATGCACGATTTCGAAGATGCCGAGCAGGTGGTGCATCAGCTGGAGCGTCTGATCGCCCGTGGGCTGGCGGTGTTGATCCCGCGTCAGGCCGGGCAACGCGAAGACCGCTACACCCATGCGCTGGGCGATCCGGCGGACATCGAGGCGATCCTGGCGGCGCGGCAGAATCCTGGGGAGCGCGCGACCAGCGGCGTTTCGGTCGAGCGCATCGAAGAGCTGGAAGCACGGATTGCCGCACTGGAAGAGCGCCTGGCGCGCCTCGAATAACCCCGAAATCCTACTGTGGGAACGAGCTTGCTTGCGAATGCGGTGTGTCATTTAGCAATGATGTGAATGACACATTGCATTCGCGAGCAAGCTCGCTCCCACAGGGGCTGCACCAAGACGAAGGTCTCTATTTACTCACCATCCCAATAATCCACCCCATCCGCCTGCCGCGCCACGGCGACAAAACCTGATGCATTGCCCTCGGCATCAACCTTGAAGTTGTCCATCACTGCGTATTTGTTGGAGTCCGGGTATTCGCAGATATCCGGTTGCTGCTGGGTGCTGACCGCCAGGTAACGCAGTTCCGCTTCGCTGGTATTGATGATTTGATGCGCCGTCTCCGGGCCGCCCGGCGGGCAGGCGATCACGTCGCCCGCGCGAATCGGAAAGCGTTCGGCCCCCAAGCGCACCTCGCCCTCCCCGACCACCACATAGAACATCTCTTCATTGACCCGGTGGCTGTGAAACGGACTGCCGCGCATGCCTGGCGGTAATGCGTACAGGCGATAACCGAGTTTTTGCGCGCCGAGTTGCTGGCCTACCCGCGCCATGCGCTGCAGATAACGCCCGGCGGTTTCGCCTTCCGGGGCCAGGGCTTCGGGCAAGGGTTCGAGTTCGACCTGATGCAGGTTGAGAATGGGTGGGTGCATGGCGGGCCTCGGTCACGGTTTTTGTGGGTGGCAAGTCTGGGCTGGCTGGGGAGGCAGTATAGGCATGGATGTCTGACTTGAGACCGTGGTGCATCCTTCGCGAGCAGGCTCGCTCCCACAGAGGATCTACAGCGAACACACAATCTGTGCATGACAAAAATTCAACTGTGGGAGCGAGCCTGCTCGCGAAGAGGCCCGCCCAGCCAGCACAACTCATCAGCTCCGGGCAAACGCCACCGCCGCCGCAAACTGCTCTTCACTCGGCCGCACGCCCGTGTACAGCACAAACTGCTCCAGCGCCTGGATCGCAATCACCTCCAGTCCGGTAATCACTTTCTTGCCCTCGGCCCGGCCGCGCACGATCAGCGGCGTTTCCGACGGAATCGCCACGACATCGAACACGATCCCGGCTGCCTGGATTACTTCAGGCTCAAACGCCAGTTGCCCCGCCTCCGGCCCGCCGTCCATGCCCACCGGGGTGACGTTGATCAGCATCTGCGGCCGCTCTTCGCCCAGCTCCGCCTGCCAGCGATAGCCAAGCGAGTCCGCCAGTGCCTGGCCGGCGCGCTCGTTACGCGCCACGATCAGTCCATTCTTGTAGCCACCATCACGCAGGGCGCTGGCCACGGCTTTGGCCATGCCGCCGCTGCCACGCAGGGCGAACGTCGAATCTTTCGGCACTGCGTGGGTTTCCAGCAATTGCGCGATGGCGATGTAATCAGTGTTATAGGCCTTGAGGTGACCGTGGGTGTTGACGATGGTGTTGATCGACTGGATCGCCGCCGCCGACGCATCCAGCTCATCGACCAGTGCGATGCACGCTTCCTTGAACGGCATCGACACACCACAACCACGAATCCCCAGCGCACGAATGCCGCCGACAGCCCCCGACAAATCCTGACTGCTGAACGCCTTGTAATAGAAGTTCAGGCCCAACTGCTCGTACAAATGGTTATGAAACCGCAGACCGAAATTCCCCGGGCGCCCGGACAGGGACATGCACAGCTGGGTGTCTTTGTTGGGATTCATCTGCATGAAACTTCTCCTTCAAAACGGACTTTCGGATGGACGGAGTTAGCCATTCCATCGGGTTCTGGACGATCATAAGCGCCTGTCTGCAACGGGCCGCGTGCCCCTTTGACCTGCCGGTAAAGAAGCCGGTACAGACCTTACACAAAATTTACCCAGCGGCTGTGCTGATTTTCAGAATTTCGCTGTCATAGAAGTATCCCCGCGACAACTTTGGGCCTGGTGCAGGCCCGGACGCCGGGTCGAAGAACCGAGGAATTATCATGATTCGTAAACTCCCCATCGTGGCCTTGTTGATTGGTGCATTCGCGATCACAGGTCAGGCAGAAGCCCACGGCGGTGGCTGGCAGGGTCCGGCCGTGTTTGGTGCGATCGTCGGCTCGGCCATCATCGGCTCGGCACTGATCAACCAGGACCGGCCGGTCTACGTGCAACAGCCTGTTTACGCTCAACCGGCACCGGTTTATGTGCAACAACCGCCGCCACCGGTCTATTACCAGCCGGCCCCGGTTTACGTGCAACAACCGGTCTACGTGCCTGGCCCGGTCTACTACGGCCCACCACGCGGCTATTACGGCCGGCCACACGGCTACTACGGTGGCCCACGCTGGTAATCGCCAACAAACAGCCCTGCTTTATAGCGGGGCTTTTTTATGACCGTCGGTCGGGCAACGTCTGAAAAAATCTTGCCAAGGTCGCTGTGAGGATAGTTCCAGCGGCTAAAGTCGGCATGATGGACTTGACCGCTGGGGGCAAAACACAGAACGGTCATCGATTTGTCATGACGGAACCGCAATCTGAATCCGTCCGTAAACAACAGGTTGATAACAACAAGGACGACCCATGCCTACTCAAAATCCGCACCGCATCGTCGGCCTGTGCACTTCAAGCAAGGTGTACAGTGCGCTGACCGAACTCAAACACCTGGAAGGCCACCGCTGCGCCAAGTTCCTTTCGCTGCTGGCGGAGAACCTGGTGCACAAGGGCCTGCTCAACGAGCGCGAAGTGGTGCACATGCTCGACCAGGTTGTCGACTGAACCCGTCCTCACTGTTATCAATGACCACTATCGAAAGCGTTGATTGTCCCTGAGCACAGCGAATCCCTAAGGTAGCTCCACAGATTGATGGAGGTACTGGTCATGGCTCAGGTTCAAATCATGTCGGTCATCGGCAGCGCTGTTCCCGCATCGCTCAGAGCGTCGGGATTGCTCGCCTGCTGGTATCTGGTGCGCGACGGTGAGCCCATCAGCGGCCCGCTGACTTCGCTCCCGGCAGCGCAGGCGCTGTCGCAGAAAATCGTCAGCGCGCCGTTCCACGCTTAAGGCAACTGGACTTTCGGTTTGGTCTCGATAAACAGCGCCCAGCTCGACATGAAGAGCGCCGCGATCAGCGGCCCGATCACGAAACCGTTGAGGCCGAACACTGCGAGGCCGCCGAGGGTCGAGATCAGGATCATGTAGTCGGGCATGCGCGTGTCTTTGCCGACCAGAATCGGGCGCAGCACGTTGTCCACCAGACCGATCACAAATACCCCGAACAGCCCCAATACCACGCCCTGCCAGATCATCCCGCTGAGCAGGAAGTACACCGCCACTGGCGCCCAGACGATTCCCGCGCCCACCGCCGGCAACAGCGACAGAAAGCCCATCAGCACCGCCCAGAGCAATGCGCTGGGGATGTCGAGAAACCAGAAAATCGCCCCGCCCAATGCGCCCTGAGTGACCGCCACCACCAGGTTGCCCTTCACCGTCGCCCGTACCACACGGTTGAACTTCAACTGCAAACGGCGTTTGTGGGTCTCTTCCAGCGGCACTGCGGTGCGTACCTTGCGTACCAGTTCGGCGCCATCGCGAAGAAAGAAAAACAGCAGGTACAGCATGATGCCGAAGCTGACCACAAACTCGAATGTGCCCTGGCCGAAACTGAAGGCCTGACTGGCCAGCACCTGACTGCCCTGCATCGACGCCTTGACGATTTTCTCGCGCAGACCGTTGAGTTCGCCCATGCCGAAGCGATCGAGCAAATGCTGAAAGTAAGGGGGCAAGCTGTGTTTGAACTGTGCCAGGTAGGCACCGATGTCCAGTTGACCGCTTTCGATGTTGTTGTACACCGTCGCGCCTTCCTGAACCAACAGGATGCTGAGAATGATCACCGGGAGAATCGCGATCACCAGACAAATGCCCAGCGTGCAAAGCGCTGTCAGGTTGCGCTGCCAGCCGAATTTGAGCTGTAACTTGCGCTGCATCGGCGCAAACAGAATGCCGAGAATCACCGCCCAGAACACCGCACCGTAGAACGGCAGCAGAATCCAGATGAAGGCGACCGTCACCAACAGCAACAGCACGGTGAGGGATTTGAATTGCAGCGTTTTTTCGTTCATGTCCGATCCATGTCAGTCAGGCGTCACGCACGCCTCGAACCTTAGTCCACCGGGGCGCGCACGAGTGCCATCTTTGTTCATGGAGCATAGATCGCCTGGTAGAAGCAGCTCGCTGCACCTGATGCAGCGGGACCTTGCCATGGTGCCGGCGCGGCACAGATCAGCGGCACCCGCGCAAAGATAGATCCAGATCAATAAACCGTACTTGCCGCTGCACTACCCTGCCGCGCTTTTGCGACCGACGCCGCCATGATCCTTGACCTCCCCCTCGCCGCTCCGGAGCTGCTGGCTCCCGCCGGCACCCTGAAGAACATGCGTTATGCCTTCGCCTACGGCGCCGATGCGGTCTACGCCGGCCAGCCGCGTTACAGCCTGCGGGTGCGCAACAACGAGTTCGACCACGCCAACCTCGCCCTCGGTATTCGCGAAGCGCAGGCCCAGGGCAAGCGCTTCTACGTGGTGGTCAATATCGCCCCGCACAATGCCAAGCTGAAGACCTTCCTCAAGGACCTGGCGCCGGTGATCGAGATGGCGCCGGATGCCCTGATCATGTCCGACCCGGGCCTGATCATGCTGGTGCGCCGGCATTTTCCGCAGATGCCGATCCACCTTTCGGTGCAGGCCAACACGGTGAACTGGGCGAGCGTCGAGTTCTGGCAGCAACAAGGTCTGAGCCGGATCATCCTGTCGCGGGAATTGTCGCTGGAGGAAATCGCTGAAATCCGCGAACAGGTGCCGGGCATGGAACTGGAAGTGTTCGTCCACGGCGCGCTGTGCATGGCTTACTCCGGGCGCTGCCTGTTGTCGGGCTACATGAACAAGCGCGACGCCAACCAAGGCACCTGCACCAACGCCTGCCGCTGGAAATATTCGGCGCAGGAAGCCACGGAAAACCAGCTCGGCGAGATCGTGCAGACCTTCCAGCCCGAGCCGACCCTGGG
This sequence comes from Pseudomonas sp. W15Feb9B, assembly GCF_000828175.1. Classification (NCBI taxonomy): domain Bacteria; kingdom Pseudomonadati; phylum Pseudomonadota; class Gammaproteobacteria; order Pseudomonadales; family Pseudomonadaceae; genus Pseudomonas; species Pseudomonas sp. W15Feb9B. Next base: position 31,154 of record NZ_JTKF01000054.1, on the reverse strand, counting down.
CATTGGTGCGCCGACCGATCAGGTGTTCCTGCTGCAGGAAGCCAATCGTCCCGATGAATTGATGCCGGCGTTTGAAGACGAGCACGGCACCTACATCATGAACGCCAAGGATCTGCGCGCGGTGCAGCACGTCGAACGCTTGACGCGCATGGGCGTGCATTCGCTGAAGATCGAGGGTCGCACCAAGTCGCATTTCTATTGCGCACGCACCACCCAGGTTTATCGCCGGGCAATCGACGATGCCGTAGCCGGGCGCGAGTTCGATCGCAGCCTGATGACCGACCTCGAATCACTGGCCCAGCGCGGCTACACCGAAGGTTTCCTGCGCCGGCATGTGCATGACGAATACCAGAATTATCAGAACGGCAGCTCGGTGTCGGAACGTCAGCAATTCGTCGGCGAACTCACCGGTGAGCGCCGTGACCGGTTGGCCGAGGTCAAGGTGAAAAACCGGTTTGCACTGGGCGACCACCTGGAACTGATGACGCCCAAGGGCAATTTCCACTTTGATCTGCACCAGTTGCAGAGTGCCAAGGGTGAAGCGATCGAGGTGGCACCGGGGGATGGGCACACGGTGTACCTGCCGATTCCGGATGCGGTGGATTTGCGCTTTGGGTTGCTGATGCGTGATGTAGCTGCCAATCCGGTATGAGGACACGCAACACCTTGTAGGCGTCACTGATCTTCAGCCACATTGCGGCCGCCATCGCTGGCAAGCCAGCTCCCACAGGGGTTGTGTTGAACACAAAATCCCATGTCATCAACAACCACTGTGGGCTTGCCCGCGAAGAGGCCGGCATGAACAAAACACCTCGCCACTGACCGACCAAAAAAAACCCGGCTCCAGAGCCGGGTTTTTCACTACCGGAGATCATCAGACAACGGCGTCGGCTCATCCGCCGGCGGCACATCATCGTCCGCCGCCGGGTCCTTCCAGTCTTCCGGCCGATCGGCATCACTCAACGGATCACGTCCCGGACTCATGCCCGGTGGCGCATCGTGATCGGCCAGTGTCGGCTCATCCGTGCCGGGCACCGGACGGGTCGGATCGGTCGGCAGCACACCACCTTGAAACAGCAAATCATTAGCCATGACACACCTCACCAAGGAGGTCCGGAAAACCCGGGCCATACCGCTTGGAAGCAGGCCTGCGCAGGCCGTGCCATCGAGCAGACCAACGGCAATCAGCCCTGCGCACTGAAACGGTCGCGGCTGTTGGTCAGGTGCAGCCACATCGCCGCGCGCGCTGCGTCCGGGTCCTGGCGCTTGATCGCATTCAGGATCGCTTCGTGCTCCAGATGCGCCAACTGCCCCAACTTGCTCAGATCCGCCGCCCCACGCTCGGCCGCGTTGAGCCGCTGACGCGGAATCATCGCGCTGCCCAGATGCTGCATGATTTCGCTGAAGCAGACGTTGCCGGTGGCTTCGGCGATCAGCAGATGAAAACGTCGATCCGCCTCGACGCAACTGTCGTTGCTGTCCAGCAGACGCTGATAGTCATCCAGCGCCTGGCGCATGTGCAGCAATTGTTGTTCGCTGCGCCGTTGCGCGGCCAATGCGGCAGCCTGAGTTTCCAGGCCCATGCGCAACTCAAGAATACTGCGCACGCCGAGCGCGGTGTCGACATTCAGGCGCAAGCCCTGCTCGGCAGCGCGTTCGATGACGAAAGTGCCGATGCCGTGCCGCGTCTCCACCAGCCCTGACGCCTGCAACTTGGAAATCGCCTCGCGCACCACCGTGCGACTGACGCCGTGCTCCTGAACGATAGCGTTCTCCGACGGCAGCTTGTCGCCGGGCGACATCTGGCCGAGCAGGATGCTCTGGGTGAGTTTCTCCACCAGATCATGGGCGAGGTTGTGCGCACGTTTGGGCGCGGGGGCGTCGAGGTCTTCTTGCATGTTCGGTTCCGGTGATCGGGGCTTGCCGATCGTAGCACTGCGTGATGGCTGACGAGTCGATTTTAGCGCCGAAACAGCACTCAACTTGTATGACAACACTCAATAAAACGAAAAAAACGCAACAATCAAGCGCTACGCCCTGTTTGAACATTTGGATCGTGAACCCAACAGGCGCGTCTGACTCGCCGCGATTAAGACCAATAAAAACGGGGTAAAACACCAAAAAGAAATAAAGAAATCGTTCACCAGACAAATTTAATCGCTGCACCCCACTTGTAGGACAAAAAAATCAAGTTGTATGATGTCTAGCAACAACGCAGCACCCAGCCCTACCCCGCATAAAAATAATCAGTGGGAGAAAACCAAGTGAAAACCTCCGTCTCCGGGATCAACGAGGGCGTCGATTCGACACTCGCGTCCGCCATCTCGAAAGTGAAACGCCACGTCCTGCCGCTCTTCGTGATCATGTTCATCGTCAATTACATTGACCGAGTGAACATCGGTTTCGTCCGCACTCACATGGAACATGACCTGGGCATCGGGGCGGCCGCCTACGGCTTCGGCGCCGGTCTGTTTTTCATCGGTTACGCGCTGTTCGAAGTGCCGTCCAACATGCTCCTGCAAAAAGTCGGCGCGCGTATCTGGCTGACCCGCATCATGCTCACCTGGGGCCTGGTCGCCGCCGGCATGGCGTTCATCCAGAACGAAACGCACTTTTACATCCTGCGCTTTCTGCTTGGCGTGGCCGAGGCCGGATTCTTTCCCGGGGTGATCTACTACTTCACTCGCTGGCTACCCGGCGCCGAACGCGGCAAGGCCATCGCGATTTTCCTCAGTGGTTCGGCGGTGGCCTCGTTGATCTCCGGCCCATTGTCCGGCCTGCTGTTGCAGATCAACGGCCTGGGCATGCACGGCTGGCAATGGATGTATTTTATCGAGGGGATGTTCTCGGTCGGGCTGTGCGTGTTCGTCTGGTTCTGGCTCGACGCCAAACCCCACGACGCGAAATGGCTAACCCGCGCCGAACAGGACGCGCTGGTCAGCGCCATCGATGACGAACAGAAGGCCCGCGAAGCCGCGACGCCGATCCGCCCATCAATGGGCAAACTGCTCAAGGACCGGCAGATCATCCTGTTCTGCCTGATCTACTTTTTTATCCAGCTGACCATCTACGCCGCGACGTTCTGGCTGCCGAGCATCATCAAGAAAATGGGTGAGATGAGTGACTTCCAGGTCGGGCTGTTCAACTCGATCCCGTGGTTGCTGTCGATCGTCGGCATGTACGCCTTCGCCGCTTTCTCGGCCAAATGGAAGCACCAGCAGGCCTGGGTCGCCACCGCGTTGTTGATCGCCGCGGCGGGGATGTTCATGTCCACCACCGGCGGGCCGATTTTTGCCTTTGTCGCGATCTGTTTTGCCGCGCTCGGCTTCAAGTCCGCCTCGTCTTTGTTCTGGCCGATTCCGCAGGCGTATCTGGATGCGCGAATCGCCGCAGCGGTGATTGCGCTGATCAACTCGGTGGGCAATCTCGGCGGCTTCGTCGCGCCGACCACCTTCGGCCTGCTGGAACAACACACCGGCTCGATTCAGGGCGGCCTCTACGGTTTGGCCGCGACCTCGATCATCGCCGCGATCATCGTCTTCGCGGCCCGCACCACACCGAAACCTGCTGCTGACCTTGCCGTGGCCGAAGCCGCGCCGAAGCACGCATGACTTCCTTTTTAAAGATGCTGACAAGGATAAAAACATGACCGCACACGACACTGCCAAAGCGCCAATCATCACTGAAATGCAGGTGATTCCCGTGGCCGGCCACGACGGCATGCTGCTCAACCTGAGCGGCGCCCACGGGCCGTTTTTCACCCGCAATATCGTCATTCTCAAGGACAACGCCGGCCACACTGGCGTCGGTGAAGTGCCCGGTGGCGAGCGCATCCGCCAGACGCTGGAGGATGCCCGCAGCCTGGTGCTCGGCAGCACAATCGGCAACTATCAGAAAATCCTCAATCAGGTGCGCCAGACCTTCGCCGAGCGTGACGCCGGCGGCCGTGGCCTGCAGACGTTCGACCTGCGCATCACCATTCACGCAGTGACCGGACTCGAAGCCGCCCTGCTCGACTTGCTCGGCCAGCACGTCGACGTGCCGGTCGCGGCGCTGCTCGGCGAAGGCCAGCAGCGCGATCAAGTGAAGATGCTCGGCTATCTGTTTTACGTCGGTGACCAGCGCGAAACCAGCCTCGCCTACCGCAGCGAACCGGACGCCGATAACGACTGGTTCCGCGTCCGTCACGAGAAGGCCATGAGCGCCGAAGCGGTGGTGCGTCTGGCCGAAGCGGCCCAGGCCAAATACGGTTTCCAGGATTTCAAACTGAAGGGCGGCGTGCTCAGCGGTGATGCGGAAATCGAAGCCGTGACGGCACTGGCCGAACGCTTTCCCGAGGCGCGTATCACCCTCGATCCGAACGGTGCCTGGTCACTGAAGGAAGCGATCCGCCTGTGCCGCGATCAGCATCACGTGCTGGCTTATGCCGAAGACCCTTGCGGTGCGGAAAACGGTTACTCAGGGCGTGAAGTCATGGCCGAATTTCGCCGCGCCACCGGGCTGAAGACGGCGACCAACATGATCGCCACCGACTGGCGTGAAATGGGCCACGCCATTCAGTTACAGTCGGTGGACATCCCGCTGGCCGACCCGCACTTCTGGACCATGCAAGGCTCGGTGCGTGTCGCGCAACTGTGCCACGAGTGGGGACTGACCTGGGGCTCACACTCCAACAACCACTTCGATATCTCGCTGGCGATGTTCACCCATGTCGCGGCGGCGGCACCGGGCGACATCACCGCCATCGACACGCACTGGATCTGGCAGGACGGCCAGCGCCTGACCCAGGCACCGCTGCAAATTGTCGACGGTTGCGTGCAAGTGCCGCAGAAACCGGGACTGGGCGTGGAGCTGGACATGGATCAAGTGGCCAAGGCTCATGAGCTGTATAAAGGCATGGGCCTCGGTGCGCGAGATGACAGCGTGGCGATGCAGTTTTTGATTCCGGGGTGGACGTTCGATAACAAGCGGCCGTGTCTGGTGCGCTGACATTCTCAAGCTCACCGTACTTCAAATGTGGGAGCGAGCTTGCTCGCGAATGCGGTAAAACAGCCAACATTTTTGTCGTCTGACACAGCGCTTTCGCGAGCAGGCTCGCTCCCACAGGGGTCTTGTATTAACCAGAGATTTGCAGCAGCCAGTTTTTGAACGCCGTCATCGCCGCCGTCTCCGGCCGCGACTGCAAACGCGTCAGCCAATAACTGCCGGTGGTGATTTCAATCGCAAACGGCTGACGAATCACATCCGCCGCCAATTGCCGGGCGAACATCAGCGGCGGTGCCAACGCCACCCCGCTGCCCTGCAGCGCGGCGTCCATCATCGCCAGCGACGAGTCGAACACGATGCTCTGCGGCGGCGCGGCGTGGGTCGCCAGGCCGGCGGCGTGAAACCACTGCGGCCATTCATCGGTGCGATACGAGCGCAGCAAACGCTGCTGCAACAGGTCACCCGGGGATTGCAACTGCCGGGCAATTTCCGGCACGCACAACACCGACAGTGGCGCATCGAGCAAGCGCGTGGCCTCGATGCCATGCCACGCCCCGGCACCGAAACGAATCGCGTAATCCAGTCCTTCGGCGGCGACATCGACCCGGTTGTTGTGAGTCGACAGTCGCAAATCTATGAGCGGATGTTTCGCCTGGAAGTCTGCCAGCCGTGGCAGCAGCCAACCGACCGCAAAGGTTCCGACGGCTCCCACGGTCAGCATTTCCCGATACTGACCGCCGGCCAGCCGCTCAAGCAACTGCGCGATGTGATCGAACGAAGTGGTCAGAACGGGCAACAGGGTCTCCCCTTCACTGGTCAGCATCAGCCCACGGGGCAGGCGTTTGAACAAGGTGACGTTGAGTTGCGCCTCAAGGCTTTTGACCTGATGGCTCACCGCTGCCTGAGTCACGCATAACTCCACGGCGGCGCGGGTGAAGCTCAAATGACGCGCAGAAGCTTCAAAAGCGCGCAGTGCATTGAGCGGCAGTTGAGGTCGAATCATGCCCATTCCTAAATTTTTCTAATGGCTCATGCGAGATTTCATCGTTTGTCGATCATCGCCGGACTGCCTAAATTGACGGCGCTGATCAGTCGCCCAACAAGAAGATCGCCCGCAGTGTAGCGGGATATCACCCTCAACACTCATGGAGAGTGGGTCACACATGTCCTTCATCAACCAGAGCAAAGTCAATATCTGCAGCGCATTTGGCGTGATTTTCGCTGCTACCACGTGCATGGCCGCCACACCCAGCGACGAGCAATTGCAAGCCCTGGTAAATAAAGCCGTCGCCCCGGTGATGCAGCAACAACAGGTTCCTGGCCTGGCCGTGGCTGTCACCGTACACGGCCAACCGCATTACTTTAATTACGGCGTCGTCGCCAAGGATACCGGGCAGAAAGTCAGCGAAAACACCCTGTTCGAAGTCGGCTCGGTGAGCAAAACCTTCGCCGCGACCCTCGCCGGCTATGCGCAGGCGACGGGCAAACTGGACCTGTCGACCAAGGCCAGCCAGATCTGGCCAGAACTCAAGGGCAGCGCCTTCGATGGCATCAGCGTGCTGCAACTGGGCACCTACAGCGCTGGTGGCCTGCCGCTGCAATTCCCTGACCCGTGGGATTCGGCGGACAAGATGCTCGGCTACTACCAACAGTGGAAACCGAGCTTCCCGGCCGGTAGCCAGCGCCTGTATTCCAACCCCAGCCTGGGCCTGTTCGGTTATCTGGCCGCCAAGACCCTCGGTCAGCCATATGATCAGGTGATGAGCGAAACCCTGCTGCCGAAACTCGGCCTGCAACACACTTACCTACAAGTGCCGAAAGCGCAAATGAGCCTGTACGCGCAGGGCTACGACAAGAACAACCAACCGGTGCGCGTCACCCCGGGCGCGATGGATGCGCAAGCCTATGGCGTGAAAACCAGCGCCGCCGACATGCTGCGTTACGTTCAGGCCAACCTGAAACCGGCAAGCCTCGATACTCCGCTGCAACAAGCCATCGCCAACACCCACACCGGTTACTACACCGTCGGCGACATGACCCAAGGCCTGGGTTGGGAAATATACCGTTACCCGATCAGCCTCGACCGCTTGCTGGCCGGTAACAGTACGGAAATGGCCATGCAGCCGCATAAGGTGAAGTGGCTCAACCCGCCACAGCCACAGGCGGATAATGTGCTGCTGAACAAAACCGGGTCTACGGGTGGCTTTGGCAGTTACGTGGCGTTTGTGCCGTCGAAGGATGTCGGCGTGGTGATTCTGGCGAACAAGAACTTTCCGATTCCGGAGCGGGTGAAGATTGCTCACACGATCCTCAGCGTTTTGACCGACTGAAAATCAAATGATCGTTGCCTTCGGCAGCTCCTGCACCGGCCCCATGTAGGAACTGCCGCAGGCTGCGATCTTTTTGGCGGGCAATAAAAATGGGCGACCTGTAGAGGTCGCCCATTTTTTGATTCAGGCCATGCCATCAATCATCCGGCATTTCCGGTGGTTTGCTCGGTTTCGCCGGTTTGCTCGCCTTGGCGCCCTTCTCGCCTTTCTTGGCTGCCGGTTCGGCGGTGGTGGCCTTGGTTTCAGCGACCGTTGGTGCGCTGATTTCTTTCTCGCTCGCCGGCAGCGCATCAACGGTGTCGAAGATTTTTTTCAGGTCCACCGACTTCGCTTCATCGCCCGAGGCCGAGAGTTTGGTCTCGCCGTCCTTGCCCAACAGGAACACTTTCGGGTACGCCCCGGCGCCCAGCTTCAGCGAGCGCAACAGGGCCATGGTGTCCTGCTGGCCAAGGTCCTTGCCGTCGAGCTGACCGGCCATATTGAGGATGGTGTAGACCTTGATGTTGCGGTCAGTCACACCTTTCTTGTTCGCCGGATCTTCCAGCGACTTTTTCAACCCCACCCACACGGGGTCGACGGTGCTTTGTGCGATCACGATCAACGGTCGGGCCCGTCCCATATCCCCGGCTATGGGCGAATCGTTGTCAGCGGCGAACAAGGGACCGGCAATCGCCAGCAAGAGTGTCAGGGTCAGTGACCTGATGAGCATGCGCATCTCCTTTTGATATCCACGCTCTAATGATTGCGCATCGCGGCGATTGTTCCGGGGTCGTGCCCGGCAAATATGTTTCGCCTTGTCAGAAGCTTAGGTCAGCCGCGTCATTGCGCAACCGCATCGGCGTAATCGTGACGCGGATTTGATTACGTTTTGTGAGCGCATTAGGCTGGCTGTTCAGCCCATGAAAAGGAGTTCAGCCCATGCACATCGACTACCTGTGTGATCACCCGCATTTGATTGAGGAACTGGCCGAACTCAATTTCAAGGAATGGGGCGAATTCCGTGACGGCGATACCCTTGAAGCCCGCACCGAGCGTATGCGCGCGGCCTGCGGCAAGGGTGCGGTTCCCAGCGTGGTGGTGGCCATTGAAGACGAAAGATTGCTCGGTGGCGCGCTGCTGATCGACAGCGACATGAAGATCCGTCCCGAGCTGACGCCTTGGCTGGCGGGGGTTTATGTGAAGGCTGAAGATCGCGGACGCGGAATTGCTTCGCAACTGGTCAACAGGATCGTCGCCGAGGCGGCGACGCTGGGAGTGACTGAGTTGTATCTGTACACCGACGCTGCGCAATCGCTGTATGCGGGGTTGGGTTGGGAGGTGGTCGAGGATCTGGTCTACGAGGATTTGCCGGTGACCGTCATGAAATTCAACATCCTTCATACCGCAGCGTAGGAGCTGCCGCAGGCTGCGATCTTTTGATCTTGATCGTAAAAACGAAGATCAAAAGATCGCAGCCTTCGGCAGCTCCTACATCAGAACGCCAGTTTATAGCCGATCAACAGCAACATGGTCGCCAGACACGGGCGCAGCAATTCATCGGAAATGCGCCCGGTCAGGTGGCTGCCCAGCCAGATGCCCGGCAGCGAACCCATCAGCAGGAAACCCAGCACGCCCCAATCCATGTTGCCCATGCTCGCATGGCCCAGACCTGCAACCAGGGTCAGCGGCACGGCGTGGGCGATTTCGGTGCCGACCAGGCGCCGTGTTGGCAGCAGTGGATAGAGAATGAACAACGCGACCGTGCCGAGGGCGCCGGCGCCGATTGAGGTCAGGGCGACCATGGTGCCGAGGATCAGACCGGTGATCACCGTCATTACGTTCAGGCGCGCGCCGCTCGGGTTGTAGTTGCCGCCCGCACGGTTATGGGCGAATTCGAGCAGGCGTTTCTTGAACAGAATCGCCAGCGCGGTGGCGAACAACACCCAGCCCAAGGCTTGCTTGATGATCGCGTTCATCGCCTCGGGCGCGGTGTGCAGACTGCTGAGAAACCACAAGGTCAGGGCGACTGCCGGCACGCTGCCAAGGGTCAGCCAACCGGTGATCGCCCAATCGATGTTGTTGTTCTTCTTGTGAACCAGCACGCCACTGGATTTGGTGATGGCCGCGTACAACAGGTCAGTGCCCACCGCGGTTGCCGGGTTGATACCGAACCACAGCAGGATCGGCGTCATCAACGAACCGCCGCCGACACCGGTCATGCCGACAATAAAACCCACCACCAGCCCGGCGATGACCAGGCCGAAATTTGCCAATTCCATTAAGACGTCCAGAAAAACGACAGGAAAAATCTGGCCCGCAGCATAGCGATTTTTCATATAACCACATATATCAATGCGGTCTATAGTTATGCCCGATTCCTACATCTAACCCTGTAGGAGCTGCCGGAGGCTGCGATCTTTTGATCTTGATTAAAAGACAAAATCAAAAGATCGCAGCCTCCGGCAGCCCCTACACTGGAGGTGTGGTTGAGTGCACGCGCCGGCCCGGTTTGAAACTGTGATGCCGGTTGATCCACACCGTCGCCAGCGCAATCAGCGACAGGATCAACAGCGCCCACGGAAACGACATTGCCCCCGCTTGATCCAGCAGCAACCCGCCAAACAGGCCGCCGCCGGCAATTGCCACGTTCCAGGACGTGGTGAGCATTGCCTGCACCACGTCCACATGCTCGCCGGCCGAATCCGCCGCAGCCGTCAGCAGCAACGTTGCCGAGCCGCCGAATGACAGGCCCCACACCGCCATGCAGGTGTAGATCAGCCACGGCGACGGAGACATCAACGCCAGCACCAGTGCAGTCAAGGCAAACACCGCGAGGCTGATCAGGGTCAGCCAGCGCAGCCAGCGATCCACCAGCACGCCGATGATCCAGATTCCGACCAGCGAACACAGGCCAAACACCAGCAGCACCAGATCGACACGCTCGGCCAGCCCGGCCTGCATCAGGAAAGGCGCAATGTAGGTGTAAAGAATGTTGTGCCCGAGCATCCAGGTCAGCACCACGAACAGCACCGGCCGTACGCCCGGCAAACGCAGAGATTGCAGCAACGGCAGGCGTTCGGCGCTGGCCTGGCCCGGACGGTCCGGCACCGCCAGCACAATCCACGCCGCCAGCACCAATGCCAGCGCCGACATGATCCCGAACGACGCGCGCCAGCCGATCAGGTTACCCAGCCACGTCCCCGCCGGGGTACCCAGCGACAGCGCCACCGGGGTACCCAGCATCGCGATTGCCAGCGCCCGCCCCTGCTGGTGCACCGGCACGATCCCGCGGGCGTAACCGGCCATGATGCCCCACGACAGTCCTGCGGCCATCCCGGCGAGAAACCGCGACGCGAGGGTCAGGCCGTAATGGCTGGAGAACGTGGTGACGGTGTTGAACAGCAGGAAACCGCCGACCGTCATCAGCAGCACCCGGCGCCGTGGCCAGCCCCGGGTGGCGACGGTCAGTGGAATCGCCGCGACAATCGAGCCCAACGCATACAGCGTCACCAGTTGCCCGGCGAGCACTTCGCTGACCCCAAGCCCGGCGCCGATCTGCGGCAGCAGCCCGGCCGGCAGGGTCTCGGTGAGGATGGCGATGAAGCCGGTCATGGCGAACGCCAGTAGCGCGGCGTACGGCAGTTTTTCTGTACGGGCGACGCGGTCGATGCGGTTGAAGTCGGTGCTTGCGGAGTCGGTCATGACAGGTGCAGCTCCCTTTGGATCAATAGTAGCGATGGATTGTATACAAAAATCCCAAGCACAATTTGATCAATGTGGAAGCGAGCCTGCTCGCGAATGCGGTGGATCTATCAGAGATTCAGCACTTGGCAGATCGCTTTCGCGAGCAAGCTCGCTCCCACATTGGATCTCCACACTTACTGCACCGGAAGGAAATTCAGGAACAGCAGGCTCTGCGCGTAATTCAGGCCAATACGCCGGTAACGCTCGTCGAGCATCTGCGTCAGCAAGTCGAGCCGCGCGACGATCTTGCCGAATTCGGTGGCGAAGCTCAGGTTGCTGCCCTCCTCCGAGATTTCATTGGAGAACAGCAGCGGCTGGCCTTCCTTGTTCTGGCGCTGGGCCAGGATCCACGTGGCTTTCTCAATGTTACGCGCGGCGTTGTGGACGAAGGTCGGGTTGATTGCGTCGGTCATGTAGAACTCGACGCGGTTGCCATGAGCGGTGACCAGCATGCTGCCGATGGCATAGATGAAGGCGCCGACCCGATCCCCGAGAAACTCCGGACTCATCGCATAGCTGAGCGCCGCCAGATCCTTGCGCCCGCCCAGCACCGGCAACGGTTGCTGCTGCTCGACCGCCAGACGCACCTGTTTCACCGCGGTGTTGATGTCGAGGAACCCCGATTTGCGCAGTTCTTCCGGGTTGCGCAAATACAGCTTGCCCATCAACCGATAAAGACTGTTGAGGTTGTCGCGCATCGCTAATGTGGCCATGCGGTCGACGCTGGTCTGCAGGAATTCCTGCGGTTGACCGTCACGCATCTGGGCGAAGAATCCATTGCCGGTCTGGTGCGTGCAACCGCTGACAAACAGCGATGCCAGACAGGCCAGCAGCAGACACGGGCGGCGAACAAATCGGATGATCGGGTGAAAAGCTCTCGGCATGAATTCTCGAACGGGCACATTCCTGCGCGGCGGGCGTCGCCGCATCCTGGCCATGGATAGAGCCGCCGAATCCGGAAAAGTGCAGCGCTGGCACGATTTCCCGACCTTCGGCAACTATTTAGTATGACTTTATATTTGCACTAAACCTTTAACCGGCTATAAATTCTGACTCAACCCACAATTAGCATGACTATTACCCTGTTTTGAAAACAACAACAAAAAGGAAGGTCAACCATGCTTCAATCCCGTCACCTGCTCTCCGGCCTCGGACTGTCCCTGATGATCGCCACCCTCTCCGCCAACGCGGCCGGCCTCAGCGCCGAACACAAAGCCTTTGGCAAAACCAATGACGGCACGCCCGTCGAGCAATACATCCTGCGCAACAGCCACGGCCTGCAGGCGACCGTCATCACCTACGGCGCCACCTTGCAATCGCTGCTGGTGCCGGACAAACACGGCAAAGCAGCCGATGTGGTGCTGGGTTTCGACGATGTCCAGGGTTACCAGAAAGGCACGGCGTATTTCGGCGCAACCATCGGCCGTTTCGGCAATCGCCTGGCCGAGGGTGCATTCGAACTCGACGGCAAGCGCTATCAAGTGCCGCAGAACGACAAGTCCAACGCTTTGCACGGCGGTACTCAGGGCTTCGACAAGAAGGTCTGGAAAGCGCAGGAAACCAAGGACAAGGATTCCGTCGGCGTGACCCTCACCTATCTGTCGGCGGACGGTGAAATGGGCTTCCCCGGCAATCTCACCACCGAAGTGACCTACCGCCTGACCGACAACAACGAGTTGCGCATCGACTACAAGGCCAGCACCGATAAACCGACGGTGCTCAACCTGACCAACCACAGCTACTTCAACCTCGCCGGTGCCGGCAATGGCGACATCCTCAAGCAGGTTGCCACCTTGCACGCCAGTCATTACACCCCGGTCACCGGCAAGCTGATCCCGACCGGCGAACTGGCGCCCGTGGCCGGCACGCCGATGGATTTTACCCAGCCCACTGCCATCGGCACCCACATCAAGGCTGATCACCCGCAGCTGAAATTCGCCGAACCGAAACAGGGCGGCTTTGATTTCAACTGGGTGCTGGACACAAAAGGTGATGTGAGCAAAGTCGCCGCCGAGGTCAGTGACCCGCAATCCGGACGGCATCTGCAGCTGTTCACCAGCGAGCCGGGCGTGCAGTTCTACACCAGCAACTTCCTCGACGGCACGGTCAAAGGCAAGGGCGGCAAGGTCTATCCGCACTGGGGCGCGTTTACTCTGGAAACGCAGCACTATCCGGATGCGCCGAATCAGCCGGACTTCCCAAGTACGCGTCTCGATCCGGGGCAGACTTACAACCACAGCGTAATCCTGAAATTCTCCACGAAATGACACTTAGCCCGTGGCGAGGGAGCTTGCTCCCGCTGGCCTGCGCAGCAGGCCCTGCTTTTTCAACTGAATGAAGAGCAGGGCCGCTTCGCGCCCCAGCGGGAGCAAGCTCCCTCGCCACAGGTTCATCGACCTCCATTGGAACCCCTGCGCTATCCTGCTGCCCACTAAGGTATGACCATCAGCACAGGAGGTTTGAATGCGTACCCTTGAACTGGCAGGCGTGCAGGTTCCAGTGATCGGCCAAGGCACCTGGCGCATGGGCGAAGACCGCTCGGCGCACTCGCGTGAAGTGTCCGCGCTGCGCCAAGGCATCGAACTGGGCATGACCCTTATCGACACCGCAGAAATGTACGCCGAAGGCGGTGCCGAATCTGTCGTCGGCGAAGCCATCGCGGGCCTGCGCGACCAAGTGTTTCTGGTGAGCAAGGTCTACCCGCACAACGCCAGCCGCAAAGGCATTCCGCAAGCCTGCGAGCGCAGTCTGCGCCGGCTCGACACCGATTACATCGACCTCTATCTGCTGCATTGGCGCGGCCAGTATCCGCTGGAAGAAACCGTCGAAGCCTTCGAACGCCTGCGTTCGGACGGCAAGATCGGCCGTTGGGGCGTGTCGAATTTCGACGTCGATGACCTCGAAGAACTGGCCAATCCTGCCTGCGCGACCAATCAGGTGCTGTACAACCTGGAAGAGCGCGGCGTCGAATTCGATCTGCTGCCATGGTGCCAACAGCAACGCATGCCATTGATGGCGTACTGCCCGATCGGTCAGGGCGGTGCGATGCTGGCTGAACCGGTGCTGAACACGATTGCCACTCGTCACAAGGTAACCCCGGCACAGGTTTCACTGGCGTGGATTCTGCGTCAGGATGGTGTGATTGCGATTCCCAAAGCTGTGCGACCGGAACACGTGCAACTCAATGCACAAGCGGCGCAGTTGCAACTGGATGCCGGGGATCTGGCGGCGCTGGATCAGGTATTCAAAGCGCCACAACGCAAGCAGCGGCTGGCGATGGTCTGAGTCGCTGGGCGCTGGCGAGGGCTTCGTCATGAGAAGCACTGATCAGTACGACCCGTTCAATCTGCAGCGTTTCGTCCAGGCGCAGGACCCGGTGTTCGAACGGGTTCAGCGTGAACTCGGTGAGGGGCGCAAACGTAGCCACTGGATGTGGTTTGTGTTCCCGCAGTTCGCCGGGCTGGGCGGCAGCGAGATGTCCCGGCGTTACGCCATTCAATCCGCCGAAGAGGCGCAGGCCTATCTGGCCCACGACCTGCTTGGCGCACGGCTGCGCACCTGCACGCAACTGGTGCTGAACATCCGTCAGCGCTCGATAGCCGAGATTTTCGGCCATCCCGACGACCTGAAATTCCACTCCTCGATGACCCTGTTTGCGCAGTTCAGCGCAGAAGATTGCCCGTTCGCTCAGGCACTGGAGCGCTACTTCCACGGCATCCTCGACGAATGGACGTTGCAGCTACTGGACTCAAAACAGGCCCAGTTGCCCCCCGATCAGGGTTGAAAAATCGTCATCGACGAACGGCAGAATCGCATCCGCCACCGGTTGCAGCTGACGAGTGATGTAGTGGTCGTAGTCGATCGCGGCGCGGCGCACTTCCAGCGGTTCCGGCCCGGCCAGGGTGATGACGTAACTGATCCAGCCGCCATTCTGGTACTGCCGTGGGCGCCCGTGCTGCGCGTTGTAATCATCGGCCAGTCGCGCCGCCCGCACATGCGGCGGCACGTTGCGTTCGTAGTCATCAAGGGTGCGGCGCAGGCGTTTGCGGTAGACCAGTCGTTCATCGAATTCGCCGGCCAGGGTTTTGCGTACGTAATCGCGCACGTAATCCTGATACGGTTTGCGCTGGAAGATCCGCTCGTAGAGTTCCTGCTGGAACTGCCGGGCCAGCAGTGACCAGTCGGTGCGCACGGTTTCCAGGCCCTTGTAGACCATTTCGTCACTGCCGTCGGCGCGGGTAACGAGGCCGGCGTAGCGCTTTTTGCTGCCCTCCTCGGCACCGCGAATGGTCGGCATCAGAAAACGTTTGTAGTGGGTTTCGTACTGCAATTCGAGAGCACTTTGCAGGCCGTATTCCTCACGCACGTGCTCGCGCCACCAGTCGTTGACGTGCTTGACCAGCGCCTGACCGATCTGTGCCGCTTCCTCCTGACCGTGCGCGCGACGCAGCCAGACGAAGGTCGAATCGGTGTCGCCATAGATCACCGCGTGGCCCTGCGCTTCGATCAGCTGTCGGGTGCGCAGCATGATCTCGTGGCCGCGCAAGGTAATCGACGATGCCAGACGCGTATCGAAAAATCGGCAACCACTGGAACCGAGCACGCCGTAGAACGCGTTCATGATGATCTTCAGCGCCTGCGACAGTGGCGCGTTGTGCTCGCGTTTGGCGGTCTCGCGACCTTCGGCGACCCGCGCGACAATCGACGGCAGGCAATGTCGGGTGCGCGAGAAACGCGCGCCGCGAAAACCCGGAACCGAATCGGCATCGTCCGGGTGCTGCAAACCTTCGATCAGCCCCACCGGGTCGATCAGAAAGGTGCGGATGATCGACGGGTACAGGCTCTTGTAATCGAGCACCAGTACCGACTCGTACAGCCCTGGCTGTGAATCCATGACGAAGCCGCCCGGGCTGGCCTGCGGTGGATTGGTGCCCAGGTTCGGCGCTACGAAACCCTGGCGATGCATCAGCGGCATATACAAGTGGGTGAACGCCGCCACCGAACCGCCGCTGCGGTCCGCCGGCAGGCCAGTGACGCTGGCGCGTTCGAGCAAAAACGTCAGCAGTTCGGTTTTGGCGAAAATCCGCGTGACCAGTTCGCAGTCCTTGAGGTTGTACTTGGCCAGCGCCGGTTTGTCCTCGGCGAACATACGGTTGATTTCGTCCATGCGCTGGTACGGGTTGTCGATCGCCTTGCCCTCGCCAAGCAGGGTCTGGGCGACGTTTTCCAGGCTGAACGAAGGGAAACTCCAGGTCGCCGAACGCAGCGATTCGATGCCATCGATGATCAGCCGCCCCGCTGCCGAAGCAAAGAAGTGCGTGCGACTGCCGTGTTCGCGCCACTGCATCTCTTCACCGCCACGGCCGATTTTCAGCGGCACGCCGAGGCGCCGCGCGTGTTCGTGAAGGATGCGCAGGTCGAACTGCACGACGTTCCAGCCGATGATCGCGTCGGGGTCATGCCGGGCGAACCAGTCGTTGAGCTTTTTGAGAAGAACGGTGCGCGAATCGCAGTATTCGAGGTCGAAGTCGACAATGCTCGCATCACCGTTCGGTGCGCCGAGCATGTACACCTGACGCTGGCCGCAGCCTTCCAGGGCAATGGAATACAGCTCGCCGGTTTCGGTGGTTTCGATATCCAGCGAGACCAGCCGCAGTTGCGGTCGGTATTTGGGGTCGGGTTTCAGTTGGGCATTGAGCAAGACGCCGTCGTCATCGGCACTGCCACTGAACAGCACCGGCGCGGTGATGAAGCGCTCCATCAGGTAGCGTTCCGGCGGACGCACGTCGGCTTCAAAGACGTCGACCCCGGCGCGGTTGAGCGCGGTTTCCAGGCGCATCAACTGGCCGTGTTGCTGGCAATACAGGCCCAGCACCGGGCGATGCTCGAAATCCTGCAGGGCCAGCGGGCGCAGTTCGACATTCTTTTCATCGTGCAGCAGACGTTCGGCCGCTTCGCGTTGTGCAGCGGGGATAAACGCCACTGACGTCTGCGGCGCCAGACGCACACGGCGCGGTCCGGCGTCGGTCGCCAGCCAGAACTCGACTTCGGTGCCGGCCGGGGTGTCGCGCCAATGCCGGGTCAGGACGAAGCCCTGCTGTAAATCCACCACTGCAACCTCAGGAATTGAATCAGAGGGGCATTCTACGCGGCATCGTCCGAGATAACCCCATCCCCTGTGGCGAGGGAGCTTGCTCCCGCTCGGCTGCGCAGCAGTCGCAAAGCCAGGCAATTCGGTGTATCAGGCAAACCGAATTCTCAGGGTTTGGGCCTGCTACGCAGGCCAGCGGGAGCAAGCTCCCTCGCCACAGGGATAGAGGTGAGCCGGAAAAACCGGCAAATGACGTTTTTTGCGTGCTATCTGCCGCTTTGCCACCTTGCCCTGCACGCCAGCGTCTACGATGCTTGGAGAACAACGACAACACCTGAGTAACCACCATGAAGACCGTCGCCCAACTGCTCAAGCTCAAAGATCAGAAAAATCAGGAAGTGCATCAGATCAAACCCGATCACATGGTGCTCGAAGCGCTGATGAAGATGGCCGAAAAAAACGTCGGGGCCCTGTTGGTGGTGGAAGACGAAAAAGTGGTCGGCATCATCAGTGAGCGTGATTACGCGCGCAAACTGGTACTGCACGGGCGCTCCTCGGTCGGTACACCGGTGCGCGACATCATGGTCAAGGATGTCATCACCGTGGACACCCATCAGACCGTCGACACCTGCCTGGGCATCATGTCCGACAGACGCCTGCGCCACTTGCCGGTGGTGGAGAACGGCAAACTGATCGGCTTGCTGTCGATCGGCGACCTGGTGAAAGAGGCGATTGCCGAACAGGCCGAGCTGATCAAGCAGCTGGAGCAGTACATTCGCGGGGAATAATCCCCAAGATCAAAAGATCGCAGCCTCCGGCAGCTCCTACAGAGAACAGTGTAGGAGCTGCCAGAGGCTGCGATCTTTTGATCTTTGCACTCTTAAACCGGCCAATGCCGGGCAAACACCGGCGCCAGCACCGGGTGCCGGTCAATGCGCTGCAACCATGCGTAGAACCCGGGGCGGGTCTGGCGCAGGTGCTCGCGACTCCCCGACCAGCGCGTCACCACCGCTGCCAGCACGTCCAGGGCGCCGGGCGTCTCGTCGTCCAGGTACAACTCGGCGGAAAACTGGTCGGCAAACACTTCCCAACTCCAGTGCAAGCGCTCGCGGGCACCGGCCATCAGATTCTGTCGTGAGGCTTCGTCCGGCATCACCAGCCAGCGTTCGGGGTAATCGATGACGCCGATGGCCGCGTAGCAATTGCTCGCGATGTAGACCATGCCGCGAATCGCCTGATCGCGATCAGTGGCCTCGGCCGGCAACAGGCCGAATCCGGGAAAGCGCAGGCCCAGGTGAATCAGAATCGCCACACTCTCGGTGATCGCACTGCCATCGGGCAACTGCAGGGTCGGCACCTGTTTCAGTGGATTGAGGCGCGCGAGGGCTTCGGCCGCCTCGCTCGAAGCTTCGATATCGATGAAGCGATAGGCGATCTGGCATAACTCCAGCGCTGCTTCGATGGCTGCAGCACCCGAATTGCGATGTCCGTACAGTTGATACATGCCCCCTCCTCGATCTCGACGGATCTGTGTAGCCCTATTTATAGCGGGTGTATCGGCTTTGGCACGTTTTTCCCATGCATTCGCGACTTGCGAATTCAAACCCCGCAAAACCGCGCTGGCGGTGCCCATCCCGCACCAAGAGCAATCATCGAACGCTATCCGCGTTCTTGTAAGGTGCGATACCGGACCAAAAGTTCGCGTATCCGAACTGGCAACAAGGAGGTCACTGCGTGAATCTTCAATCGTTCTGCCGCTTCACGGCCTGTTTATATCCATCCGCGCAATGTCGAGTTCACCTGAACAGTACCGGCCATCCGCGAATTTACGTCATTACCTGAACCTGACAAACGACCACTGTGTTGGCGCTGAATAATGTGCCGACAGCAGCGTGGTATTTATTTTTTAAATAAGACCCATGAAGTTATTGCGCAAGCACTGCGTCAATCAACGATTGCCGAATTGTCGAACAATAATTTCAACTGATTTTTTAATTGCACCAAAAGCGTTCCTGCGCACGCAACTAACGCAGATTCGAAATACTGATTTCATTTAAACAAAAACAAGGAACATGCGCCGTGACCCGCTAAAACATTGACCCGCACCAAATCAGTCCGTCGCGCACCATCAAGCGCCCTGGAGGACTCGAGCTCAGCGGCTCTATCTGGCTAATCCGGCCGATACAGCGCCCGGTCTGACTCGCCTGCAAAAAAGCCCCGGCGTTCGGGGCCGCGGACAGTCATGCACTAAAGAAAACCGAGGCACTCTGTAAAACTTATATAATTGCGACATGAGTAACAGCCATGAAATAACCGCTCTACATTTCAGCAATATTTGGCACAGCGGTTGCAAAATGAATCACGACCATTGAAACAATCCACACCGATACAGAACAACACCAGGGAATGGCGAATGAACAAACGAAGTCATTGGCGTTAAGCCAGTAAGCCTGCACAAGCCTATTCAATAGATAGTTCAACTATCGGCTTGCGTACACCCAAAAGAAAGTTACACCCATCCACTCGAACATCACCGAAATGTTCGGACGGCACCTTATTGCCCTTCATCAACCCGAGGGAGCTTTAATGAACGATGCGGTAAAGCACAGAACCCTGCCGGGGCCGTTAAGGGACGCGCCAGTCCCGCCACCACCGGGCAGACCGGCCTTCACGGCCAACACTTCGCAGCCCGGCGGGTTGAATAAGCAGCAGATGCTGTTGCTGGTGGCGGTGTCGGCACTGATACACGGCGGTGCCTGGTGGTTTTTCCAGCAGACCCGGCCCGAACCCCTGCCGACGCCGCCGCAGATTCCGGAAATGACCGTCGAGCTGACCAGCCCGACGCCACCGGCACCGCCCACACCGGAACCACCTCCGCCACCGCCGCCCCCTCCACCTCCGGAACCGGAACAACCGGTGGAAGACGAAGACGCGGTCAAGCCACCGCCCAAACCGATGGAGAAACCCAAGCCGATCGAAAAACCGAAACCGGTCGAGAAGCCCAAACCGGTGAAGAAAGTCGAGCCGCCAAAAGCTCCGCCCGCCCCGGCACAACCGGCCGCTCCCGCTGCGCCGGCGACACCGAGCGCGCCACCGGCCCCGGCCGCCGCGCCTGGCCCGGTCAAGGAATCGGCCGCGATTTCCGGCCTTGCCAGCCTCGGCAACCCGCCGCCGGAATACCCGTCACTGGCGCTGCGGCGCAACTGGGAAGGCAGCGTGGTGCTGCGCATTCAGGTGTTGGCCAACGGACGTGCCGGTTCGGTAACGGTCACCAAGTCCAGCGGCAAGCCGCAACTGGATGACGCCGCCGTCGCGGCGGTAAAGAACTGGAAGTTCATTCCGGCCAAACGCGGTGACACGCCGATTGACGGCTTCGCCACCCAGACCATCGATTTCAAATTGCCGCAATAACGGCAAACCCAACTCATAACCGACTTAATGCAAGCGAGGTGTAGCCATGAACTCTTCACTGTCTTCGATGATTGTCCCCGGGGTGCTCTGGGGCCTGGTGCTGTTTTCCGTGGTCAGCTGGGCGATCCTGCTGGTCAAGTCGGCGCAATACCTGCGCCAGAAAGCCCAGAACAAACAGTTCAGCAAAGCCTTCTGGGGCGCGCCGGATCTGCTGACCGCCGCCGAACATGCCAGCCAGTATCCGGGCTCGCTGGCGCGCATCGCCAGCAGCGGTTTCGAAGCCTTGCTGGTGGAAGAATCGCCGCGTACCACGCAACAACTGGCGCACACCATCAACCGTTCCGATCGCCTGGAACGCAACCTGCGCCAGCAGATCCAGAAAGAACGCCGCTCGCTGGAAAACGGCCAGGCGATCCTCGCCAGTATCGGTAGCACCGCGCCGTTCATTGGTCTGTTCGGTACCGTGTGGGGGATTATGGAAGCCCTGCAAAGCATCGGCGAAACCGGTTCGGCGAGCCTTGAAGCGGTCGCCGGACCGATCGGTCACGCGCTGATCGCCACTGGCGTCGGGATCGCCGTCGCGGTCCCGGCGGTGCTGATTTACAACTTCTTTCTGCGCCGCCTGAAACTGGCCTCGGCAGACATGGATGACTTCGCCCACGACTTCGACGCCCTCGCCTCACGCAGCGCGTTTTCCATCAGCCGCCAGGCCATCGCCAGCAAAACCACTGCCGCCGTGCGGGAGGCCAGCTGATGTCCTTTTCCACTCAAGACAGCGATGAAGTGCTCAGCGAAATGAACGTCACGCCGCTGGTGGACGTGATGCTCGTGCTGCTGGTGGTGTTTATCGTCACGGCACCGCTGATGACCAACGCGATCAAGGTCAACCTGCCGAAAACCGACGCCGTCGCCCCCGCCGAGAAGAAAGACCCGGTGGTGGTCAGCGTCGATCAGGACGGCAAGTTCTACCTGGCGAAAACCGAACTGGCACCGGAATCTCTGGAGGCCAGCCTCAAGGAGGTCAAGGCCAAGGACGCCGAGGTGCGCGTGCAGCTGCAGGCCGACGCCAACGTCAATTACGGCCAGGTGGCCAAGGCCATGGCGTCCATCGAACGCTCGGGCATCAGCAAGATTTCGGTGATGACCACCCACTGAGTGCGGTGTCGGGCGCGCGTTGAGAAACGCGCCCGACACCGCGAACCGCTTCCCGTCGCAATCAGCCGACCGAAAAACGCCAGACGTCTTCGGAGGGGATCGGCTTGCTTGAAGAAAGTGGCTTTCCGCATGCGGTATCACCGAAAGCGGAGCAATGAGGGGCTCACAAGGCCAATTCGATAACGTCTGATCAAGTCGGAAACAACCATGCTGATGAACACTCCACGCTTCACGCTCAAACCTTTGGTGGCAACGATTTCTCGTCACCGTTTTGTTCCGTTGTACCTGGTGGCCATGGGGATGGGCGCCGGGACCGTGCAAGCCGCCGAGGACGACAACGCCGTCGTCCCCGCTGCAGCCGCAGTGGTGGCACCGACCACGCAACTGCAACGGGTGGAAGTGACCGGCTCGGCGATTCGCCGGGTCGATGCGGAAACGGCCGTGCCGATCACCATTTTGAAAGCCGATGAGCTGCGCAAACAGGGCGTGACCACCACCGCCGAACTGGTGCAGCGGATCACCGGCAGCCAGTCGATCAACAACAGCGCAGGCTCAGTCGGCGCCGCCACCGGTGGCGCTTCGTTTGCCGACATGCGTGGTATCGGCGCAAACAAGACCCTGGTGCTGCTCAACGGTCGGCGCCTGGCCAACAATGCCTTGTCCGGCACCAACTCGGCCGGTGGCGCGGTGGATCTGAACATGATCCCGTTTGCCGCCATCGAGCGCGTGGAAGTTCTGCGCGACGGCGCATCAGCCCTGTACGGCACCGACGCCATCGGCGGCGTGATCAACTTCATCACCAAAAAATCCCTGACCGACGGCCAGCTCACCCTCGGTGGCGAAACCCCGACCCACAGCGGCGGCGGTGCCACCAAAGACATGAGCGCCAGTTGGGGCTATGGCGATCTGGAAGAAGACCGCTTCAACGTGCTCGGCGTGTTCAACTACAACAAGCAGCAGAACCTCGACGCCAACGACCGCTCCTTCGCCCGCGACTACGATCCTGGTCGTGGCCTCGATCAGACCTCCGGCACCGCGTTCCCCGGTAACTACAGCCAGAACGGCAACGCCACCAACCCGTTGGCCAACAGCAATTGCAACGGGCCGAACCTGGTCGCGCGCGATGGCCTGTGCCGCTTCAGCACCCGCGAATACATCGACCTGATTCCGCAAACCGAAAAGACCTCGTTCTTCGGCAAGACCACCGGCAAACTCGGCGACGATCACAACGTCAACCTCGAATACTTCTGGTCACGCAACAACAACGCCACCGCTGTCGGCCCGGCGCCGCTCACCGGTTTGAGCCTGGATTCGTCATCGCCCTACTACCCCGGCAACGGCATCACCCCCGGCCCGACCGGTTTCGCCCTCGACCCGACGCAACCGGTCGACGTCAACTGGCGCGAAACCGCCGCCGGCCCGCGCGAATCGAAAGACCAAAATACCAGCCAGCGCTTTCTGCTGAGCTTCGACGGTCTGGTCGGCGGCTGGGATTACAACGTCGGCGCCTCGTACAACCAGAACAAAATCGTCTCCAGCGTCACCAGCGGCTATGTCAGCGATCAGGCGATGATCAACGGTCTGGCCAGTGGCCTGCTCAACCCGTTCGGCCCGCAATCCGCCGCCGGTCAGCAGTACATCGACGCCGCGATGTACCACGGCGCCTACACCACCGCCGTTGGCCGCGTGGCCGGTTTTGACGGACGGGTCAGTCGCGAGATCGGTGACTGGTTCGGTGCCGGGCCGGCCGGTCTGGCGCTGGGTGGCGAGTACCGCAAAGAGAAATTCCACCAGGACTTCGAACAGTTTGCCGGTGACATCCAGAGCCTCGGCATCGACCCGGCCGGTAGCGTCGAGGGTGACCGCAGTGTGAAAGCCGCCTATGCGGAAATCAACGTGCCGGTGCTCGACAGCCTCGAACTGTCCGCCGCTGTGCGTCACGACAAATACAGCGACTTCGGCAGCACCACCAACCCGAAATACTCGTTCCGTTATCAGCCGCTCAAAGAGCTGGTGGTGCGCGGCGCGTACAGCGAAGGTTTCCGGGCGCCGTCGCTCTACGAGCTGTATTCGCCGCGCAGCATCACCTACACCCAGGGCTACTACAACGATCCGGTGCTGTGTACCGGCGGCGTGGTGCAACCGGGTGGCAACGGCGGGCGCGATTGCGGTCAGCAGTTCCTCAATCAGATCGGCGGCAATGAAGATCTGGCTCCGGAGAAAGCGCGCAACGTGACGCTGGGCTTCGTCTATCAACCGGTCAGCAACCTGTCGGTGGGTCTGGATTTCTGGTGGATTCACATCTCCAACCAGATCCAGCCGTTCCCCGAGTCCACCGTGTTCGATCAGGCCGGCAGCTACCCGGATCGCTTCGTGCGCAACGCCGACGGCACGCTCAACTACATCGTCACCGGCAACGCCAACCTCGGCATCGTCGAGACCAACGGTGTCGATGTATCGCTGGATTACCGCTTCCCGAACACCCCGTACGGTCAGTTCGGTCTGGGGCTGCAAGGCACCTACGTCGACAGTTACGACTTCCAGAGCACCATCAAAGGCCCGTTCACCGACAAGGTCGGCGACTTCGAAGGGGACGGCGTGATCGCGCGTTGGAAACACAACCTCACCGGCAGCTGGACCTTCGGCGCCGCAAGGGCGTCGCTGACCAACCGCTTCACCACCGGTTACAACGACTACGACCGCGATACCCATGCGCGCGTGGCGTCGTATTCGGTGTGGGACCTGTCGGCCGGCTACACCTTCAACAAGGTGCTGGATGTCGATGCCGGGATGAAGAACATGTTCGACCGCAATCCACCGTTCTCCAACCAGGCCTACAACTTCCAGAGCGGCTATGACCCGCGCTACACCGACCCGCTGGGCCGCACGCTGTTTGCGCGCATGACGTATCACTTCTAAAGAACGAGCGCCAAAAAACCCTGTGGGAGCTGGCTTGCCAGCGATAGCGTCGTATCAGTCGACATTTACTTCACTGACATACCGCTATCGCTGGCAAGCCAGCTCCCACATGGGAACCGGGTTTCTTCAGGGATTTTCAGGGTGACCTCATGAGTTTTTTGCGCAACATGGCTGGCCTGCTGCTCGGCAGTGCGCTGCTGTGCACTGGCACTTCGGCGCTGGCCGGCGGCGGTTATGCGTTAACGGTGTACGGCGAGGCGCCGAAGTATCCGGCGGGTTTCCAGCATTTCGATTTCGTCGATCCCGACGCGCCCAAGGGCGGTTCGCTCAGTCGCGCGTCGATGGAAATCGGCCAGTACAACTACATCACCCCGTATGCCGATCAAGGCATTTCCGTGGTGCAGGTCAACGACTGGGTGTATGCGCCGCTGGCGTTCCGTTCGCTGGACGAGCCCTACACCGTTTACGCACTGGTCGCGCAACAAATGGAACGCGATCCCGAGGGGCTCTGGGTGCGCTTCACCCTCAACCCTAAGGCCCGCTTCGCCGACGGTACGCCGATCACCGCCGAAGACGTGCGCTACACCTTCAACCTGCTGATGACCAAGGGCAGCCTCAGTTATCGCCAGCAGTACGCCGACGTGCAGGACGTACTGATCGAAGGTCCACGGCAGGTGCGTTTCACCTTCAAGAACAACCTCAACCGCACCCTGGCGCTGGACCTGGCGACGCTGCGCGTGGTGCCCGAACACTGGTGGAAGACGCGCGATTTCGCCAACGGCGGCGGCTTCGAACCGCCGCTGGGCAGCGGTCCGTATCGCGTGAGCAAGGTCGACGCCGGGCGCAGCATCAGTTTCCAGCGCGATCCGGACTGGTGGGGCAAGGACCTGCCGGTCAGTCGCGGGATGTACAACTTCGACACGCTCACGGTGAATTTCTACGGCGACACCGACGTCGCTCGCCAACTGCTGCAGGCCGGTGCGTTCGATTACAACCGCGAGTTTTCTTCGTCCGGTTACGTGGTCGGCTACGACAGCCCGGCATTGCGTGACGGGCGTTTGCAACAGGCGATTCTCGCCCCGGAAAAACCCACGGCGGCGCAAGGCTTCGTGTTCAACCTGCAAAACCCGATTTTTCAGGATCGCCGCGTGCGTCAGGCGATCAGTCTGCTGTGGGATTTCGAGTGGACCAACAAGCAGATGATGCGCGGCTTCTACGTGCGTCAGAACAGCTTCTGGCCCAAGAGTGAAATGGCCGCCACCGCCCTGCCCGACGCCGAGGAATTGAAGATCCTCGAACCGTTGCGCGGGCAGATCCCGGACGAGGTGTTCACCGAGGTCTATCAGGCGCCGAATACCGACGGCAGCGGCTACATACGTGACAAGCAGTTGCAGGCGCTGAAACTGCTCGCCGAGGCGGGCTGGACGCCGCAACACAGCCGACTGGTCAACGCCGATGGCGAGCCGCTGGCGTTCACCTTCCTCGACGGTCAGGGCGGCTTCGACCGCATGCTGTTGCCATTCAAACGCACCCTCGCGCAGATCGGCATCACCCTGAATTTGCGCCGGATCGATTCGGCGCAATACGTCAATCGGCTCAACGCCCGCGACTACGACATGATCGTCACCAGTTTCCCGCGCAGTGGCGATCCGATCGTCTCCCCCGGCCGCGAACTGTACAGCCTGTACGCCTCGCAAAGTGCCACGCAAGTCGGCAGTTCGAACTCGATGGTGCTGGCCAACCCGGCGGTCGATCAACTGATCGACGGGCTGGTCAAGGCCGACACCCGCGATGCCATGGTGCATTACGCCCGCGCCCTCGACCGGGTGCTGCAATGGGGTTACTACATGATTCCCAACTACTACTCCAAAGGCACGCCGACGGTGTATCAGAACCGCTTCGGCATGCCGCCGGTGCAACCGGCTTACGACGAAGGCCTCAACACCTGGTGGGAGGTCTCGGCCAAGCCGTTGACCACGCAACAGATGCACACCCAGCTTGCGGGGGGCCAGTGACATGCTGCGTTATCTGAGTCGACGTTTGCTGCTGATCATCCCCACGCTGCTGTGCATCCTGGTGGTCAATTTCCTCATCGTGCAGGCCGCGCCGGGCGGCCCGGTGGAACAAGCCATCGCGCGTCTGCAAGGTTTCGGCGGGCACAGCATGGGCGGTGGTGGCGAAGTCGCTGCGACGGGCGGTGCCGGGCGCAGCAGCCGTGGCCTCGACCCGGCGCTGATCGAGGAAATCAAACACCACTACGGTTTCGACAAGCCGATGCACGAACGCTTGTGGCTGATGCTGAAAAACTACGCCCAGCTGGATCTGGGCAGCAGTTTCTTTCGCGGCGCCAAGGTCACCGATCTGATCCTGCAGAAACTGCCGGTGTCGTTGTCGCTCGGCTTGTGGGCGACGCTGATCACCTACCTGATTTCGATCCCGTTGGGCATCCGCAAAGCGATCAGGAACGGCAGCGCATTCGATGTCTGGAGCAGCACCGCGATCATCATCGGCTACGCGATGCCGGCGTTTCTGTTTGCGATTCTGCTGATCGTGGTGTTCGCCGGCGGCAGCTACGTCAACTGGTTCCCGGTGCAGGGGCTGGTGTCGGATAACTTCGACAGCCTCAGCACGTTGGGCAAGGTCGGCGACTACCTCTGGCACCTGGTGTTGCCGGTCACGGCGCTGGTCATCGGTGGCTTCGCCACCCTGACCATCCTCACCAAAAACAGCTTCCTCAACGAGATCAGCCGCCAGTACGTGATTACCGCACGGGCCAAGGGTCTGACCGAACACCGCGTGCTTTACGGCCACGTGTTTCGCAACGCCATGCTGCTGGTGGTGGCGGGTGTGCCGTCGGCGCTGATCGAAGTGTTTTTCGCTGGCTCCTTGCTGATCGAAACCCTTTTCAACCTCGATGGCCTCGGGCGCATGAGTTACGAAGCGGCGGTGTCGCGGGACTATCCGGTGGTGTTCGGCGCGTTGTTCCTGTTCACCCTGTTCGGCCTGTTGATCAAGCTGATCGGCGACCTCAGCTACACCCTGCTCGACCCGCGCATCGACTTCTCGGCGAGGACTGCCTGATGTTCACACTCTCTCCTCTGGGTCAGCGCCGGGTCGCGCAGTTCAAGGCCAACCGCCGTGGGCGCTGGTCGCTGTGGCTGTTCATTGGCCTGTGCCTGATCTGCCTTGGCGGCGAACTGATTGCCAACGACAAACCCTTGGTGATCCGCTACCACGGCGCTTTGTACTTCCCGATCCTCAGCGATTACCTGGAAACCGATTTCGGCGGCGAGCTGCCGTTCCAGCCGGATTACGCCAGCGCTTACGTGCACTCGCTGATCGAGGATCAGGGCGGCTGGATGCTGTTTCCGCCGATTCCGTTCAGCTATGACACGGTCAATTATGACCTGACTGAACCGGCACCCAGCCCGCCCTCGGCGAGCAACTGGCTGGGCACCGACGATCAGGCGCGGGACGTATTGGCGCGGGTGATTTTCGGTACACGGATTTCGATTCTGTTTGCGCTGATCCTCACCGGCATCAGTGCGTTGGTCGGTATCGTTGCCGGCGCGTTGCAGGGTTATTACGGCGGTTGGGTGGATTTGCTCGGGCAACGGCTGCTGGAGATCTGGTCGGGGCTGCCGGTGCTGTATCTGCTGATCATTTTGTCCGGGTTCGTCTCGCCGAGTTTCTGGTGGCTGCTGGGGATCATGGCGCTGTTCTCCTGGCTGGCGCTGGTGGATGTGGTGCGCGCCGAGTTCCTGCGTGGACGCAATCTGGAATACGTCAAAGCCGCGCGGGCGCTGGGGCTGACCGACAGTGAGCTGATGTGCCGGCACATTCTGCCCAACGCAATGACCTCCACCCTGACCTATTTGCCTTTCATTCTGACCGGCGCCATCGCCACCCTCACCGCGCTGGATTTTCTTGGCTTCGGCATGCCGGCGGGCACCGCCTCACTGGGCGAACTGATTGGCCAGGCCAAGCGCAATCTGCAAGCGCCGTGGCTGGGGCTGACGGCGTTTTTTGCCTTGGCGCTGATTCTGTCTTTGTTGGTGTTCATCGGTGAGGCTTGCCGAGACGCGTTTGATCCACGATCTTGATCCGAGGAGCTGACATGCAAAACCATTTGATCGAGATTCGCGACCTGCGCGTGGCCTTTGGCGAGCAAGCCGTGGTGCACGGTTTGAACCTCGACATTCGCCGTGGTGAATGTCTGGCGCTGGTCGGCGAGTCCGGCTCGGGCAAGTCGGTCACGGCGCATTCGATCCTGCGTTTATTGCCAGGTAAAAGCGTCAGCAGCAGCGGTTCGATTACTTACAGCGGAGTGAACTTGCTGCAGGCCAGCGAGCAACACCTGCGCGGTTTACGCGGCAACCGGATTGCGATGATTTTCCAGGAGCCGATGACCTCGCTGAACCCGTTGCACACGGTGGAAAGGCAAGTCAGTGAAGTGCTGGAGATTCATAAAGGCCTGAAGGGTCGCGCGGCACGTGAGCGGACGCTGGAACTGCTGGAACTGGTCGGTATTCGCCAGCCTTTGCAGCGTTTGAAAGCCTATCCGCATCAGCTGTCGGGCGGACAACGGCAACGGGTGATGATCGCCATGGCGCTGGCCAATGAGCCGGAACTGCTGATCGCCGATGAACCGACCACCGCGCTGGACGTGACCGTGCAGCAGAAGATTCTTGAGCTGTTGATCGAACTGCAACAGCGCCTGGGCATGTCGCTGTTGCTGATCAGTCACGATCTGAATCTGGTGCGGCGCATCGCGCAACGGGTGTGCGTGATGCGCCACGGCGAAATCGTCGAACAGGCCGACTGCGAGACGCTGTTTCGCACCCCGCAACATCCTTACAGCCGCTTGTTGATCGAAGCCGAACCCAGCGGTGTACCGGTGCCGAGTGCGTATCAACACAATCTGCTGGAGGTCGATGATCTGAAGGTCTGGTTTCCACTGCCCAAGGCGCTGTTCAGTCGTTCGCAGGCGTACATCAAAGCGGTGGACGGCGTCAGCTTCCGCCTGCAACGCGGCAAAACGTTGGGGATTGTCGGCGAATCCGGTTCGGGCAAATCCACGCTGGGCCAGGCGATCCTGCGGCTGGTGGAATCCGAGGGCGAGATCCGCTTCGGCAACAAGCAACTGAGCCTGCTCAATCAGCGCTTTATGCGCCCGTTGCGGCGGCAGATTCAAGTGGTGTTCCAAGACCCGTTCGGCAGCCTGAGCCCGCGCATGTCGGTGCAGCAGATCATTGCCGAAGGTCTGCTGACCCACGGCATCGGCACCGAGGCCGAGCGCGAGGCGGCGGTGATTCGCGTACTGGAGGAAGTCGGCCTCGACCCGAAGAGTCGCCATCGCTACCCCCACGAATTTTCCGGCGGCCAGCGCCAGCGCATCTCCATCGCCCGCGCGCTGGTGCTGGAGCCGGCGCTGATCCTGCTCGACGAACCAACCTCGGCGCTGGATCGCACGGTGCAGAAACAAGTGGTGGAGCTGTTGCGGCAACTGCAGATCAAGCATGGGCTGACCTATCTGTTCATCAGCCATGACCTGGCGGTGGTGCAGGCGCTGGCCCATGACTTGCTGGTGATCAAGGATGGCAAGGTCGTGGAACAAGGTTCGTCGCGGGAGATTTTTGCCGCACCGCAGCACCCCTACACCCAGGAACTGCTGAAAGCCTCCGGCCTCAAGCCCGCTAAAGTCCCCTGTGGGAGCGAGCTTGCTCGCGAAAGCGGTGGTGCAGATATAAATGAGTCGACTGACACTACGCCTTCGCGAGCAAGCTCGCTCCCACAGTTTTGATTTGCAGAGATTGAAAAATATTTGTCGGGCACTGCATCCAAACGCCTCCGTCACGGGTAGTCCCTGTAACAGCCCTCTTTGGCTGTCAGCGGTTTACCCCTTTCGGAGATAACACAGATGAACATCACTCAACTGATTGGCCTCAGCGGTTTGCTCGCCCTGTCCTCGACAACCTTCGCCCAGAGCAGCTATCCCGACGCGATCAAAGTCCCGGAAGGCCACAAGATCGCCATGGAAACCACCGGCGTCGGCGAGATCACCTATGAATGCCGCGACAAGCCCAACGCGGCCGGGCAGACCGAATGGACCTTCGTCGGCCCGAAAGCGGTGCTCAATGATCGCAGCGGCCAGCAGGTCGGCACCTACTTCGGCCCGCCCGCCACCTGGCAGGCCAAGGACGGTTCGAAAGTCACCGGCACGCAACTGGCCGTCGCCCCGTCGAGCCCGGGCAACCTGCCCTATCAACTGGTCAAGGCCAACCCCGCCGAAGGCAAAGGCGCGATGAGTGGCGTGAGTTACATCCAGCGTGTCGCGCTCAAGGGCGGCGTGGCCCCGGGCAGCGAATGCACGGCGGCGAACAAGGGCAAACAGGAAGTGGTGAAGTATCAGGCCGATTACATTTTCTGGGCGGCGAACTGATCTTTGGATCACTGAAATCAAAGGTGGGAGCGAGCCTGCTCGCGAAGGCGGTATATCAATGAAGGTTAAGTTGACTGATACGACGCCTTCGCGAGCA